>NZ_JBEPAM010000073.1:0-29629 GCF_040298605.1 Kitasatospora sp. NPDC001527 | reverse complement strand
CGGCCGTGGTGGCGGTGGCCGGGGGGGGTTCGGCCCCGCCCCGCCCGTACAGGAAGTCGGCGGGTCCGACTTCCTGTACGGGCGGGCCGGCCGGAACGATCGTGTGCCGGGCGTTCGTTGGCCCGGGCATGGTGGTGGTGACGGTGGTCCTGGCGGTGACGGCGCTGGTGACCGCGCTGTTCGTGATGGCGGCGCTGCGCACCGGGCGTCGGCGCTCGCGGGCGGGGACGGTGGCGGGCGGGCTCGGGATGACGGCGGTCGAGGAACTGCACGCGCTGTTCAACGCCAACAAACGGGTCCAGATCGAACAGCGCCAGGCACAGCTCGTCCTGCGTGACGACGAGCACGCCGGCGCTCCGCCCGGGGCGGGCGTCGACCTGGACGCGGGTGTCGCGAGGGTCCGTCCCCGGGGGTGAGCGGCGGAGCGCGGAAACGGTTCGCCCACGGACCGGCCGGTGTGTCAGGATGCGCCCCGTCTCTTTGTTCGACCCGGGGGTTCTTCTGATGATGCGTCGCTCCACCGTGCTCGCCGTCACCGCCACGGCGGCCTGCCTCGTCGGCCTGGTGGGCTGCAACGACGACGCGGCGCCGACCGCGTCCCCGACCGTGTCCACGACGGCCACGAGTACGCCCGAGGCGGTACCGACCCCGACGGCCACGCCGACGCCGACTCCCACGCCGACCCCGACGCCGACCCCCACGCCCACCGCCACCGCCGTCGCGACGACGGCGGGTGGGGTGATCGACCCGGAGAAGGCGCTCGCACTCGCCGAGAAGACGCCGTACGCGGCCACCCAGGACTTCACGACCGAGGGCGGTCCGCTCAGCGCCGCCACCAAGGCGCGGGTGAACCTCAACGGGCCGGTCCGCTCCGGCCGGATCACCGAGTCCATGAGCGCGGGCGGCAGCGACCTCCTCGGTGGCGCCGGTGACGGCGGCCCGACCGTCATCGTGACCGACGACGGCACCACCTACATCAAGAGCGGCGGGGGCTGGCGCACCTCCCCGCTCGGCGACCGGATCCCCGACTACCACGGCTACGCCAAGGCGCTGCTGGCCGTCGGCCCGTCCGCCCGCAAGGGGATGGAGGACTGCGACGGCACGCCGTGCTTCCACCTCTCCGGCACGCTCGACATGGAGCGGATGAAGGCCGTGGAGCCCGAGCAGTACAAGATCTACAAGGGCAAGGGCGTGGCGAGCTTCCAGCTCGACCAGTGGATCGACGCCCGGGGCCGCACCGTCCGCTACGACCGGAAGACCGAGCTGCGGGGCGTCCCGATGCGCACCCACGGCACCTTCCGCGACTTCGGCCCGGCCGAGAAGGTCGACGCGCCGGTCTGACGCGCCGGTCCCTGACGTACCGCGACGCCGACGCCCCCCCCGGGGGGGGCGGGGGCCGCCCGCCGCGCGCGGGGGGGAGGAGGCGCGGGGCGGGCGGCGTTGGAGGGTGGTCCAGTGGGGGGAGTGCGCGGTGCTGAGCTTCAACCTGGACTAGACCACCTGAGGGCGTCAAGAACTTCCGGTGCATCAAAGGCGGCTGATGGAGAGGCTTACGCGGACCTTAAGGTTCCGGCGGCCCACCCCCCCCGGCGGTGACGGCTTGACCTAGAGCGCACTCCAAGGGGGAGGCTGTAGCCCGTTGATCCGACCGCGGTCGGCGCCACGGGGCCGACAACAGTGAGGAGTACCGTCATGCGCAACGCCACGCTCGGCAGCGAGGGTCCCGAGGTCGGGGTCGTCGGCCTCGGCTGCATGGGGATGACCTGGGCCTACGACGTCCACAACCGCGACGACGACAACTCGGTGCGGGTGATCCGGCAGGCACTGGACCTCGGTGTCACGCTGATCGACACCTCCGACATCTACGGCCCGTACAGCAACGAGGAGGTGGTCGGCGCCGCGCTGGCCGGGCCCCACCGGGAGCGCGCGGTGCTCGCCACCAAGGTGGGCCTGGTGCCGGGCAACGCCGAGGAGCGGGTGCTGCGCAACGGGCGGCCCGAGCACATCCGGCGGGCGATCGACGACAGCCTGCGCCGCCTCGGCACCGACCACGTCGACCTGTACCAGCTGCACCGGATCGACCCGGAGGTGCCGGTCGAGGAGTCCTGGGGCGCGCTCGCCGAGGCCGTGGCGGCCGGAAAGGCGCTGCGGATCGGGCTCTCCGAGGTGGACGTCGAGGAGATCAGGCGCGCGCAGGCCGTGCACCCGGTGGCCTCGGTGCAGAACGAACTGTCGCTCTGGACCAGGGACTCGCTCGCCGAGGTGCTGCCGTACACCGAGGAGCAGGGGATCGCGTTCCTGCCGTTCTCCCCGCTCGGCCGCGGCTTCCTGACCGGTGGCATCGCCTCCTTCGACGAACTGCCGGCGGACGACTTCCGCCGCCAGCTGCCGCGCTTCCAGCAGGAGGCGCTGAAGGCCAACCTGGCGCTGGTGGAGCGGGTGAAGGCGGTCGCGGCGCGGATCGGCGCGACGCCCGCGCAGGTGGCGCTCGCCTGGGTGCTGGCCCAGGGGCGGTACGTGCTGCCGATCCCGGGGACCAGGACGCCGAAGTACCTGGCGGAGAACGCGGCGGCGGCCGACCTGGTGCTCTCGCCGGCGGACCTCGCCGAGCTGGACGCGCTGCCGGCCCCGGCGGGCGGGCGGTACTGAGCGGCGGCGGGCGGCTCCGGCGCCGTGGAGGGTCAGGAGCCGTCGCCGCGTACCAGGCGCAGGGCGGGCCGGGCGGTCTCCGCCGGGCCCGGGCCCGGCTGCGGCCGCTCGTCCGGCAGATCGTCGATCATCCGCTGGACCATGGCGCGCAGCTGCGCCTTGCGGTCGTCGTCGGCTTCCTCGTCGCCCGGGTAGAGGACCACGAACCGGGCGCCGGTGGCCTCGTCCTCCCCGCTGTAGGCGAGGTAGTTCGGCAGCGGCGGTTCTTCCGGCACGGGGGCCTCCGGTGTTCGGGGGGTCCACCGTAGCGGATCGCCGCCCCGGCGCCGCGCGGATCGGGCGGGAACGGCGGGACGTGGTCGGGGCGGTGGGCCTCGGCGTCACCGGTCGGTGCACGGGCCGGGCGGGCGGCGCTCCTGGATCCAGATCTGCTTGCGGCCGGTCTCGCCCGGCGCCCGCACCGGCGTGTCGACCGTCCGGTCGAGCCGGAAGCCGAGCCGGCGGGCGACCGCGGCGCTGGCGGTGTTGGCCGGGTCGCAGTGGATCTCGACCCGGTGGATCCCGGGCAGGGCGAGCGCCGCCGCGGCGACCGACCGGGCGGCGGCGGTGGCGATGCCGCGGCGGCCGTGCGCGGCGCTCACCCAGTAGCCGATCTCCAGCGCGCCCGGGCCGATCCTGCCGTGCAGGCCGAACGAGCCGATCACCCGGCCGGGTTCGGCGTCCAGGCCGGCCAGGTAGATGAAGTCCGTGCCGGCGTCCCAGGCGGCGACGCCGGCCGCGGTGAGCTCGGCGGTCCGGGCGGGGGAGGGTGCCTCGGCGGCCCACTCCAGCCAGGGGCGCAGGTGGTCGAGGTCGGCCCGGACGGCGGCGTTGAGCGCGGGCGCCTGGGCCGGGGAGCGCCGCCGCAGGACGATCCCCTCGGCCGGCCGCAGCAGTTCGGGCGGCCGGCCGGGGGTGGGTGCGCCGGGCGCGGGCACGGGCACGAATGCGGGCGTGCCCCCGTTCGGCGGCGGCATGACGTGATTCATGACAGCGATTATCTCGGCGTCCTGTACCTGTCACCACCGGCCGCCGCCGCGCGCCGGCGTCGTCCGGGGGCGCGTCAGAGGCGGACCATTACCTCGTCGAGCGCCTTGCGCCGCAGGTCCGGGACGCGCGCCCCCTCGGCGGGGTAGCCCACCGGGATGACGTAGGCGGCCCGCTCCTCCTGCGGCCGTTCGCACACCTCGTTGAGGAACTTCATCGGGCTCGGCGTGTGGGTGAGGGTGGCCAGGCCCGCCTGGTGCAGCGAGGCGAGCAGCAGGCCGACCGCGATCCCCACCGACTCCTTGGTGTAGTACGGACGCGGCGAGGTGGGGCCCTTGTGCACCTCGAAGACGACGATCACGGCCGGCGCGTCCTCCAGGAACGGCTTGTGCCAGTCGGTGCCGATCGGCGCCAGCGCGGCCAGCCACTCCTCGGAGGCCCGGTGCGCGTAGAACTCGCGCTCCTCGGCCTCGGCGGCCTCCCGCAGCCGGCGCTTGCGCTCCGGGTCGGTGATCACCACGAACCGCCAGGGCTGCACATGGGCGCCGCTGGGGGCGGTGTTGGCGGTGCGGACCGCCCACTCGACCACGCCGTCCGGGATCGGCCGGGTCGAGTAGTCGCGGACGGTGCGGCGCTGGTCCATCACGTCGTGGAAGGACCTGCTGCGGGCCTCGGCCTCGTGGGCGGGCACGGTCATGGGGGTGAGCGGAACGGTCGGGTAGGACGCGTCCGCCACCGCGCTGTCGAGCGCTGTGCTGTCAACCATGGGCGACAGCACAGCACATGACGGCGGGCCGGGGAAGAGGTCTGGACCTCGTCCCCGGCCCGTGGCCCGTCCCTGGCGGCTACAGCTCGCGGACCCTGCCGCCGCCGACCTCGATCCGCCGGTTCACCGCGACCGTGTCCAGCATCCGGCGGTCGTGGGTGACCAGCAGCAGGGTGCCGTTGTACGAGCCCAGCGCCTGCTCCAACTGCTCGATCGCGGGCAGGTCCAGGTGGTTGGTGGGCTCGTCCAGCACCAGCAGGTTCACCCCGCGCGCCTGGAGCAGCGCCAGCGCCGCCCTGGTCCGCTCGCCGGGGGAGAGGGTGTCCGCCGGGCGCAGCACGTGCGCCGCCTTCAGGCCGAACTTGGCCAGCAGGGTGCGCACCTCCTCCGGCGCGAGTTCCGGGACGGCGGCGGCGAACGCCTCCAGCAGCGGCCCCCCGCCGAGACCGTGCTGGTCCTTGAAGATGTGCCCGCGCGCCTGGTCCACCTCGCCGACCACCACGCCGGAGCCCAGCACGGCGCTGCCGGAGTCGAGTTCGAGCCGGCCCAGCAGGGCGGCCAGCAGGGTGGACTTGCCCGAGCCGTTGGCGCCGGTGATGGCCACCCGGTCCGCCCAGTCGATCTGCAGGTCCACCGGGCCGAGCGTGAAGTCGCCGCGCCGGGCGGTGGCCCCGCGCAGGGTGGCGACCACGGAGCCGGAGCGCGGCGCGGAGGCGATCTCCATCCGCAGCTCCCACTCCTTGCGCGGCTCCTCGACCACGTCCAGCCGCTCGATCATCCGCTGGGTCTGCCGGGCCTTGGCGGCCTGCTTCTCGGTGGACTCGGTGCGCATCGCGCGCCCGATCTTGTCGTTGTCGCTCGACTTGCGGCGGGCGTTGCGGACGCCGTTCTCCATCCAGCCGCGCTGCATCCGGGCCCGCGCCTCCAGGCCGGCCTTGGTGTCGGCGTACTCCTCGTACTCCTCGCGGGCGTGCCGGCGGGCGGTGGCGCGCTCCTCCAGGTACGCCTCGTAGCCGCCGCCGTAGAGGTTGATCTGCCGCTGGTGCAGGTCCAGCTCCAGCACCTTGGTGACGGTGCGGGCCAGGAACTCGCGGTCGTGGCTGATCACCACGGTGCCCGCGCGCAGGCCCTTGACGAAGGACTCCAGCCGCTCCAGGCCGTCCAGGTCGAGGTCGTTGGTGGGCTCGTCGAGCAGGAAGACGTCGTAGCGGGAGAGCAGCAGCGAGGCGAGGCCGGCGCGGGCCGCCTGGCCGCCGGACAGGGCCGTCATCGGCAGGTCCAGCGAGACCTTGAGGCCGAGCGAGTCGGCGACCTCCTCGGCCCGCTCCTCCAGGTCGGCGCCGCCGAGGTCCAGCCAGCGGTCCAGGTTCACCGCGTAGGCGTCGTCGGCGCCGGGCACGCCGTCCACCAGGCCCTGGGTGGCCTCGTCCAGCGCGGCCTGCGCGGCGGCCACCCCGGTGCGGCGGGCCAGGAAGTCGCGCACCGACTCCTCCGGGCGGCGCTCGGGCTCCTGCGGGAGGTGGCCGACGTTGGCGGCGGCGGGGCTGAGCCGCACCGAACCGCCCTCCGGGGTGTCCAGGCCGGCCAGCAGCCGCAGCAGGGTGGACTTGCCGGCTCCGTTGACGCCGACCAGGCCGATCACGTCGCCGGGGGCGACGACCAGGTCCAGGCCGGAGAAGAGGGTGCGGTCGCCGTGGCCGGCGGCGAGGTCCTTGACGACGAGTGTGGCGCTCATGATGTCCCGATTCTAGGCGGGCGGGCGCGGACGCCGCCGGGGGGCGGCGGCACCTCGGTGCCACCGCCCCCGGCGGAGCGGGTTCGGCGCCGCTCGGCGCCGCGCCGCTCAGTGCCGCTCAGTGCCGTTCAGCGTCGTTCAGTGCCGTTCAGTGCCGCGCAGTGCCGTTCAGCGTCGTTCAGGCCGTGACCGGGGTCACTTGGCCTTCTTGGAGAAGTACTCCAGCGCGTGCTGGGCGACGTCGTCCAGGTACGGGCCGGCCTCCCAGGTGTTGTCGAAGCCGCCGATGGAGGTGTCGGAGACCAGCACCTGCTTGCCGTCCCTGGTGGCGAACCAGCCGCCGCCGCTGTCGCCGCCGGTGCCGTTGCAGCCGGTCATCAGCATGGTCGGGCGGGACGGGTCCATCGAGCGGCGGGCCGGCTTGCCCGCCTCGCAGCGCTCCAGCTCCATGCCGTCGAACGGCTTGCCGGCCGGGTAGCCGTAGGTGCTCACCGCGGCGATCTGCTCGCGCGGGGCGTTGAACCAGACCGGCACCGAGCCGCCGACGACCTCTTCCAGCGACTTGCCGCTGCCGTCCGGGTTGGCCACCTTGAGGATGCCGAAGTCGTACTGGCTCCACGGGCCGCCGTTCTCCGGGTCGGCCTCGGCCGCCCACTGCGGGGAGATCATGCCCGCGACGGCGCCCCACTCGCCGTACGGCTCGGCCTCGGCGAGCGAGCCCTTCCTGCCGCCGCTGACCGCGCCGCTGCTGTTGAACGCCGGGGCGAAGGTGATGTTCGTGTGGTACTTGCCGCCCTTGCCGCCGTGCAGGCAGTGGCTGGCCGTCCAGACCAGGTTGCTCCGGCCCGGGTTGGCCGGGTCGGAGACGACGGTGCCGGAGCAGACGTAGTCCTGGTTGCCGTCCTGGAAGAACAGCTTGCCGTTGACGTGGGCCGGCTTGGCGTACGGGTGGGCGACGGGCTTCATCTCGACCGGCTTGGGCTGCGGGTCGTTCTGGCCTCCGCCGCTGCCGCCGCCGGGCTGGGCGGGCGCGGCGCTCGTCGGCGGCGCCGTCGGGGCCGCGGGGGCCGCCGAGGTGGGCTGGGCGGTCGGCTGGGCGGACGGCTGGCCGGTGGGCTGGGAGCCCGGGCCCGGCTTGTAGGGCTTGGCCTTGAGGATCTTCTGCAGGTCCCAGAAGCCCTTGACCGCCGGGGTGATGACGTTCTGCTGGGCCCACTTGTCCCAGTCCTCGAAGCTCCACTTCCCGAGCTCGTCGGCGGTCGGCAGCTTGATCGGCGGCAGACCGCCCGGCTTGCCGGTGGAGCCCGCGGTGGCCGCCGTGGCCGCCGTGGTCGCGGCGGTCTGGGCGGCGGACGGGCCGGCGACCGGGTCGCTGTTCTCCGGGCCGCACGCCGTCGCGACGACCATGGTCAGCGTGACGACGGACGCGCCCAGCGCGGCACGCGTCGCCCGGGATATCGGTGACATGAGTTGGTTCCCCCTGTGAATGCACGCCAGGGCCGCGAGAGTGTCGAGCGGCTGGCAGGGGAGGAGTCTGCCACGCGCGGCGGACGCTCTCCGGCCACCGGAGCGGTCCGGGGCGAGGCCGTCACCGGATCGGCACGTGATCGGCACCGAAAAAACCGGTTGCACGCCTCCGGGGCCCTCCGTAGCGTGATGCCTGCCACTCGCCCGAACAGGAGAACGCCGTTGAACTACTGAGGTCCCGAGACACCGCCCCCGCCGCACCGCAGCCCTGCCGCCGGTTCTGTCACCGGCCATGTCGCTGCCCGCGGTCCGTGAGTGTGCGCGTGCCCGACCTCAGTGGTGAGCCGGTCCGGCGTCCCCCGTCGCTCTGACGACCCCCGGCCCTCCTCTCCCGGTCCCCGCCCGCACCCGCGGTGTCTCCCCGTGTTGCTCCACGACCACGTACGGCGACCTTCGGGAGGCTTCCATGGCACAACCCACCACCTCGCTCCTCTGCACCGACCTCTCCTTCGAGTGGCCGGACGGCAGGCCCGTCCTCGACGGCTTCCACCTCGCCGTCGGCCCCGGCCGCACCGGCCTGATCGGGCTCAACGGCGCGGGCAAGTCCACCCTGCTGCGCCTGCTGGCGGGCGAACTCACCCCCACCTCGGGCACCGTCAGGGCGGGCGGCGAGATCGGCTACCTGCCGCAGGGCCTCACCCTGGACACCGGCCTGCGGGTCGACGAGGCGCTCGGCGTCCGGGCCGCCCGCGAGGCCCTGCACGCGATCGAGGCCGGCTCCACCGACCAGCGCCACTTCGACGCGGTCGGCGACGACTGGGACGTCGAGGAGCGCGCCCGCGCCCTGCTCGACCGGCTCGGCCTGCACCGGCTCGGCCTCGACCGCACCACCGGCGAACTCTCCGGCGGCGAGGCCGTCCTGCTGCGGCTGGCCACCCTGCTGCTGCGCCGCCCCGACGTCCTGCTGCTCGACGAGCCGACCAACAACCTCGACCGCTCCGCCCGGGAGCGGCTCTACGAGACGGTGGCCGGCTGGGGCGGCGTGATGGTGATCGTCAGCCACGACCGCGAGCTGCTCCAGCACGTCGACCAGATCGCCGAGCTGAGGGGCGGCCAGGTCACCTGGTACGGCGGCAACTTCGCCGAGTACGAGCGCACCCTCGCCGCCCAGCAGGAGACCGCCGAGCGGCTGCTGCGCAACGCCGAGTCCGACGTCCAGCGCCAGAAGCGGGACCTGGCCGAGGCCCGGATGCGGCTGGATCGCAGCGCGAGCTACGGCAGGAAGCGCTCGGTCACCCGCAACGACCCGCACATCGTCGCCGGCAAGCTCAAACGCCAGGGCCAGGAGACGGCGGGCCGGCTCCAGGGCATGCACACCGAGCGCCTGGAGGAGGCCAAGCGCAAGCTGACCGCCGCCGAGGAGGCCGTGCGGGACGACGCCGAGATCCGGATCGACCTCCCCCGCACCGCCGTCCCGGCCGGGCGCACCGTGCTCACCCTGGACAAGGTCCGGATGCCGCACGGCATCACCGCCGACCTCGAACTGCGCGGGCCCGAGCGGATCGCCCTGGTCGGCCGCAACGGCGCGGGCAAGTCCACCCTGCTGCGGACCATCGCCGGCGAAATCGCCCCGTCGGCGGGCGAGGTGATCACCCCGGTGCCGCTGCGCCACCTCCCGCAGCGGCTCGACCTGCTCGACGAGAAGCTCACCGTGGTGGGCAACGTCAAGCTGTTCGCGCCGGGCGCGGGCGACAACGCGATCCGGGCCCGGCTGGCCCGCTTCCTGTTCCGCGGCGGGCGTGCCGACCAGCCGGCCGGCACGCTCTCCGGCGGCGAGCGGTTCCGGGCCACCCTGGCCGCGCTGCTGCTGGCCGACCCGCCGCCGCAGCTGCTGCTGCTCGACGAGCCGACCAACAACCTGGACCTGGCCAGCGTCCGCCAGCTCACCCAGGCGCTCGCCGCCTACCAGGGGGCACTGATCGTCGCCAGCCACGACCTGCCGTTCCTGCGCGGCCTGGGCGTCACCCGCTGGCTGGAGCTGGACGGCGCGCTGAGGGCGGTGGACCCGATGTGACGACGCACCCCTAGCGGTGGCCGGCCCCGGCGGAGAGGATCCGCCGCGCCTCGGTCAGGGCGGAGTCCTTCAGCCCGGCCAGCTCCTCCGGGGTGAAGACCGGGGTGCGGACGTCCGGCGGGATGCCCGGGCCGTCGAAGGTGGTGCCGGCCGGGGTGAGGAACTTCTCGTTCGGCAGGCCGATGAGCAGGTCGTCGGAGATCGGCTTCAACATCACGTCGGAGAAGACGCCCTGGGTGTTCTCGCCGATCCGGACCGTCGCGGGGCGCCGCGCCATCAGCGCCTGGGTGAAGGTCTCGCCCGCGCTCACCGTCGAGCCGGCCGTGAGCAGGGCGACCGGCCCGGTGAAGCGGGTCGCCCCGGCCGCGGGGCGGACGGTGATCGGCTGCGGCCGGGTGAAGGCGGTCGGGTCGGCCGGGTCGTTGCGCGCCGCCTTGCGGTAGGCGAGGAAGGGCCGGTCGGTGAGCCGGGAGGCGATCCGCAGGCCCAGCTCGTCCGAGCCGCCGCCGTTCAGCCGCAGGTCGACCACCACCCCGGTCAGCCGCTCGGGGTGGGCCAGCAGGAGGTCCAGTGCCTTGTCCAGCACGGCCGCCTGCTCCTGGTACGAGCCGTCGTCGATGTACCCGTCGAAGGCGCTCACCCGCAGATAGCCGATGCCGCCCGGGAGTTCGCCGACGCCCAGCCGTTCGCGCCCGAAGGTCCGCTCGGGGGCGAGCAACTGGGCGGCGACCGCCCGCCCGGCCTGCTCCCGTACCTGGTCGGTGGGCTCCTCGGTGCCCGGTCGCAGACCGCCGAAGACGAGGTCGTAGCCGCCGTCGGCCGCCTTGCGCCCCAGGAAGGTGTGCGCGTCGCCGAGCGGTTCGAGCAGGCCGCCGATGATCCCGGCGAGGGCGGTGGTGTCGGTCCGCGGGGTGATGGTGGCCCGTGCCTGCGCACCCCGGGCCCGCCAGTCGATGCCCTTGGCGGCGAAGAACGGGTAGTTCTCTTCGAAGGTCGCCCAGAACCGGTCGAAGACCGCGAGCGCGTCCTGCGGTACCGGTTGCGTGCACTGGACCGGCAGCCCGCCGGGCAGCCGGGACAGGTTCTTGGTCCCGGCGGAGCTGTCCTCCTTGGACACGGCCCGGTCGTGCCCAAGGGGTGTGACGGTCAGTTCTCCGAAGCTCTTGCCGGGGCCGCCGTAGCGCACGGCGCCGCCGCGCCCGGGCACGCCGACCTGCGTGCCGCTCAGGAAGCCCGGGGTGCAGCCGAGCCGGGTCACGTCGTAGGTGGTGAAGGTGGTGCCGTGGATCTCCAGGATCGTGCCGTACCCGTCCGTCCGCCAGACGCCCTCCAGGCGGTTGACGCCCGGCCGCTCGGCCGCGCCGTCCCCGTCCGGTGCCGCCCCGACCGCGCCCGCCGCCCCGATCGTCCCCGCCGTGACCGCGAGCGCGACCGCCGCGATCCCCGCCGCCCTGGCCACCGGCCTCCGGTGTCCGATACCCATGCCGTTGCCCGCCGTTTCCAGCTCAGGGCCTCCCCCGCGGAACCCCTCCGCCGCCCACGGGTCGACGGTAGGGGCCGGTCCGGGCGCCGCGCGTCAGCCTGCGGAGCGGTCCGCGCCCCCGACCGAGGAGGTACTCCCGGCGCGGCGGTCTACGACCGGCGGCGTACGTGCCCCCGGCACCCCCTCGGGGTCACCGGCTCGGTGTCCAACTCCCGTGCGCTCCAGTACCATCGGCGCCATGCCAGCACTCAACATCGAGTACACGGAGCACGAACTCGCCGCCATCCGCGAGGCGGCCGCCGCCGACGGCAAGAGTGTCAAGGCGTATGTGCACGACCTGAGTGTGCGGGAGCAGCAGCGCCGGGTGTTCGTCTCCCACGCGGTGGCGTTCTGGAACGCCCACCGCGAGGAGTTCGACCGGGAGTTCCCGGAGGACGCGCCGGCGGCCTGAGCGGGCGAGGGCGATCGGCGCCGGCGATCGGCGGGAGCGATGAGGGTGCCGCGATGATGCTGTTGCAGGTCGACCTGCGCTGGCTGCTCGACGTCCAGGAGCTGGCCTCGCCCGAGGACCTCAGCGTGCGGGACTACTCGGCGCTGCAGGCGGCCGTCGCCCGGCACCGGGTGAACACCGCGCAGCTCGGCCACGACGCCGACCCCTCCTGGTGCGCGGCCACCCTGATGCACACGATCGTGCTGCTGCGCCCGCTCCCGGTGCGCAACAACCTGTACGCCTGCATGACGACGGCCGCGTACATGCACGCGGCCGGGGAGGGCATCGACCCGCCGTACGGGACGCTGGTGGAGCTGGCCCGGGACATCGCCGAGGGGCGGGCGGACGTGTTCGCGGCGGCCGACCGGATCCGGTCCTGGCGGATCTGAGCGCCGATCCGGGCGCTCGCCCGGGCTCGGACCCGAGCGCTGAACCGGGCGCGTGCCCGAGCGCTGAACCGGGCCCGGGGGCCGGCCGCCGGCGGGGGAGGCGGGATCAGGCCCCGGCGGGGGCGGGGCCGCGGCGCAGCCGGGCCCGGACCAGGGTGCCCAGCCGGTCCAGGCCGACCACGGCGGCGCCCAGCAGGACGAACTCGACCGTCAGCAGCGCGATCTGTCCCCAGACGTAGCCGTACCCCTTGGTGGTCGGGTCGAAGAAGAAGTACGGGTACGGCAGCGGGAAGTTGGAGAACAGCGCGTTGCGGGTGAGCACCACCGCCGCGTAGCCGAGCGGGAAGGCCAGCCAGAGCGGCACGTCCCGCCAGGCGGAGGCGTTGCGCGGCTTGAGCACCAGCCAGTCGACCATCACCAGTACCGGGGTGACGTAGTGCAGGAAGAACGACGACCAGTGCTGCAGCTTGTCCGGCCCGTCGAACAGACCGGGCAGCGGGTTGGCGCCGTGCTCCAGCAGGATGTGCGAGACCAGGCCGGTGATCAGGATGTACAGGGTGGCGGCGCCGCGCAGCCGGGGCGCGGGGGCGTCGGTGGTGCCGCGCTTGAGCATCCAGTAGACGGCGCCGGCGAAGTAGCCGAGCACGATCACGTTGCTCTCGACGGTGAAGTACACCAGCGGTGCGGTCTGCAGGGTCAGGCCGAGGCCCGCCGAGAGCACGATGCCGGCGCGCCACCAGAGCGCGGGGCTGGTCCGGACTGACATGCGGTCACCAGTTCGTTTCAGGCGATACGGGAGGTATCGGACGGTCGAGGGGAAGGAGCGCACTCTACCCGCCGGTGGAACGGGGACGAAAGAAACGTTTCCCCCGCTCCCCGTCGGCTTCCCATCGGCTCCCCCGTAGGTTCCCCGTCAGCCCGGCAGCACGAACCCCGACTCGTAGGCCGCGATCACCGCCTGGGTGCGGTCCCGCGCGCCCAGCTTGGCCAGCACGCCGCCCACGTGCGTCTTGACCGTCTCCTGGCTGAGAACCAGCTCCGCGGCGATCTCCCCGTTGCTGAGCCCGGCCGCCATCAGCCGCAGCACCTGCCCCTCCCGCCCGGTGAGCCGCCCGATCGGACCGCCGCCGGGCGCGGGACGGGCCGCCTGCCCGGCCGGTGCCGCGTACCGCAGGGCCAGGTCGCGCACGGCCGCCGGGAACAGCAGCGAGTCGCCGCGCGCGATCAGCCGCACCGCCTGCACCATCTCCTCCGCCCGCGCCCGCTTGAGCAGGAACCCGGCCGCCCCCGCCCGCAGCGCGTCGTACACGTGGTCGTCGTGCTCGAAGGTGGTCACCACCAGGATCCGGGGCGGTTCGGCCATCCCGGCGACCAGCTGCTCGGTGGCCCGGATGCCGTCGATCCCCGGCATCCGGACGTCCATCAGCACCACGTCCGGGCGCAGCCGGCGCACCAGCGGCACCACCTCGGCGCCGTCGGCCGCCTCGCCGACCACGCTGAGGTCCGGCTCGGCGTCGATCACCACCCGCAGGCCCGTGCGCACCAGCCGTTCGTCGTCGGCGATCACCACCCGGACCGGACCGCCGGCCGCGTTCCCCGCACCGTCCCCGGCGTTCCCGGCGTTCCCGGCGTTCCCGCTGTCGTTCACCGTTCTCCTCCCACCGGCAGCCAGACGGCCAGCCGCCATGTCGTCCCGTCGTCCGAGGGCCCGGCCTCGCAGCCGCCGCGCAGCGCCGCCGCGCGCTCGCCGATCCCGCGCAGCCCGCGCCCGCCGCCGGGCCGGCCGGCCCGCAACCGGCCCAGCGGGTTGGTCAGTTCGATCTCCAGCCGCCCGCCCGCCGGGGCGACCCGCAGCCGGGCGGGCGCGGGGCCGGCCGGGCCGGCGTGCCGCAGCACATTGGTCAGGCCCTCCTGGACGATCCGGTAGGCCTCGCGGGAGAGCGCGGCCGGCAGCCGGTCCAGTCGGGGAGCCACCTCGGCGTCCACCATCAGCCCGGTGCGGGCCAGCTGCCGCAGCAGGTCGTCCAGCCCCGCGAGGGTCGGTCCGGCGGGCCCGGCCGCGTCGCCGTCCTCCTCGCGCAGCAGCCCCAGCACCGCGTCCAGTTCGGCGACGGCGCCGCGCGCGGTCTCCTCGATGGCGGCCAGCGCCTCCGCCGCGAACTCCGGGTCGGAGCGCAGCACCCGGGCGGCGGCCGAGGCCTGGATGCCGACGGCGCTCAGCGCGTGGCCGACCGAGTCGTGCAGTTCGCGGGCCAGCCGGTTGCGCTGGGCGAGCACGGCGGCCCGCCGTTCGGCGTCGGCCAGCCGCTCCTCCGGGGTCGGGCCGAGCAGCACCGGCGCCCACCGCGCCAGCAGCGCGCCGAGGCCGGCGCTGGTGCCGATGATCAGCGCGAGCAGCGCGGTGCCCAGCACCGGGCCGGGCAGCCAGCCGGGCACGCCCCGCTCCTCCCAGAACCGCCACAGCTCCTCGGTGCCGGCCGGCCGCAGCACGAGCATCACGGCGAACGGCGCACCGGCCAGCGTCATCCCGCTGACGATGCCGCCGAACAGCAGGTGCAGCACGAACCACGCGGCCGTCCGCCGCCGGGCCGCCCAGGAGCGGGCCGGTCCGGTGACCACCTCCGCCGCCCGCCGGGGTGCGCACAGCGCCCGGGCCGCCGCGCCCTCCAGGGCCCGGACGGTCGGGACCAGAGCGGTCACGGCGGCCATCGGGAGCGAGGCGCCGAGCGCGGCGAAGTAGAGCAGGATCTGGACCAGCGAGTCCTTGCGCGGGTCGAGCGTGCCCAGGACGACCGTCGCGAGCAGCCAGTACGGCATCAGCAGCGCGCCGCCGAGCACCAGGTGCACCCAGCGCAGCCGGGCCCGCCGCCCGAGCAGGGCGCCCGCCGCCCGCCGTGCCGCGTGCCGCACCGCCGTCCCGCCCGCACCCATGTCCGTGGCCCCCGCGCCCATGATCACGGCGCAGACTCTACGTCAGCAGTGCGGGAGGGGCGGAGAGTCGTGGTGTTCCACGCGGTGTCCCGGGCTGCCGCCGTCCACACCACCATCAGCGGCACCCGCGGCCGCCGCTCGGGCCGCACCCGGAACACCAGCACGAGCAGCGCCGTCACCGCGGCCGGCGCCATCACGGCCGCGACGCCGTCCATCACGTCCAGGCTCCGTCCGCGGTGCTCCCGCCACTCGGCCGGCAGCCCGGCGTCCCCGCCCAGCGCCCAGTAGCACCGGGCCGCCGCCACTGCGGCGGCGAGCAGCGCGGAGACGCCCGCGAGCGACCGCTGCACCGTGAGTGTGGGGGAGTCGGGCAGGTCCCCGATCCGGTCGCGCAGCAGGCCGGCCCAGCGCTGCCGGGCGTACAGCAGGAAGCCGGTGATCAACGCGAGGCCCTGGACGGCGAAGCCGCCGTACACGACGGTGAACACCCAGTCGCAGACCCCGCCGGCCGCGTTGCCGGTGGACTTCTCGGGCCCGAACAGCAGGGTGCCGAGCATGGACAACGGCACCGCCACCAGGATGGTCCCGAGCAGGCCGGTCGCCACCCACATCGGGAACACCAGCAGCCCGGCCGCCGCCCGCCGCCCCCACGGCCGGACGAAGGCGAGCGCCAGCAGGACGGCGATGGCGTCCATGCCGAAGGTGAGCAGGTTGGCGAGCCACAGGTCGTCCATGGTGTCACCGGCCCCGACCGGGTGGCCGGTGAGCCAGAGCGTTTTGAGGGTGAGGTAGGGCAGGGTCGCGGCGACGGCCACACCGGCCGTCACGACCCGCAGCCGGCCGACGGGTGCGGCGGCCGGTGTCGCCGAGGGGAGCGGGAGCGTCGAGGTCATGCCCCCACGCTCCCGCGCACCCGCCCGCCCGCACCTCCTCCGGCGACCCGATCCGCCTCCCCCGCCGGGGGGAACCGAGGCGGAGGCGGCAGTCCTACGGGAGGATCGGCTCGCAGCCGATCGCCTTGCCGGCGGCGGTGAGGAACTGCGTCCACACGGCCGTCGTGTCGGGCAGCAGGACGCGGTCCCTGAGGGCGGGCGCCGATCGCCAGGAGTAGTGGAAGTACGTCCTGCGGCCCTGGCACGTGGTGACCACGTCCTCGTTCGAGGAACCGGTCCAGGTGCTCCGGCCGAACGCCGTGGAGCGCTCCTTGTCCGCCGGGAGGTCGACCAGCCGCGGCTCGGTGACGACGGCGAAGGACGCCACGGGTGTCCCGCTCGCGCTGTCGGTCACCTCGCAGGACCAGAACGGGGAGAAGGCCGTGGTGGCCTGCTGGCGGTACCGCTCCTCGTGGTCCGCGTCGGGCGCCCTGGTGACGGCCATGCCGGGCAGACCGCAGAGGTTGCCCCAGTCGACCGGCTGCTCGGCGCCCACCGGGGACAGCGTCCTCGGCGCGGGCGGTGCGCCGCCGCAGTCGCGGTCCTTCGCGGCCAGGCCCGCGAGCCCGACCGCGAGCCGGGCGATCCCTTCCGCGTGGTCGCCGTCCTTCCCGTCGTGCCCGGTGCCGACCGAGGCCCGCAGGCCGGTGGGACAGCCCTCCGGGAGCAGCGCCCACGCGCCGCCCGGCGTCACCGCGCCCACCGCGCCGCCCTCGGCGAACAGCCGCGCCGCCGGGCGGGACTCGGCGCCCGCGCTCCGGGTCACGGAGAGCCCGAACGAGACGCTCTGCCCGGTGTCCCCGAACAGGCCGAAGTCCACCGTGGCGCGGCAGTACTGCGCCGGGTCGACGGCGGTCGGGACGTAGCCGGCGGACTTCTCCTCGCTGATCCGCCCCGGCCCGAGGGCGGCGTGCACGGCGTCGGCGCTCGCCGCGCCCCCGCAGACGCTGTCCGGCCCGAAGACGTTGGTGAGGTTGTACAGCAGCACCCCGGACACCCCGGCGGTGATCGCCAGCAGCACGCCGGCCGCCCGCAGCCGCAGTGCCCGGGTGGTGAACCCGCGCCCGCTCAGTGCCTCGTCGACCCGGTCGCGGACCGGCCGGTGCTCCGTCGTCGCTTCGTCCATCAGCTCCGCCCGAGGGCCCGGCGGTACGCGTCGTCGACGCCGGTCTGGTAGCTCGTGTTGACGTCGGCCAGCAGCGTCGTGGTGACGCCGCCGGTGGCGTTGACCTCGCTCTCCGGGATGCCGGCGGCCAGCGCGCGGGCCCGGATCATCGCCTTGAGCTGCTCGTCGCCGGCCCGGAAGGTGTCCGAGATCTGCTCGGTGGCCTTCAGGCTCTCGTCGTTGTTGAGGTTGTTGGCGTAGGCGGAGGTACCGACGTCCACCAGGCGCTGGATCGTGTCGCCGACCACCGGCAGACCGGTGACCGGCGCGCCGAGCACGTGGTAGTCCATCTTGGCGTTCCAGTTGTTGCGGAAGATCGCGTCGTCCCGGTGGTCGGCGATGACGTCGGTGCGTACGCCGCTGAGCGTGCCCATCACCTCGCCGGCCTCGCGGGTGAACCCCTGGATCCGGTGGTTCGGGCGGCCGGTCTGGTCCGGCTGGAAGGCCTCGACGGGGTAGTCGTTCAGCCGCTTGGCGACCTCCTGGCTCTCCGCGTAGTGCACGAGCTTGAACGCCTCGGGGTCCTCGGCGACGCCGCGGACGGTCCGCAGCAGCTGCTCCCGGCCGATGGTGAGCCTGCTGGTCTCGGAGGTGCCGCCGGTCTCCTTGCCGAGGATCTCGTAGGTGTCGGCGGCGTAGTCGGCGATCATCTCGCCGAGCGGGCGGCGCAGGGCGGCGGGCAGTTCGTTCTCGTGGCCGGCCTTGTCGCCGCCGAAGTGGGTGACGGTCTCGGACATGATCCGTGCCATCGCCTCGTCGTGCGGGCGGACCGGCGGCTGGTCGCCGTGCGGGTCCCGGCCGGTGGTGGCGGCCTGGAGGGCGTCGCCGAACGCGCCGCGCGAGGTGTCCCGGGCGAGGGTGTCGGTCTGCTGGTGCTCGTAGCCCTGGTTGGGCCAGCTGCGCTCCTTGAGCAGGTAGTCGAGGTTCTTGCTGGCGCCGGGGTCGAGGAACTCCTTGGACGCCTCCGGGTTGTGGCTCATCGCCTTCATCAGGCCGCGCATCGGGTCGCCCTGGCGGCCGGTGACGGCGGAGTAGTCGGGGCCCCAGAGCTCCTCGCCCTTGAGCTTGCTGCCGCGCTCGTAGTCGACCAGGTCGTTGCCGACCTTCGTCAGGAACGGCTTGTCGAAGTCACCCTCGGCGCCCATCAGCTCGGTGAGCGTCCGGTAGTTCTCGTTGTACCCGGCGGCCGAGCCGCCCGGCTTGCGGGCGGCCTTGAGCAGCTCGTCCTCCCAGGCCCGGCCCATGCCGCCGTCCCTGGTGGCGGTGGCGAGCACCTGGCCGAGGCTGCCGTGGACGTCCTGGTACTGCTGGGCGTTGTGGTTGCCCCGGGCGAGGTCGCCGTAGACCTTGGCGTAGTCGAGCAGCGCCTCGGGGCCGCCGTGGCCGCCCGCGTTGAGGGTGTTGAGCAGGCTGGTGGAGAACTCCTTGGAGCCCGAGCCGGAGGCCATCAGGTTCTGCAGCCGCTGGAGCTCGGTGTCGGAGAGGCTGCCGGCCTTGGACAGCAGGTCGGCGGCGCGCCGGGCGTCGGCGGTGTCGCCGCCGCCGTAGGGCTTGGCGTTGAACGCGGTGGTGCTGGTGCCGACGTCGGTCTGCAGGGCGACGGTGGCGCGCTGGTCGGCGGCGGTGGCCTGCTGCACGGCCTTGGTGAGCCGGGCGGATATCGCCTCCGCCTTGGCCTTCATCTCGTCGTCGTACTTCTTGATCGCCGGGCCGGCGTCCGGGTCGTTGCGCGAGCCGGGCATCGGCGGCCAGCGGACCTCGCCGTCGGCGCCGACCGTCATGGTCTGGGACTCGGCGTCGTGGATCGCGGCGTCGAGGTCCTTGCGGGCGGCGGTGAAGTCGGCGGCCGCGTCGCGGATGATCGCGGCGAGCGCCTTGGCGACGCCGGCGGCCTGGGTGACGTCGGTGTCGACGCCCTTGAGGGTGGCGCCCGCCTGGATGGCGGCGGGCCCCTCCCAGCCGGCCCGCTGCGGGGTGCCGGTGAGGTCGCGGGCGACGCGCGCGTCGAGCCCGTCGAGGGCCGTGGCCATCTTCGTCCAGGCCTCGGCGGTCTCGGTGACGCCGGCGAAGTCGGCCTCGTGGAGTTCCTTGAAGGACACCATGGGGGTTGCTCCTCTCCGCTCAGCGGCCGGCCTGGCCGAACTGGCCGGCGGTGGACGTCTCGTTGGACCGGTAGGAGCGCTGGGTGGCGTCCAGGTTGTCGGCGGTGCCGGTCAGCTTGTCGTGCAGGGTCTTGCACTGCTGGAGCCAGCGCTCGGTGGAGGCGGTGAGCGCGCCGCCGAAGGCGAAGCCGCGGATCCGCCCGGCGGCGGTGGAGGCGTGCTCGGCGAGGTTGTTGCCGCCCTTGCCGTTGGCCTTGTCGAGGTCGGCGGCGATCTGGCGGGCGATGCCGGCCGAGGCGTTGAGCTCGTACGGGCGGTCCAGCCGGGTGGTGGTGCCGGACGGGTTCACACCGGGGGAGGGCGACGGCACCGGGCCCGGCGTGGCGGCGGGCGAGCCCGCGGCGGGGGCCGGGGTCGGGCCGGGGGCCGGGGTGGGCCGGGGTGTGGGGTTGGCGAACGGGGACGAACTGGGCGCGACCGGCCCGGTGGTGAACCCTGGGTAGACCATGTGCGGCTGCTCTTCCTTCCTCCGGATCCGACGGGAGGTCAGCAGCCCCCCGCCGGGGACGACGGTACCCGGCGGGTCCGTCGGTGTACGGACCCACCCTCCGCGGCGGCGGTTGCGCGGTGCGCGTCAAGGTCGCGTCAGGGGTCCGGACCGAGGGCCGGGGCGAGGGCCGGGCCGCGTCCGGAAGGTCTTGTTACTGAACGGTCGCTTCCCTATCATCGCGAGTGTGACAGCTTTACTGTCAGACTTCGTCGATTCCCGGAGGGGCAGTGGCGTCCGAACGTGACAGCGGCGGGAGCGAGCGCGGCGGACCGCTGGCCGGCGTCCGCGTGGTCGAACTCGCCGGGATCGGCCCCGGGCCGTTCGCCGCGATGCTGCTGGGCGACCTCGGCGCCGACGTCGTCCGGGTCGACCGGCCCGAGCCCCCGCCGCTCGGCATCGACCCGGCCTTCGACGTCGCGGGCCGCAACAAGCGCTCGGTGGTCGTCGACCTCAAGTCCCCCGACGGGCCCGGCCGGGTGCTCGACCTGGCCGCCCGCGCCGACCTGCTGATCGAGGGCTACCGGCCCGGCGTCGCCGAGCGCCTGGGCGTCGGCCCCGAGGCCTGCCTGGCCCGCAACCCCGCGCTGGTGTACGGGCGGATGACCGGCTGGGGCCAGCACGGGCCGCTGGCCGCCCGGGCCGGGCACGACATCGGGTACACGGCGGTGGCCGGCGTCCTCGGCCTGGTCGCGCCGGCCACCGCCGCGGACACGCCCGAGGCCCCGCCCGCGCTGCCCGCCAACCTGCTCGGCGACTACGCCGGCGGCTCGCTCTACCTGGTCGTCGGCCTGCTCGCCGCCCTCCACCACGCCCGCGCCACCGGCACCGGGCAGGTCGTCGACGCCGCCGTCGTCGACGGCGCCGCCCACCTCACCGCCGTCCTCCAGGGCCTGCTCGCCGGCGGGCAGTGGCAGGACCGGCGCGGCGTCAACCTGCTCGACGGCGGCGCGCCGTTCTACGCCGTCTACCCCGCCGCCGACGGCGGCCACCTCGCCGTCGGCGCCCTGGAGCCGCAGTTCTACGCCGAGTTCGCCCGGCTGCTGGAACTCGGCCCCGACGCGCCCGGCCAGTGGGAGACCGACCGCTGGCCCGAACTGCGCGCCCGGATCGCCGCCCGCTTCGCCACCCGCCCCCGCGCCGCCTGGGAGGCCGTCTTCGCGGGCTCCGACGCCTGCGTGGAACCGGTGCTGACGATGCGTCAGGCACACGCCCATCCGCACCTGGCGAGCCGCGCGAGCTACGTCGAGGTGGACGGCGTCACCCAGCCCGCCCCCGCCCCGCGGTTCTCCGCCACCCCCGGCACGCTGCGCCGCCCGCCCGCCCGGCCGGGCGCCGACACCGCCGAGGTCGCCGCCGACTGGGGCGTGCCCTCACTCGGCCGGCCGCCGACCGCCTGAACCTCCGACCCCGCCAAGGAGACTGCCGTGCAACGCGACCTCTTCACCGACGAGCACGAGGACTTCCGGGCCACCGTCCGGGCCTACCTCGCCAAGGAGGTGCTGCCGCACTACGACCGCTGGGAGAAGGCCGGCATCGTCGACCGCGAGGCCTGGCTGGCGGCCGGCCGGCAGGGCCTGCTCGGGCTTGCCGTCCCCGAGGAGTACGGCGGCGGGGGCACCGCCGACTTCCGCTACGCCGCCGTGCTCGCCGAGGAGTTCGCCCGGGCCGGCGCCTCCGGCCTGGCGCTCGGCCTGCACAACGACATCATCGGCCCCTACCTCACCTCGCTCGCCACCGAGGAGCAGAAGCGCCGCTGGCTGCCGGGCTTCTGCACCGGCGAGCTGATCACCGCCATCGCGATGACCGAGCCCGGCACCGGCTCCGACCTCCAGGGCATCCGCACCCGGGCGGTCGACCGGGGCGACCACTTCCTGCTCAGCGGCGCCAAGACCTTCATCTCCAACGGCATCCTCGCCGACCTGGTGGTCGTGGTCGCCCGCACCACCCCCGAGGGCGGCGCGCACGGCCTGAGCCTGCTGGTCGTCGAGCGCGGCATGCCCGGCTTCGAGCGCGGCCGCAACCTCGACAAGATCGGCCAGAAGGCCCAGGACACCGCCGAGTTGTTCTTCCAGGACGTCCGCGTCCCCAAGGAGAACCTGCTCGGGGAGCTCGACCAGGGCTTCCTGTACCTGATGCGCAACCTCGCCCAGGAGCGGCTCACCATCGCGGCCGCCGCGATCGCCGGCGCCGAGCACCTGGTCGAGATCACCACCGCCTACGTCAAGCAGCGCGAGGCGTTCGGCCGCCCGCTGGCCAAGCTCCAGCACGTCCGCTTCGAGATCGCCGAACTGGCCACCGAGTGCGCCGTCACCCGCGCGTTCGTCGACCGCTGCATCACCGAGCACAACCGCTGCGCGCTGACCCCGGCGGACGCCTCGATGGCCAAGTGGTGGGCCACCGAACTGCAGAAGCGCACCGCCGACCGATGCCTCCAACTCCACGGCGGCTACGGGTACATGGCCGAGTACCCGGTCGCCCGGGCGTTCACCGACGGCCGCATCCAGACCATCTACGGCGGCACCACCGAGATCATGAAGGAGATCGTGGGCCGCTCCCTCCTCGACTGACCCCCGCTCTCCGGCGTCCAACCCCCGCCCCGAAAGGCTCCCCACCGTGACCACCGAAGCGTACGTCTACGACGCGATCCGCACCCCGCGCGGCCGGGGCAAGGCCACCGGCTCCCTGCACGGCACCAAGCCGATCGACCTGGTCGTCGGCCTGATCCACGAAATCCGCCGCCGCTTCCCGGACTTGGACCCGGCGGCGATCGACGACATCGTGCTCGGCGTGGTCAGCCCGGTCGGCGACCAGGGCTCCGACATCGCCCGGATCGCCGCCATCGCCGCCGGCCTGCCCGACACCGTCGCCGGCGTCCAGGAGAACCGCTTCTGCGCCTCCGGCCTGGAGGCCGTCAACCTGGCCGCCGCCAAGGTCCGCTCCGGCTGGGAGGACCTCGTCCTGGCCGGCGGCGTCGAGTCGATGTCCCGGGTGAAGATGGCCTCCGACGGCGGCGCCTGGTTCGCCGACCCGATGACGGCCTACGAGACCAACTTCGTGCCGCAGGGCATCGGCGCCGACCTCATCGCCACCATCGAGGGCTTCTCCCGCACCGACGTCGACGCGTTCGCCGCCGAGTCCCAGGCCCGCGCCGCCAAGGCGCAGGCCGACGGCCTGTTCGACCGCTCGGTCGTGCCGGTCCGCGACCGCAACGGCCTGGTGGTGCTGGACCGCGACGAGTTCATCCGCCCCGGCACCACCGTCGAGACGCTGGCCGCGCTCAAGCCCTCCTTCGCCACGATCGGCGAGGCCGGCGGCTTCGACGCCGTCGCCCTGCAGAAGTACCACTGGGTGGAGGCCATCGACCACGTCCACCACGCGGGCAACTCCTCGGGCATCGTCGACGGCGCCGCCCTGGTCGCCATCGGCAACCGGGAGACCGGTGAGCGCTACGGGCTGCGGCCGCGCGCCCGGATCGTCTCCGCCGCCGTCTCCGGCTCCGAGCCGACCATCATGCTCACCGGCCCCGCGCCCGCCACCCGCAAGGCGCTCGCCAAGGCCGGGCTGACCGCCGCCGACATCGACCTGGTCGAGATCAACGAGGCCTTCGCCGCCGTCGCCCTGCGCTTCATCCGCGAGATGGGCTTCTCCCCGGAGCAGGTGAACGTCAACGGCGGCGCGATCGCCCTCGGCCACCCGCTGGGCGCCACCGGCGCGATGCTCATCGGCACCCTGGTCGACGAGCTGGAGCGGCGCGACCTGCGCTACGGCCTGGCCACCCTCTGCGTGGGCGGCGGCATGGGCATCGCCACCGTCGTCGAGCGCGTCTGACCCCCGTCCTCCTCCCCACCTCCTCCGGAGACCAGAACCCATGAGCGACACCACCACCATCCGCTGGGAGCAGGACCAGGACGGCGTGGTCACCCTCGTCCTCGACGACCCGGCCCAGTCGGTGAACACCATGAACGAGGCGTTCACCGCCGACTTCGAGGCCGTCGTGGCCCGGCTGGCCGCCCTCGCCGCGGCCGGCGGGCTGCGCGGCGTGGTCGTCACCTCCGCCAAGAAGACCTTCTTCGCCGGCGGCGACCTGCGGATGCTCTCGGCCGCCGGCCCCGGGGACGCCGCCGCCGTCTTCGAGAAGTCGATGCGGATCAAGCGCGCCCTGCGCACCCTGGAGACCCTCGGCAAGCCGGTCGTCGCCGCGGTCAACGGCAGCGCGCTCGGCGGCGGCCTGGAGCTGGCCCTCGCCTGTCACCACCGGATCGCCCTGGACACCCCCGCCAGCCGGATCGGCCTGCCCGAGGTCACCCTCGGCCTGCTCCCCGGCGGCGGCGGGATCGTCCGCACCGTGCGGCTGTTCGGCATCACCGACGCCCTGCTGAAGTTCCTGCTGCAGGGCCGCCAGTACCGCCCGGCGCAGGCCCTGGAGCACGGACTGGTCCACGAACTCGTCGACACTCCGGAGGAGTTGACCGCCCGGGCGCGGGCCTGGATCGAGGCCAACCCGGCCCCCGTCCAGCCCTGGGACGTCAAGGGGTACAAGATCCCCGGCGGCACCCCCAGCACCCCGGCCTTCGCCGCCAACCTGCCGGCCTTCCCGGCCAACCTGCGCAAGCAACTGGCCGGCGCCCCCTACCCGGCGCCGCGCAACGTGCTCGCCGCCGCCGTCGAGAGCGCCCAGGTGGACGTCGACACGGCGATGGCGGTCGAGGCCCGCTACTTCACCGAGCTGGCCTGCGGGCAGACCAGCACGAACATGATCCAGGCGCTCTTCTTCGACCTCCAGGCGGTCAACTCCGGTGCCGGGCGGCCCGCTTCGGTGGAGAAGCGGACGGTCCGCAAGGTCGCCGTGCTCGGTGCCGGCATGATGGGCGCCGGCATCGCCCACGCCTGCGCCAAGGCCGGCATCGAGGTGCTGCTCAAGGACGTCACCCTGGAGGCCGCCGAGCGCGGAAAGGCCTACTCCGAGGGCCTGTTGGCGAAGGCGGTGGCCCGCGGGCGCAGCACCGGGGCGCAGCGCGACGAACTGCTCGCCCGGATCACCCCCACCGCCGAGGCCGCCGACCTGGCCGGCTGCGACGCGGTGATCGAGGCGGTCTTCGAGAACCCCGAGCTGAAGCACAAGGTGTTCCAGGAGATCGAGGGCGTCGTCGCGCCGGACGCCCTGCTCTGCTCCAACACCTCCACCCTGCCGATCGGCCTGCTCGCCGAGGGCGTGCGGCGCACCGCCGACTTCATCGGCCTGCACTTCTTCTCGCCGGTCGACAAGATGCAGCTGGTGGAGATCATCCGCGGCCCGCGGACCGGGGACGAGGCGCTGGCCCGCGCCTTCGACCTGGTCCGGCAGATCGCCAGGACCCCGATCGTGGTCAACGACTCGCGCGGCTTCTTCACCTCGCGGGTGATCGGCCAGTTCATCAACGAGGGCGTCGCCATGATCGGCGAGGGCGTCGACCCGGCCAGCGTCGAGCAGGCCGCCGCCCAGGCGGGCTACCCGGCCAAGGTGCTCTCGCTGCTCGACGAGCTGACCCTCACCCTGCCGCGCAGGATCCGCGACGAGTACCGGCGCGCCGTCGAGGCCTCCGGTGGCGAGTGGACCGCCCACCCGGCGGACGCGGTGGTGGACCGGATGGTCGACGAGTTCGGCCGCCCCGGCCGCAGCGGCGGCGCCGGCTTCTACGACTACGACGAGAACGGCACCCGCGGGCGCCTCTGGCCGGGCCTGCGCGAGCACTTCACGCGCCCGGACGTCTCCGTGCCGTTCGAGGACCTCAAGGAGCGGATGCTCTTCAGCGAGGCCCTGGACTCGGTGCGCTGCCTGGAGGAGGGCGTGCTCACCTCCGTCGCGGACGCCAACGTCGGCTCCATCCTCGGCATCGGCTTCCCGGCCTGGACCGGCGGCGTGCTGCAGTACGTCAACGGCTACCCGGGCGGCCCGGCCGGCTTCGCGGCGCGGGCCCGCGAGCTCGCCGCCGCGTACGGCGAGCGGTTCGCGCCGCCCGCCCTGCTGGAGCGGATCGCCGCCGAGGGGCGCACCTTCACGGACTGATCACCGCTCGGGCGGGGCGGCCCGCCGCTCCTCGGCGGCCGCCTCGCCCAGCTCCTCCCGCAACGACCGCTGGAACGCCGTGACCAGCGCCTGCGCCACCATCGGCTGGATGTGGTCGGTGAGCGCCTTCATCCGCTCCACGTCGTCCGGCGCCGGCTCGCTCTCCCGGTACGGCTTCCACACCGTCTCCCGGAACAGCCGGTGCAGCTCCCGCGCCGTCGCCCGGCTGTGCTCCACCACCACGGCGCGCGCCGCCAGCAGCGTCTCCAGCGGGATCGGCACGTCCAGGATCCGCACCCCCAGCGGCAGCAGCCCCTGGTCCACCCGGAACACCTCCGGGTCCGCCGTCCGCTCCAGCGCCCCCATCGCGGCCAGCCGGTCCAGCTGCTCCTCCGACAGCCGCCGTCCGGCCCGCCGCTCCACCTCCCCGCGGCCCGCCTCCTCCGGCGTCTCCGGTGTCCAGGACGCCACCAGCGCCCGGTGGATCGCGAGGTCCAGCGGCGTCGTCTCCCGCGGCAGCCGCGCCAGGTACCGCTCGATCGCCGCCAGCGTCAGCCCCTGGCGCTGCAGCTCCTCGATCAGCCCCAGCCGGTCCAGGTGCTCCGCCCCGTACCACCCCACCCGCCGGGCCCCCAGCACCGGCGGCGGCAGCAGCCCCTTCGTCCCGTAGAACCGCACCGTCCGCACCGTCACCCCCGCCCGCGCCGCCAACTCGTCCACCGTCAGCCGCACCTCCACCCCCGCCTCCCGTCCCGTAGCACCACCACTGTGACACCAGTAGTGTGACACCACTGTCCCACCGGGTCCACGCGGCCGGGCTTCGTCAGGGCTTCGTGCCCTAAGGCCGGGAATCGAGCTGGCGCCGTTTCCTGGACGACGGTCTCGGCTCCGACGCGGCGGCCGTGATGCGATCGCGTATCGAGGTGAGCGCGTCGCCCGGGTCGACTCCCAGTTCCTCGCCCAGGATCCGGGCTGTGAAGGCGTGGTGGGCGAGGGCGTCGTCGCGGCGTCCGGCCAGGAACAGCGCGCGCATGAGCAATGCGGCGACGGCTTCGTGAAGTGGATGCTCGGCGGAGAGCGTGGTCAGCGAGGCCACGGCGTCCTCGACGAGGCCCAGGTCGATGCCGGCCTCGGCATGGAGGACCTGCAGTCTCGTGAGCTCTTCGTGGAGGGCGAGGCGTCGCTGGTCGGCGAACGGGCCCGGCACGCCCACGAGGGCACGCCCGGTCCACAACGCGAGTCCGGCGGCGGCCAGTTCCCTGGCGCGGGCGGGGTCGCCGGCGGACAGGGCGGCGGAGGCTTCACGGGCGCGGGTCGTCACGAGAGGGACGTCGACAGCCTTGGGCGCGACGTGCAGGGTGTATGCGCCGGCATGGTGGACCAGGATGTCGGCGATCCCGGGTGTCCTGGCGTGGCGCAGCAAGGGCCTCAGCCGGGACACGTAGTTCCGGATGATCGCCATGGCGCTTCCGGGCGGCTGTTCGCCCCAGAGGCCGTCGATGAGCTCATCCGTTGCGACCGGCGCTCCCGGCCGGTCGGCGAGCATGGCGAGCACAGCGGCCTGACCGGGCGACCCCGCGCGGACCTCCTCCGCTTCGCGGCGGATCCGGGGTCTTCCCAGGAGGCGGATGACCGGCTGCTGGTCGTCCGCACCGGCGCGGCGCGGCGTCTCCGGGCGGTCGGCGGCGCGCGGGGCGGGGGACGTGGCCGGGGTGCGGGAGGACCGGCTCTTCGAGGTGGCGGTGAAGGGGGCGTTGAGGTGGGTCAGGTCGGGGAACGGCCGGAGCTCCTGTTCGGCTTCGACGCGCAGGGCGAGCGCGGCGGTGTGCGCCTGCTGCAGGTGGCGCTTCTGCTCCCCGAGCCTTCCGTGCAGGGGCACGCCGGTGAAGGCGTCGCCCCGCCACAGGACCAGCGCCCGGACCAGGAGCCGGTGCGCCTCGGTGGCCCTCCCGTGCGCGAGCTCCGACCGCCCCCGGCCGACGAGGTCGGTGAACAGGTCGGCGTCGAGCTGCCCCGCTTCGATGGCCAGGAGGTAGGCCTTGTGTCGGTGGACGACGGCCGGCGCGGCGTCCCCCGCCTCCGCGAGCCGGCGCCTTAGCCGGGAGACGTGGCTCATCAGCTGACCGGGCGCATCCCGTGGGGGCCGGGAGCCCCAGAGATCGCCGATGAGTCGGCTTGTGGGAACCGGCGTACCCGGCTCCGACATGAGTGCGGCGAGGAGGGTCCTGGCGCGGGTTCCCGTCGGGGTGACATCCGTGCCGTCGACGATGATGCGGACCGGGCCCAGCACTCTTGCCTCGACGGTCATGTGGTCACCACCACGGTTCTGCCGTGTGGTCGAAGTCCCGTGCCGCGTCGAACGTGCCGGCAAGGATGCGGTTCCGGTGCTGGACCATGTCGGGCGGTGTCATCCCGTACTGGGCCCTCCAACGCTCCAGCTGGCCGTCGATGATGGCCAACGCCCTGGACGGTGCCCCTGCCCGGCACAGTGCCACGGACAGGACGACGGCGGTGTGTTCGTCCTGCGGCTCTTCGTTCCAGAGCTGTTGCAGCCCCTCGACGGCAATGGCCGGGCGCCCCAGCGCGAGCTCGGCCCGGGCGGCCTGGTGACGCAGGCTCCGGCGCATCTCGTTGAGCCCGTTGCGGGCGATGGTCAGGTACGACGTCATGGGCAGACCTGCGAGCGGCTCGCCGCGCCAGAGGGACAGGGCCCGGCGGCAGGAGGCGAGGGCGGGTTTGTAGGCGTGGCGGAGCAGGTGGTCGCGGCCTTCGGCGGCGAGTCGGCGGGCTTCCTGGAAGTCGACGGTCGCTGGGGCGGTGAGGAGCGCGTAGCTGGCCTGTTCCCGTGAATGCCCGGGATAGGAGACGAGTTCGGGGCCTCCGGCGGCCGGACGGCCCGTCTCTCGCATGGCCCTGCGGAGGTGGTGCACATGGCCCTGGATCGCGGTGATGCAACTCGCGGGACGTTCCGGCCCCCAGAGGCGGTCCTGCAGTTGGGCGACGGTGACGCTCTGTTGTTCGGCCAGCAGGAGCAGGCCGAACAGCGCACGTCGCTGGGGCGGGCCGACGGCGATCTCGGCTTCGCCGTGAAGAGCCGAAACCGGACCGAGGATCCTGAACTGATTAACGGTCACACCGGCATGGTAGTCGCACATTTATTGGCCGTTAAGCGGGATTGCAGGGTGGTCGTTTATCGGTCGTTTATCGGCTGGAAGGATCCTGTGGCAGCGGAGTGACTTGCCTAGTCCTGCCGTTCTTTGGTGCGGGGTCCTCGGGGGTGGTAGCCCGAGGATACCCGCACTCTTCTGTGCGCGCTGAAGCCTATTGCGCGGCACCCGAATTGAGCTATCGTCAGATCGCTGGACCGCGTCACTCGACCACCTCTCCTACCAAGAGGACGTTCTGAGTGTCGTTCGGCGTGGGTCCGGCTTCAGGACTAGGCACGTCACCACTGGAGTTGCTATGGGGCTGCAGATCTCTGCATTGCTCGTGGCCGGGGCGACCGCCCTGGCGTTCTTCGTGCTGGTGGGCTTCTTGGTCTGGGCTCTGCGCCACGCGCGCCGCCCGGTCATGGTGCTCACGGCCGTCACCGCCGTGCTCGGGGCCCTGCCCGCCATCCTCTACGTGATGGGGGCGATGATCACCGTTCCGCCGATTCGGTAACCGCGTGTGCCCCGTCCCGGCAGCGGCCGGGACGGGGCACGGTGGTCGGGGCGGTCTCGCGGCCTCAGAAAGTGTTGGGTAATCGGGTGATCACTCGTTCTTGAGGTCGTCGGCGAGGCGGCGGGCTGCTTCGGTCTCGATGGGGCCGCGCGGTTCGATCT
>NZ_JBEPAM010000072.1:0-29805 GCF_040298605.1 Kitasatospora sp. NPDC001527 | reverse complement strand
AGGTGCTCCACCCCGCCGCGGACCAGCCACCGGGCGACGTGCCCGCCGAGCGCCCCGGTGCCGCCGGTGACCAGCGCGGTGCGCCCGGGGTGCCAGGGGGTGTCCCGGCGGGGGGCGCCCTCGGCGTGCGGGAACCGGGCGAGGCGCCGGACGAAGGTGCCGAGCGGGCGGATCGCGATCTCGTCCTCCGCCGAGCCGGCGCCGAGCACGGCCGCCAGGATCGCGCAGGAGCGCTCGTCGGCGGTCTCGGGCAGGTCGACCAGGCCGCCCCAGCGGTCCGGGTGTTCGAGGCCGGCGACGCGGCCGAGCCCCCAGAGGGCGGCGGCCGTCGTACTGGCCGGGGGCTCCCCGAGGGGGGACGCCGCGCCCCGGGTGGCGCACCAGAGCGGCGCGTCGAGGCCGGCGTCGCCGAGGGCCTGGACGAGCGTGGCCAGCCCGTCCAGGGCAGCGGTCGGGTCGGCCTGGGCCGGCCCGGGATCGGGCAGCAGCAGGACGCCGGCGGGCGCGGTCTCCCGCAGCCAGTCGGCGAGTTCGGCGCGCCCGGCCGGCACCGCGCCGGGTTCGGGGGCGAGCGCCTCGGCGCCGGCCGCGGTGAGCGCGCCGGCCACGGCGGCGCGCAGCCCGGCGTCCGCCGGGGCGAGGACGAGCCAGCGCCCGGTGAGCCGGCCGGGCACGGCGGGGGCGTCCGCCCACGGCTCCCACCGCTCGGTGTAGCGCCAGGAGCGGGCCACGGTGTCGGCCCGCCGGCGGGTGCGCCAGGCGGCGAGGGCCGGCAGGACCTCGTGCAGCGGCGCGTCCTCGGGGACGTCGAGCAGCGCGGCGAGGCCCGGTGCGTCGGAGGAGGTGACGGTGTCCCACAGGGTGCCGTCGACCGGGTCGCCGCCGGGGGCGGCGGACCGCTTGGCGCGGCCGGGCAGCGCGGTCCCGCCGTCCGGGTCGAGCCAGTAGCGGCGGCCCTGGAAGGCGTAGGTGGGCAGGTCGACCCGGCGCACGCCGGGCCGGTGCAGCAGGCCGGCCCAGTCCACCGGCACGCCGCGGGCGTGGGCGGTGGCCAGGGCGGTGACCAGCTGGTGCGGACCGCCCGCGTCGCGCCGCAGGGTGTGCAGCACGGTGCCGGGGGTGGCGGCTTCGGCGATGAGGTCCTCCAGGGGCACGACGAGCCCGGGGTGCGGGCTGCACTCCAGGAAGACGGCGTGCCCCTCCGCGAGGGCCGCGCGCACCGCCGTGTCCAGCCGGACGGTGCCGCGCAGGTTGTCGTACCAGTACGAACCCGCCAGCTGCTCGGGCGAGTCGACCGCCTCGCCGGTGACCGTCGAGTACATCGGCACCCGGCCCGGCAGCGGGGCGACGTCCGCCAGCAGCGCCTGGAGGTCGTCGCGCAGCGCGTCCATGTGCCCGGAGTGCGAGGCGTAGTCGACCGGGATCCAGCGGGCCCGGACGTCCTCGCGCTCGCACCGCTCGGCCACGGCGGCCAGCGCCTCGACGGCTCCGGAGAGCACCACGCTCGACGGCCCGTTGACCGCGGCCAGCGACAACCGCCGGTCGCCGTCGACGAGTTCGGCGGCGCGCTCGGCCGGGAGGCCGACCGAGAGCATCCCGCCGCCGGTCCCGGAGACCCGCCGCAGCGCCTGGGCGCGCAATACCACCACCCGGACGGCGTCCTCCAGGGACAGCAGCCCGGCCACGTGGGCGGCGGCGATCTCGCCCTGCGAGTGCCCGATCACCGCGGCCGGCCGCACCCCGCACGACTCCCACCACCGCGCCAGACCCACCATCACCGCGAACAGCACCGGCTGCACCACGTCCACCCGCTCCAGCAGCGCACCCGAACCGTCCCGCAACACCTCCAGCAACGACCAGTCCGTCAGCGGATCCATCACCCCCGCACACTCCTCCACCGAGGCCGCGAACACCGCGCTGGAGAGCAGCAGTTCGGCCGCCATCCCGGCCCACTGCGAGCCCTGGCCCGGGAACACGAACACCGGGCCGGTGACGGCGGCGCCGGGGCCGCCCGCGTCCCCCGGGACGGCGTTCGGAGCGGTGGAGGCCGTCCCGTCCGCCACCGCCCGCAGGCCGGCGGCGATCTCGGCGCCGTCGCGGCCCCAGACCACCGCGCGGCGCTCCAGGGCGGCCCGCCCGGCGGCCAACGACCAGGCAGCGTCGGCGATTTCGGCGTCCGGGCGGGCGGTGAGCCACTGCCCGAGGCGCTCGGCCTGCGCGCGCAGCGCGCCCTCGGTGCGGGCCGAGAGCACCCAGGGCACCACCCCGGCCAGGCCCGCGGGCTCCCCGGCGCCCGGCCCGGCGGGGGCCTCGACGGCGGGCGCCTGCTCCAGGATGACGTGCGCGTTGGTGCCGCTGATCCCGAACGAGGACACCGCCGCGCGGCGCGGGCGGTCCAGCTCGGGCCAGGGGCGGCCCTCGGCGAGCAGTTCGACCCGGCCGGCCGTCCAGTCGACGTGCGGGGTCGGCGCGTCGACGTGCAGGGTCTTCGGCAGCGTGCCGTGGCGCATCGCCATCACCATCTTGATCACGCCGGCCACGCCCGCCGCGGCCTGGGTGTGGCCGAAGTTGGACTTCACCGAGCCGAGCCAGAGCGGCCGCTCCTCGGGGCGGTCCTGGCCGTAGGTGGCGAGCAGGGCCTGGGCCTCGATCGGATCGCCGAGGACCGTGCCGGTGCCGTGCGCCTCCACCGCGTCGACGTCGGCCGTGGTCAGCCGCGCGTTGGCCAGCGCCTGGCGGATCACCCGCTGCTGGGACGGCCCGTTGGGGGCGGTGAGGCCGTTGGAGGCGCCGTCCTGGTTGATCGCCGAGCCGCGGACGACCGCCAGCACGGGGTGCCCGTTGCGGCGGGCGTCGGAGAGCCGCTCCAGCAGCAGCATGCCGATGCCCTCGCCCCAGGCGGTGCCGTCCGCGCCGGCCGCGAAGGACTTGCAGCGGCCGTTCGGGGCCAGCCCGCGCTGGCGGGCGAACTCCACGAAGACGCTCGGGGTCGACATGATCGTCACCCCGCCGGCCAGCGCGAGGTCGCACTCCCCGGTGCGCAGCGCGTGGCTCGCCCAGTGCAGCGACACCAGTGAGGAGGAGCAGGCCGAGTCGACGGTGACGGCCGCGCCCTCCAGTCCGAGGGTGTAGGCGACGCGCCCGGAGGCGACGCCGAAGGAGTTGCCGTTGCCGATGTACGCCTCCAGCTCGTCGTCGACGTCCTGGACCCGGCCGGCGGCGTAGTCCGAGTACATCAGTCCGGCGAAGACGGAGGTGTTGCTGCCGCGCAGCGAGAGCGGGTCGATGCCGGCCCGTTCGAAGGCCTCCCAGGAGGTCTCCAGCAGCAGGCGCTGCTGCGGGTCCATCGCGAGCGCCTCACGCGGCGAGATGCCGAACAGCTCCGAGTCGAAGCGGTCGATGCCGTGCATGAACGCGCCCTCGCGGGTGTAGAAGCGCCCGGAGCGGTCCGGGTCCGGGTCGTACAGCCCGGCGAGGTCCCAGCCCCGGTCGGTGGGCAGCGGCGAGACGGTGTCCACGCCGTCGGCGACGACGCGCCAGAGGTCCTCGGGGCTCGCGATGCCGCCGGGGAAGCGGCAGCTCATGGCGACGATGGCGATCGGCTCGTCCACCGCCGTCCGGGCCGGGGCGGCGGCCGGGGCCCGGCCGTACTCGGGCAGGCTGAGCAGCTCGGTGCGCAGGAAGCGGGCGAGCGCGGTGGAGCTGGGGTAGTCGAACAGGACGGTCGCCGGGAGCCGCAGGCCGGTCGCGGTGTTGAGGCGGTTGCGCATCTCCAGCGCGGTCAGCGAGTCGAAGCCCAGCTCGGTGAAGGCCCGGTCGGCGCCGACCGTCTCGGGGCCGGAGTGTCCGAGCACGACGGCGGCCTGCCGGCGGGTCAGGTCGGTGAGCAGCTGGACCTGCTCGGCCTCGGGGCGGCCGGCCAGGCGCTGGGCGAGCCGGCGGGCCTCCTCGCCGCCCGCCCGGCGCCGCGCCGGGACGAGTCCGCTGAGGATGAGCGGCAGTTCGTCGAAGCGGCGCAGCGCGGCCAGGTCGAGCCGGACGGGGGCGAGCAGCGCCTCGTCCTGGGCGAGGGCGGCGTCGAACAGGGCGAGGCCCTGCTCGGCGGAGAGCGCGAGCACGCCGCTGCGGTCGATGCGGTGGCGGTCGGTGGCGCTGAAGTCCTCCCGCATCAGGCCGCTCTCCTCCTCCCACAGGCCCCAGGCCAGCGAGACGCCGGGCAGGCCGGCCGCCCGCCGGTGCTGGGCGAGGGCGTCCAGGAAGGCGTTGCCGGCCGCGTAGTTGGCCTGGCCGCGGCTGCCGATGACGCCGGCGACGGATGAGTAGAGCACGAAGGCGGTGAGGTCGAGGTCGCGGGTGAGTTCGTGCAGGTGGAGGGCGGCATCCACCTTGGGGCGCAGCACGGGGGCGATGCGCTCGGGCGTCAGGGCGGCGATCACGCCGTCGTCCACGGCGCCGGCGGTGTGCACCACGGCGCGCAGCGGGTGCTCGGCGGGGACGGTGGCGAGCAGGGCTTCCAGGGCCGCCCGGTCCGCGGCGTCGCAGGCGGCGACCTCGACGGTGGCGCCCAGGGCGGCGAGCTCGGCGGCGAGGTCCGCGGCACCGGGGGCGTTCGGGCCGCGCCGGCTGGTCAGCAGCAGCCGGCGGACGCCGTGGACTTCGGCCAGGTGCCGGGCGACGAGGGCGCCGAGCGCGCCGGTGCCGCCGGTGACGAGGACGGTGCCGTCCGGGTCGAAGGCGGGCCGGGCGGGCCCGACGGTCTCGGCAGTCTCGGCGGGGCCGCTGCGGGCGATCCGCGGGGCGTACAAGGTGCCGGCGCGCAGGGCGAGTTGTGGTTCGCCGGTCTCGGCGGCGGTCGCGGTGGCGGCGGCCAGGGCGGACACCGAGGCCGGGTCGTCGTCGAGGTCGACCAGGACGATCCGGTCCGGGTTCTCCGACATGGCGGAGCGCACCAGGCCGCCGACCGCGGCGGCGGCGAGGTCGCGCACCGGGTCGCCGGCGCCCACCGAGACCGCCCCGCGGGTCACCACGGCCAGGCGGGTGCCGGTGAGGCGGGGGTCGGCGAGCCAGGTCTGGACGGTGTCCAGGGCGCGGGTGACGGCGGTGTGCACGGCCTGCGCCGGAGGCAGGCCCGGGGCCCCGGCGGCGGGCCAGGGCAGCACGGCCACGGCCGGGGCGGGCAGGCCGTCGTCCAGGGCGCGGGCGAGGGCCGCGAGGTCGGTGTGCCGGGAGGCGTCCGGAGCGGGGGCCAGGTCGTCGTCCCCGACCACCGCCCAGGTGCCGGCGGCGGGGGCGGCGGGCCGCGCCGGGTGGGGCAGCGCGGTCCAGCGCACGGCGTACAGCGGGTCCTGACGGGCGGTGGCGGCGGCGCGCAGCTTCTCCGCCGAGACCGGCCGCACGGACAGCGAGCCGACCTCGGCGACCGGCCGGCCGTGGGCGTCGGCGAGGGTCAGGGTGACGGCCTCCGGGCCGGTGCGCCGCAGCCGCGCCCGCACCGCCGCGGCGCCGGGGGCGAACAGGCGCACGTCGCGCCAGGAGAACGGGAGCGAGACCGGTCCGGCGCCGGGGTCGGCGCGGTCGGCGAAGGCCGCGAGGCCGAGCAGGTGCTGGGTGGCGTCCATCAGCGCCGGGTGGACGCCGAAGCGGTCGGCGTCGTGGGCGACGGCCTCGGGCAGCGCGATCTCCCCGTACACGTCCTCGCCGTGCCGGGCGGCGGCGCGCACACCGAGGAAGGCCGGGCCGTAGGCGACGCCGGCGTCGGCGAGCCAGTCGTAGAACCCGTCGAGCGGGACGCCGCCCTCCTCGGCCGGCGGCCGGGCCGGCGGCTCGGCGGGGGCGGTGCCGTCGGCGCGGGCCAGGGTGCCGACCGCGTGGCGGGTCCACGGCTCGCCGGCGTCGCCCGTGTCGGGCCGCGAGTGGATCGCGACGGCCCGCCGGCCGCCGCCGTCCGGGGCCTCCAGCCACAGCTGGAGCTGGAGGGCGCCGCGCTCGGGCAGGACCAGCGGGGCCTCCAGGGAGAGTTCCTCGACGAGTTCGCAGCCGGCCCGCCGACCGGCGTGCAGGGCGAGCTCCAGGAAGGCGGTCCCCGGCAGCAGCACGGTGCCGAGCACCACGTGGTCGCCGAGCCAGGGGTGGCTGTCGAGCGAGAGCAGGCCGGTGAACAGCGAGCCGTGTCCGTCCGCGAGTTCGACCATGGCGCCGAGCAGCGGGTGGTCCGCCGGGCCCTGCCCGAGGCCGGTCGCGTCGGTGACCCCGACACCCGCGTCCAGCCAGAACCGGCGGCGCTCGAAGGCCTGGGTGGGCAGCTCGACCCGGCGCCGGCCGAGCACGGCCGGATCGGTGACGGTGCCCGCGGTGAGCGCCGCCCAGTCCACCGCCGTGCCGCGCACGAAGGCCCGGCCCAGCGCCGTCAGGACGCCCCGGGCGGTGGGGCCCTCGCGGTCGGCGGTGGGGATGACGGCGACCGTGCCGTCGGCCTCCTCGGCGGCGAGGCACTCGGTGACCATCGGCGTCAGCACGGCCCCGGGGCCGAGTTCGACGAACTCGCTCGCCCCGGCCGCCCGCAGCGCGCCGACCGCGTCGGCGAAGCGGACGGTGCCCCGCAGGTTGGCGACCCAGTGGGCCGGATCGCGCAGGCGTTCGGGGGCGGTGAGCGCGCCGGTGACGGTGGAGACGAGCGGGATCCCCGCGCGGCGCGGGCGCAGACCGTCGACGACGGTGGCGAACTTCTCCAGCACCGGGTCCATCAGTTCGGAGTGGAAGGCGTGCGAGACCGGCAGCCGGGTGTGCCGCCAGCCGCGTTCCGCGCAGACGGCGCGGACCCGCTCGACGGCCTCCGCGGTGCCGGAGACCACCACGCTCGCGGGCCCGTTGACGGCGGCCAGGCCGACCCCGGCCAGCGGGGCCAGGACGGCGGCGGTCTCGGCCTCGCCCGCCCCGACCGCGAGCATCGCGCCGCCGGCCGGCAGCGCGGCCATCAGCCGGGCGCGGGCGGCGACCAGGGTGACGGCGTCCTCCAGGGTGAGCGCCCCGGCCACGTGCGCGGCGACGATCTCGCCCAGCGAGTGGCCGGCCACGTGGTCGGGCGCCGGCGCCCACGCGGTCCACAGCCGGTAGAGGGCCACCTCGTAGGCGAACAGGGCCGGCTGGGCGACGCCGGTGTCCTCGGCCGGCGCCGACGGCCCGTCGGGCTCGCCGAGCAGCACCTCGCGGACGGAGAACGGTGTCACGCCCTCGAAGGCGGCGCAGACCTCGTCCAGCGCGGCGGCGAACACCGGGAAGGCCTCGTACGCCTCGCGCGCGACGCCCCTGGTCCGGGTGCCCTGGCCGGTGAACAGGACGGCGGTGCGGCCGGTCCGGCGCGGCGCGGCGCCCCGCGGCGCGTCCGCGGCGCCGTCCGCGACGGCGCCCAGCTCCGCGGCCAGCGCGGCGAGGTCGGACCCGACCAGGACCGCCCGGTGTTCCAGCACGGCCCGCCCCGAGGCCAGCGACCAGGCCACGTCGGCCGGCCGGGCCCCGGGGTGCGCGAGCGCCCAGTCGCGCAGCCGGGCGGCCTGGGCGCGCAGCCCGGCCCCGGTGCGCGCGCTGACCACCCACGGCACGGGGGCCGGCGACGGCGCGGCGCTCTCCTGCTCGGCGGGCGCCCGGTCCTCGGCCGGCTCCTCCTCGATGATCACGTGCGCGTTGGTGCCGCTGACCCCGAAGGAGGAGACGCCGGCCCGGCGCACCCGCTCCCCCGCCGGCCAGGCCACCGGCTCGGTCAGCAGCTCGACCGAGCCGGTCGCCCAGTCGACCACGGGCGTGGGCTCCTCGGCGTGCAGGGTGCGCGGCAGCAGGCCGTGCCGCAGCGCCAGCACCGTCTTGATGACGCCCGCCACGCCGGCGGCGGCCTGGGTGTGGCCGAGGTTGGACTTCACCGAGCCGAGACGCAGCGGCCGTCCGGCCGGCCGGTCCTGACCGTAGGTGGCGAGCAGGGCCTGGGCCTCGATCGGGTCGCCGAGCACCGTGCCGGTGCCGTGCGCCTCGACCGCGTCCACGTCCGCCGGGCTCAGCCGGGCGCCGGCGAGGGCCTGGCGGATCACCCGCTCCTGCGCCAGGTCGTTGGGCGCGGTCAGGCCGTTGGAGGCGCCGTCCTGGTTGACCGCCGACCCCCGCACCACGGCGAGCACGGAGTGCCCGTGGCGCCGCGCGTCGGAGAGCCGCTCGACCAGCAGCATGCCGACGCCCTCGCTCCAGCCGGTGCCGTCGGCCGCCGCCGAGAAGGACTTGCACCGCCCGTCCGCCGCCAGGCCCCGCTGGCGGGCGAATTCGTCGAAGGCGCCCGGGGTCGCCAGGACGGTGGCGCCGCCGGCCAGCGCGAGGTCGCACTCCCCGGCCCGCAGCGCCTGGCAGGCCAGGTGCAGGGCGACCAGCGAGGAGGAACAGGCCGTGTCGACGGTGACCGCCGCGCCCTCCAGGCCCAGGGTGTAGGCGATCCGGCCGGAGGCGACGCTGGTCAGGCTGCCGGTCAGCAGGTGGCCCTCGACCTCCTTGGGGACGCTGGGCAGCCGGGACAGGTAGTCGCTCGCGATCACCCCGACGAAGACGCCGGTCCGGCTGCCGCGCAGCGAGGTCGGATCGATCCCGGCCCGCTCGACCGCCTCCCAGGAGGCCTCCAGCAGCAGCCGCTGCTGCGGGTCCATCGCCAGCGCCTCGCGCGGCGAGATCCCGAAGAAGCCGGGGTCGAAGTCGGCCGCGTCGTCCAGGAAGCCTCCCCGGTAGGCGCTGCCGGCCGCGCTCTCGGCGTGCTCCCAGCCGCGCCCGGAGGGGATGCCGGTGATGGCGTCGCCGCCGGTGCGCACCAGCTCCCACAGCTCCTCGGGCGAGCCGACCCCGCCGGGGTAGCGGCACTGCATGCCGACGATGGCGATGGGCTCGTGCCACCGGTCCTCGGCGTCGCGCAGCAGCGTCCGGGTCTCGTGCAGCTCGTTGGCCGCACGCCGCAGGTAGTCGCGCAGTTGCTCTTCGTTCGCCATCGTTGGTCTGCTCCGTGAGTGTCCGCGAGGGACGGGGATGCCCCAGCCCCGTGATGGGTGGTCAGCGATCGGTACCGCGGTCGATGAAGTCGAACATCTCCTCGTCGGTGGCCGAACCGAATGCCTCGTGCACGACGGGGGCCTGCGGCTCCGCCGGGTCCTGCGGCCCGTCCCCGGCGAGCTCCCGCAGGCGCTGCGCCGCCTTCGCCCGGTCCTGTCCGTCGAGCAGGGCGAGCATCGCCTCGACCCGGTCGATCTCGCCGAGCACGGACTCCCAGGAGACGGTGTGCTCGCGGCGCAGCAGGGTCCGCAGGTGGCGGCCGAGGGCGGCCGGGTTCGGGTGGCTGAAGACCAGCGTGGCCGGCAGGGCCAGGCCGGTCGCGGCGCGCAGCCGGTTGCGCACCGCGAGCGCGGTGAGCGAGTCGAAGCCGAGGTCCTTGAAGGCCGTCCCGGGGTCGATCTCCTCGGGGTCGGCGTGGCCGAGCACGGCGGCGGCGCCGGTCCGTACCAGGTCGACGAAGGCCTGCTCCTGCTCGTCCTCGGGCAGGTCGAGCAGGCGGGCGGCGACGGCGGGGCCGGTCTCGGCCGGTCCTGCCGACGGGCCGCGCCGGCGGTCCGTCACCAGCCCGGTGAGCAGGGGTGCCACGCCCGGGTCGCCGCGCCGCACGGCGGCGGTGTCGACGGCGAGCGGGGTGAGCGCGGCCTCCGGGCGGCCGAGCGCCTCGTCGAGCAGCGCCAGGGCCTCGCGTTCGCCGAGGGCCACCAGGCCGTCCGGGCGGGTCTCCCCCTCGGCGTCGGCTTCGGCGTCCGGGGCCGCCCACGGCCCCCAGGCGAGCGCGAGGCCGGGCAGCCCCTGGGCGCGCCGGTGCTGGGCCACGGCGTCGAGGAAGGCCGCTCCGGCGGCCTGCCCGGCCCGGTCCGGATCGCCGGCCTGACCGGCCCAGGAGCCGTGCAGGACGAAGGCGGCGAGATCCAGGCCCCGGGTCAGTTCGTGCAGGTGCCAGGCTCCGTCGACGACCGGGCGCAGTCCGGCCCCGACGTCCGAGCCGTCGTCGCCGTCTCCGCCGTCGGTGCGCGGGGCTTCGGCCGCGTGCACCACGGCGCGCAGCGGGTGCTCGGCCGGCACGGCGGCCAGCAGCGCGGCCAGGGCGTCCCGGTCCGCCGCGTCGCAGTCGGCGAGTTCGACGGCGGCGCCGAGCCCGGTCAGCTCCTCGGCCAGCGCGGCCGTCCGCGGTGCCGTGGCGCCGGGGCCGGTGAGCAGCAGCCGGCGCACGCCGTGGACGGCCACCAGGTGGCGGGCGGTGGCGGCGCCGAGGCGGCCGGCGGCGCCGGTCACCAGGACGGTGCCGTCCGCCGGGAGGGCCGGCTGCCGCTCGCCGACGGCGGGCGCACGGCCGAGCACCGGCACGAGGACCTGCCCGGCCCGGACGGCGAACTCGGTCAGGCCCGCGTCCACGGCTGCCGCCAGGGCCTGGGGGGAGGCCTCGTGCCCGTCCAGGTCGGCGAGGACGATCCGCTCCCGGCCGGTCGAGCGCAGCAGCCCCCACAGGGCGGCGGCGGCCGGGTCGGCCACCCGGTCGCCGGGTTCGGCGAGCACCGCGCCCCGGGTGACCAGGACCAGGCGGGTGCCCTCGAAGCGCCGGTCCGTCTCGTGCTCGCGCAGTACCGCGAGCACGGTGCGGATCCGCTCGCGGACGGCCCGCGGCAGCGCCTGCCCGTCCGCCGGGGTGTCCGGCAGCAGGGCGATCCGCGCCGGAACCGGCAGTCCGGCCGCCACCGCGGCGCCCAGGGCCGCCCAGTCGGGGTGGGCGCCGGCCGCGAGTTCGCGGGCGAGCGGGCCGTCGGCGCCGAGCAGGGCCCAGGCGCCGCCGGGCGCCCCGGCGAGCGGCTGCTCCGGCGCCGCCCACTCCAGCCGGGCGAGCGCGGGGCGTTCCCGGCCGGCCGCGCGCAGGTCGGCGGCCGACCAGGAGCGCAGCCGGACGGACTCGATCGCCGCGACGGACCGCCCCTGCTCGTCGGCGAGGTGCACGGCCAGGGTGTCCGGGCCGGTGGCGCGCAGCGTGAGCCGGACGGCTGGCCGCGTCCCGGGCACGGCGGTGACGCCGTGCCAGGCGGACGGCAGGCGCACCCGGCCGTCGCCGTCGGGCTCGCCGGGGGCGAGGCCGAGCAGGGCCGCCTCCAGCAGCGCCGGGTGCAGGTCGTGGCGGGCGGTCTGCGCCTCGCCGCCGGTGTGGGCGGTCTCGGCGAAGAGGTCCTCGCCGCGGCGCCAGGCGGCCCGCATCCCGGCGAAGGCCGGGCCGAGCCGCAGGCCGGTGCGGGCGAGCCGCTCGTAGGCGTCCGCGACGGGCAGCGGGGTCGCGCCGACCGGCGGCCAGGGCTCGGGGCGGGCGGGCGGGCGGTGGCCGCCGGGGGCAACCGTGCCGGTGGCGTGCCGGGTCCAGGGGGCGTCGGCGGGCGCGTCCTCGGGCCGCGAGTGCACGCTCACGCCGCGTACGCCGGTGCCGTCCGGCACCTCCAGGGCGACCTGGACCCGGACCCCGGCCGTCGCGGGCAGCACCAGCGGGGTGTGGACGGTGAGCTCCTCCAGCACCGGGCAGCCGCTCTCGTTGCCGGCCCGCAGCGCGAGGTCGACGAGCAGGCTGCCGGGCACGGCGGCGGAGCCGAGCGCGAGGTGGTCGGCCAGCCAGGGGTGCGCGGCGGTGGAGAGCCGCCCGGTGAAGACCGTCCCGGAGCCGTCGGCGAGGTCGACGCCGGCGCCGAGCACGGGGTGCTCGACGGCGGACTGCCCCCAGCCGGCTCCGGCGGAGCCGGTGGCGGCGGTGGGCTCGATCCAGTGGCGGCGGCGCCGGAAGGGGTAGCCGGGCAGGTCGACCCGCGTCACGCCGTCATGGGCGAGCAGCCCCGGCCAGTCGACGTCCAGACCGCGGGCGTGGGCGTCGGACAGCGCGGTGACCAGCCGGTCGGCGCCGCCGTCGCCCCGGCGCAGGGTGCCGAGCACCGCCGCGGGGACGCCGAGCCCGTCGAGGGTGTCCCCGACCGGCACCAGCAGGCCGGGGTGCGGGCTGCATTCGACGAAGGCGTCGTGGCCGTCCGCGGCGGCGGCGCCGATCGCGCTCTCGAACAGGACGGTGCGGCGCATGTTCTCGAACCAGTAGGCGGCGTCCAGCGGGGTCGTGTCGTCCAGCAGCGCGCCGGTGACGGTGGAGTACATCGGGACGCGGCCCGGCAGCGGGCGCAGGTCCGCGAGCAGGCGGGTGATCTCCTCGCGGGCGGGGTCCATCTGCGCGGAGTGCGAGGCGTAGGCGGCGGGCACCCAGCGGGCGCGGGTGCCGGCCGCCTCGCAGCGGGCCGCGATCGCGGCCAGGGCGTCCGTGTCGCCGGAGAGCACCACGCCCGTCGGGCTGTTCACGGCGCCGAGCGACACCAGGCCGGCGGCGCCGGCCGCGTCGATCTCGGCGCGGGCCAGTGCCGGGGTCAGGGCCACCGCGAGCAGGCCGCCGCGGCAGGCGTCGACCGTCTGCACGGCCCGCACCCGCATCACCGCGACCCGGGCGGCGTCCGCCAGGGAGAGCCGGCCGGCCACGTACGCGGCGGCGGCCTCGCCCTGGGAGTGGCCGATCACGGCGGCCGGGCGCACCCCGCAGGATTCCCACCAGCGGGCGAGGCCGACCATCACGGCGAACAGGACGGGGTGCAGCACCTCGACCCGGGCGAGCGTCCGTTCGGTGTGCTCGTCGGTGCCGCGCAGCACGTCGAGCAGCGACCAGCCGGTGACCAGCGGGTCGACGGCCTCCGCGCACTCGGCCACCGCCTGCGCGAACACCGGGCTGACGTCCAGGAGTTCGGCCGCCATGCCGAGCCACTGGGAGCCCTGGCCGGGGAACACGAAGACCGGTCCGGGACCGGCGACCAGGACGCCCGGGGCCTCCACCGCTCCGTCGGCCAACTCGCCCAGCGAGGCGAGCAGTTCGGCGGTGTCGCGGCCGCGGGCCACCGCCCGGTGGTCGAAGGCTGCCCGGCCGGTGGCCAACGACCAGGCGACGTCGGCGGGTTCGGCCTCCGGGTGGCGCAGGTACCAGTCCCGCAGCCGGGCGGCCTGGGCACGCAGCGCCTCGCCGGTGCGGGCGGACAGCGGCCACGGCACCACGCCGGCCACGCCCGGCGCCTGCGGGGCGGGGTGCGCGGCCCGGTCGGGCTCCGGCTCCTCGGCGGGGGCCTGTTCCAGGATGATGTGCGCGTTGGTGCCGCTGACGCCGAAGGAGGAGACGGCGGCGCGGCGCGGGCGGCCGGTCTGCGGCCAGGCCCGGTGCTCGGTGGCCAGCGCGACGTGGCCGGAGGCCCAGTCGACGTGCGGGGTCGGCTCGTCGGCGTGCAGGGTGCGCGGCAGTTCGCCGTGGCGCAGGGCGAGCACCATCTTGAGCACGCCCGCGATGCCGGCGGCGGACTGGGTGTGGCCGATGTTGGACTTGATCGAGCCGAGCCACAGCGGCCGGTCGGCGGTGTGCTCGCGGCCGTACACGGCGAGCAGGGCCTGCGCCTCGATCGGGTCGCCGAGCCGGGTGCCGGTGCCGTGCGCCTCGACCGCGTCGACGTCGGCCGGGGTGAGCCCGGCGTTGCCGAGCGCCTGGCGGATGACCCGCTGCTGGGACGGCCCGTTGGGCGCGGTGAGCCCGTTGGAGGCGCCGTCCTGGTTGGTCGCGGAGCCGCGCACGACGGCGAGGACGCGGTGCCCGCGGCGCCGGGCGTCGGAGAGCCGCTCGACGAGCACGAGGCCGGCGCCCTCGCCCCAGCCGGTGCCGTCGGCCGCCGCCGCGAAGGGCTTGCAGCGGCCGTCCGGCGCCAGTCCGCGCTGACGGCTGAACTCGACGAAGGCGTGCGGCGAGGTGAGCACCGCGACGCCGCCGGCGAGGGCGAGGTCGCACTCGCCGGAGCGCAGCGCGGCGGCCGCGAGGTGCAGGGCGACCAGCGAGGAGGAGCAGGCGGTGTCGACGGTGACGGCCGGGCCTTCGAGGCCGAGCACGTAGGAGACCCGGCCGCTGATGACGCTGGTGGCGGTGCCGGTGAGCAGGTAGCCCTCCTGGCCCTCGGCGACGGCGCCCGAGGCGGTGTGGTAGTCCTGCGCCATCGCGCCGACGAACACGCCGGTGGCGGAGCCGCGCAGCGAGGTGGGGTCGATGCCGGCGTGCTCGAAGGTCTCCCACGCGGTCTCCAGCAGGACGCGCTGCTGGGGGTCCATCGCGGCGGCCTCGCGCGGCGAGATGCCGAAGAACTCGGCGTCGAAGGCGACGGCGTCGTCGATGAAGCCGCCCTCGTGCACGTAGGACTTGCCGGGGCGGTCGGGGTCGGGGTCGAAGAGGGTGTCGAGGTTCCAGCCGCGGTCGCGCGGGAACGGCGTGATGGCGTCGGCGCCCTCGGCGAGCATCCGCCACAGGTCGTGCTCGTCGGAGACGCCGCCCGGGTAGCGGCAGCCCAGGCCGACGATGACCACCGGGTCGTCGGCGGTGTCGGGGGTGCGCGGCGCGGGCAGGGCGGGCGCGGAGTGGTCGGGGGCGCCGAGGAGTTCGGCGCCGATGTGCTCGGCGAGCGCCTCGGGGGTCGGGTGGTCGAAGACCAGGGTGACGGGCAGCCGCAGCCCGGTCGCGGCGGAGAGCCGGTTGCGCAGTTCGACGGCGGTGAGGGAGTCGAAGCCGAGCGCCTTGAACGGGCGTCCGCGCTCGATCGTCTCGGCGCCGGCGTGGCCGAGGACGGCCGCGGTCTCCTGGCGGACCAGGGTGGTGAGGGTCTGCCGGCGCCGGTCCCCGGGCAGCCGGGCGAGGCGCTGCGCGAACGCGGCCGTGTCCGGGTCGGGTCCGGCGGCGGCCCGCCGGGGCCGGGCCCGGACCAGGTCGCGCAGCAGGGCGGGGACGCCGTCGGCCCCGCGCAGCGCGGCGAGGTCCAGGTGGGCGAGCACCGCGGCCGGGTGGTCGGCGGCGCGCGCGGCGTCGTACAGCGCGAGCGCGTGGCCGGTCTCCAGGGCGGCGACGCCGGTGCGGGCGATGCGGTCGAGGTCGGCCCGCTCCAGGTGGCCGGTCATCCCGCTGGCCTGGGCCCACAGCCCCCAGGCCAGCGAGGTGGCGGCCAGGCCCCGGGAGCGCCGGTGCTGGGCGAGCGCGTCCAGGTAGGCGTTGGCGGCCGCGTAGTTGGCCTGTCCGGCGCCGCCGAAGGTGCCCGCCATCGAGGAGAAGAGCACGAACTCGGCGAGGTCCCGGCCGAGCGTCAGCTCGTGCAGGTTCCGGGCGGCGTCGGTCTTGGGGCGCAGCACCCGGTCGAGCTGCTCGGGGGTGAGCGCGTGCACGGCGGCGTCGTCGATGGCGCCGGCCGCGTGCACCACGGCGGTGAGCGGGTGCCCGGGGTCGACGCCGGCGAGCAGGGCGGCCAGCGCCTCCCGGTCGGCGGCGTCGCAGGCCTCGATCCGCACCTCGGCGCCGAGGGCGGTGAGCTCGGCGGCGAGTTCGGCCGCGCCCTCGGCCTCCGGGCCCCGGCGACTGGTGAGCAGCAGGTGCCGGGCGCCGTGTTCGGTGACGAGGTGGCGGGCGAGCAGGGCGCCGAGGGTGCCGGTGCCGCCGGTGATCAGGACGGTGCCGTCGGGGTCGGCGGCGGCGCCGGTGACGGTGGGCGGCAGGGTCAGCACGATCTTGCCGGTGTGCCGGGCCTGGCTCAGGTGGCGGAAGGCGGCGACGGCGTCGCGGACGTCCCAGGTGGTGACGGGCAGCGGGGCGAGCGTGCCGTCGGCGAACAGGGCGCCGAGTTCGGTCAGGATCTGCTGGATGCGGTCGGCGCCCGCGTCCATCAGGTCGAACGCCCGGTAGTCGGTGCCGGGGTGGGCGGCGGTCACCGCGTCGCGGTCGCGGATGTCGGTCTTGCCCATCTCCAGGAACCGGCCGCCGGGGCCGAGCAGGCGCAGCGAGGCGTCGACGTAGTCCTGGGCGAGCGAGTTGAGCACGAGGTCGAAGCCCCGCCCGTCGCGGGCGGTGCGGAACCGCTCCTCGAAGCCGAGGTCGCGGGAGGAGGCGAGGTGCTCGTCGTCCAGCCCGAGGGCGCGCAGCACCGGCCACTTGGCGGGCGAGGCGGTGCCGTGGACCTCCAGGCCCCAGTGGCGGGCGAGTTGCAGCGCCGCCATGCCGACGCCGCCGCTCGCGGCGTGCAGCAGCAGCGACTCGCCCGGCCGGACCCGGCCGAGGTCGACCAGGCCGTAGTAGGCCGTGAGGTAGACCACCGGCACGCTCGCCGCCTGCGGGTACGTCCAGCCGGCCGGGACGGGGGCGAGCAGGCGGCGGTCGGTGACCGCGAGCGGGCCGGTGCCGCCGGAGAACAGACCCATGACGCGGTCGCCGGGGGCGAGGTCGTGGACCTCGGCGCCGACCTCGACCACCACCCCGGCGCCCTCGCCGCCGGGCGGGCGGGTGTCGGTCACCATGCCGAGGGCGACCACGACGTCGCGGAAGTTGAGGCCCGCGGCGCGCAGCGCGACCCGGACCTCGCCGGGGGCGAGCGGGCGGACGCCGTCCTCGTGGGGCAGCAGGGCCAGGCCGTCGATGGTCCCGGTGCCGGTCAGGTCGAGGCGCCAGGCGTCGGTGCCGGCGGGCACCGCCAGGCGCTCCGCCGGGCGGCTCCGGGCGAGCCGGGGCGCGGCCGCGGTGCCGGAGCGCAGGGCGAGCTGGGGCTCGCCGCAGGCCAGGGCCGCGCCGAGGGCGGCGTGCGAGTCGGGGTGCCGGTCGAGGTCGACCAGCACGATCCGGCCGGGGTGCTCGGTCTGCGCGGAGCGCACCAGGCCCCAGACCGCGGCCGCGCCGAGGTCGTCGACCGCCTCCCCGTACGGGCCGGGAACGGCGCCGCGGGTGAGCACCACCAGCGGGGTGGCGGCGAACCGTTCGGCGGCGAGCCAGGACTGCAGGAACGCCAGCACCCGCCGGGTGGCGGTGTGGACGGCGCGCGGGCCGCCGTCGGTGGCGCAGGTGAGCGCGACGGCGTCGGGCAGCGGGGCTCCGGGGTCGGGCGCGGCCGGGTCGGCCAGGGCGCTGACGGTGGCGCCGGCCGCGCGCAAAGCCGCCTCGGCCCCGAGCTCGTCGGGCCCGGCCAGCACCCAGTTGCCGAGCGGGGCGGGCTGCGGCAGCGTCAGCGGCGGCCAGGCGACGGGGTGGAGGTCCAGCTCGGCGCCGGTCGGGGCGGGGGCGAGGCCGCCCGCGGTGAGCGGCCGGGAGAGCAGCGTGTCGACGGTGGCGACGGGGGCGCCGGCCGGGTCGGTCAGGGCGAGGGTGACGGCGTCCGGGCCGGTGCGGCCGAGCCGTACGCGCAGGGTGCGGGCACCGACCGCGTACAGGCGCACGCCCGTCCAGGCGAACGGGAGGCCGATGCCCCGGCCCTCACCGTCCGCGCCGTCGAGCGCCCCGGCGGTGTGCAGGGCGGCGTCGAGCAGCGCGGGGTGCAGCGCGAACCGTCCGGCGTCGTGGTCGTCCCCGGGCAGGGCGACCTCGGCCAGCAGGTCGCCGTCGTGCCGCCAGGCGGCGCGCACGGCGCGGAACAGCGGGCCGTACTGGTAGCCGGCGGCGGCCAGCCGCTCGTAGAGGCCGTCGGTGTCCAGCGGTTCGGCGCCGGGCGGCGGCCAGGCCGCGTCGTCGGCGGCGGGCTCCTCACCGGGCCGGGCGGGCGCGAGGACGCCGGCGGCGTGCCGGGTCCACGGGCCCGGCTCGGCGGTGTCGGGGCGCGCGTGCACGGTGAGCGCGCGGCGCCCGTCCTCGTCCGGGGTGTCGAGCTGGACCTGGAGCTGGACGGCCGCGCGCTCGCGCAGGGTCAGCGGCGCCTCCAGGGTGAGCTCCTCGATCACCGTGCAGTCGGCCGACTGCCCGGCCTGGAGGGCGAGTTCGACGATCGCGGTGCCGGGGAGCAGCACCGTGCCGAGCACGGCGTGGTCGGCGAGCCAGGGATGGGTGGGCAGCGAGATCCGGCCGGTGAGCAGGTGCCGGTCGTCCCCGGCCTGGGCGAGAGCGGCGCCGAGCAGCGGGTGGTCGGCGGAGCGCAGCCCGAGCCCCTCGGCGTCGGCGGCGGCCGGGGCGGGCTCCAGCCAGTAGCGCTCGCGCTGGAAGGCGTAGGTGGGCAGTTCGGTGCGCGGCGGCGTGCGGTGCGCGTGCAGCGCCGCCCAGTCGACGGGCACACCGCGCACGGACAGGCCGGCCGCCGCGGTCAGCAGGCGCGCCAGGGTGTCCGCGTCGCGCTGGAGCGAGCCGACGACCAGGGCGTCCGTCCCGGCCTCCTGGGCGGTCTGCTCGACGGCCGGGGCCATCACCGGGTGCGGGCTGGTCTCGACCAGCGTGGTGCAGCCGTCGCGCAGCAGCGCGCGGGTGGCCCGCTCGAAGGCGACGGTCTCGCGCAGGTTGCGGTACCAGTACCCGGCGTCCAGTGCGGCGCCGTCGAGCGGCTCGCCGGTGACGGTCGAGTAGAACGCCACCGCCGGGGTCGGCCGTGGTGCGATGTCGCCGATGCCGGCGAGGAGTTCGTCGCGGACGCGCTCGACGGCGGCGGAGTGCGCGGCGTAGTCGACCGGCAGCCGGCGGGTCCGCAGGCCCTGGGCCTCGCACCGCTCGTGCAGCTCGTCCAGGGCGGCGGCGTCGCCGGAGACGACCACCGCGCCCGGTCCGTTGACGGCCGCGATGCCGATCCGCCCGGGCAGGCCGGCGAGCAGTTCCTCGGCCTGTCCGGCCGCGGCGGCCAGCGACATCATGCCGCCGCCGCCCGCGATGGCCCGCAGGGCCCGGCTGCGCAGCGCGACGATCCGGGCGGCCTCCTCCAGGGTGAGCGCGCCGGCCACCTGGGCGGCGGCGATCTCGCCCTGCGAGTGGCCGACGACGGCGGCCGGTTCGACGCCGAGCGAGCGCCACACCGCGGCGACGGACACCATGACGGCGAACAGCGCGGGCTGGACGACGTCCACGCGTTCCAGCGAGGCCGCGCCGGGGCGCCGGCGCAGCACGTCGAGCAGCGACCAGTCGGTGTGCGGGGCGAGGGCGGCGTCGCAGGCGCGGATGTGCTCGGCGAACACCGGGGACTCGGCCAGCAGCCGGGCGCCCATGCCGGCCCACTGCGAGCCCTGCCCGCCGAAGACGAAGACCGTCCGGCCGGGCTGCCCGGCGGCGCCGGTGACCAGCCCGGGGTGTGCCGCGCCGGTGCTCAGCGCGTCGAGTGCGGCGAGGAGTTCGGCCGGTTCTTCGGCGACGAGCGCGGCGCGGTGGTCGAGCGCGGCGCGGGTGGTGGCGAGCGCGTGGGCGGTGTCGGCGGGCCGGACGGCCGGACGCTCCGCCAGGTGGGCGCGGAGCCGGGCGGCCTGGTCGCGCAGGGCGGCCGGGGTCGCGCCGGACAGCGGCCAGACCAGCGCGGACGGCTCCGGCTCCGGCTCGGGCAGCGGCGCCGCGGCCTCCCCGGCCGGGTCGCCCTGCTCCAGGATCACGTGCGCGTTGGTGCCGCTGACGCCGAAGGAGGACACCCCGGCCCGGCGGGGCCGGCCCTCCCGCGGCCAGGGCGCCGGCTCGGTGAGCAGCGAGACGGCGCCGGACGCCCAGTCGACGTGCGGGGTGGGCGCGTCCACGTGCACGGTGGCGGGCAGTTCGCCGTGCCGCATCGCCATGATCATCTTGATCACGCCGGCCACGCCGGCGGCGGCCTGGGTGTGGCCGAGGTTGGACTTCACCGAGCCGAGCCGCAGTGGCCGTTCGGCCGGCCGGTCCTGACCGTAGGTGGCGAGCAGCGCGTGCGCCTCGATCGGGTCGCCGAGGGCGGTGCCGGTGCCGTGCGCCTCGACCGCGTCGACCTCGGCCGGGGTGAGCCCGGCCTGGGCGAGCGCGTCGCGGATCACCCGTTCCTGGGCGAGTCCGTTGGGGGCGGAGAGGCCGTTGCTCGCGCCGTCCTGGTTGACCGCGCTGCCCCGGACCACCGCGAGGACGGGGTGGCCGTTGCGCCGCGCGTCGGAGAGCCGTTCGACCAGCAGCAGGCCCACTCCCTCCGACCAGGCCGTGCCGTCGGCGCCGGCCGCGAAGGACTTGCAGCGCCCGTCCGGGGCCAGGCCCCGCTGGCGGGAGAACTCGACGAAGGTCGACGGGCTCGACATCACCGTCACCCCGCCGGCCAGGGCGAGGTCGCACTCGCCCCGGCGCAGCGCCTGGCAGGCCAGGTGCAGCGCGACCAGCGAGGAGGAGCAGGCGGTGTCGACCGTCACGGCCGGGCCCTCCAGGCCCAGGGCGTAGGCCACCCGGCCGGAGGCGATGCTGCCGGCGCTGCCGTTGCCGAGGTAGCCGTCGACGCCCTCGGGGACGGCGGCCAGCCGGGACGCGTAGTCGGCGTACATCAGGCCGGCGAAGACGCCGGTGCGGCTGCCGCGCAGCGAGCGCGGGTCGATGGACGCCCGCTCGATCGCCTCCCAGGAGGCCTCCAGCAGCAGGCGCTGCTGCGGGTCCATGGCCAGCGCCTCGCGCGGGCTGATCCCGAAGAACCCGGGGTCGAAGCGGTCGGCGTCGTACAGGAACCCGCCTTCGCGGACGTACGAGGTGCCGGGGTGGTCCGGGTCGGGGTGGAACAGGTTCTCGACGTCCCAGCCGCGGTTGTCGGGGAAGGCCGAGATGGCGTCGGTGCCCTCGTGCACCAGCCGCCAGAGGTCCTCCGGGCTCGCCACCCCGCCGGGGTAGCGGCAGCCGGCGGCGACGATCGCGATCGGCTCCTCACTCACCGGGGCCGCGGCGGCCGCGCGCGGGCGGCGCGGCGCGTCGAGCAGTTCGGCGCGCAGGTGCCGGCCGAGGGCGCCCGCGGACGGGTGGTCGAAGAGCACGGTGGCGGGCAGGCGCAGGCCGACCGCGCCGTTCAGCCGGTTGCGCAGTTCGAGCGCGGCGAGCGAGTCGAGGCCCAGTTCGCTGAACGCGCGGTCCGGGTCGATCGCCGCGCCGTCCGGGTGGCCGAGGACGGCGGCGGCGTGGGTGCGCACCAGGTCGACCAGTTGCCGTTCCTGCTCGGCCGCCGGGGCGGCGGCCAGCCGGCGGACCAGCGCGCGGCCGGTGTCCGGGGCCGGGTGCCCGGTCCCGGAGCGGCGGGCGGCCAGGCCGGCCAGGACGGGCGGCAGGTCGTCCCCGTCGAGGCGGGCCGGGTCGAGCCGGACCGGGGCCAGGACGGCCTCCGGGCGGGCCAGCGCCGCGTCGAGCAGGGCGAGGCCGAGCCCGGTGTCCAGCGGCTCGACCCCGGAGCGGGCCATCCGCTGCCGGTCGGTCGCGCCGAGGCCCGCGGTGAGCGCGCTGTCCTGCTCCCACAGGCCCCACTGCAGCGAGACGGCGGGCAGGCCGAGGGAGCGGCGCCGCTGCGCGAGCGCGTCGAGCACCAGGTTGGCGGCGGAGTAGGCGGCCTGGCCCGGGTTGCCGGTGAGGCCGGCGGCCGAGGAGAACAGCACGAACGCCCGCAGGTCCGGACCGGCCGTCAGCTCGTGCAGGTGCAGTGCCGCCTCGGCCTTGGGCCGCAGGACGCGCGCCACCCGCTCGGGGGTCAGTGCCGGGAGCAGGCCGTCGTCGACCACGGCCGCCAGGTGGACCACCGCGGTGAGCGGGTGCTCGGCCGGGACGGCCGCGAGGACCCTCGCCAGCTCGGCGCGGTCGGCGACGTCGCAGGCGGCGAAGGTGGCCCGCGCACCGGCTGCGGCGAGCTCGGCCCGCAGCTCCGGCGCCCCGGGGGCGTCGGCGCCGCGCCGGGACACCAGCAGCAGGTGCCGCACGCCGTGCGCCGCGACGAGGTGGCGGGCCACCAGGGCGCCCAGGGTTCCGGTGCCGCCGGTGACCAGCACGGTGCCGCCGTCGGCGAGCTCCGGCGGGGTGGGGGCGACCGGGAGGGCCGGTGCCCGGCGCAGCCGGGGCACCAGCAGGGCCGTGCCGCGCAGCGCGGCCTCGGGCAGGGCGCCGGCCGCGGCGATCGCGGCGAGTCGGGCGTCGAGCCGGGCGTCGGCGGGGTCGGTGCCGTCCGGCCGCCCGGCACCCGTCTCCAGGTCGAGCAGGGCGAAGCGGTCGGGATGCTCCGAGCGCGCGGACCGGATCAGGCCCCACACCGCGGCGGCGGCCGGGTCCGGTACCTCGGTGCCGTCCGCGGCGAGCGCGCCGCGGGTCGTGACCACCAGGCGCGCGGCGGCGAACCGTTCGTCCGCGAGCCAGGCCTGCGCGACGGCGAGCGCCTCGTGCACGGCCGCCCCGACGGCCTCCGGCCCCGCGGCCGGGTCCGGGCCGGGCCGGGGGGCGAGCAGGACCGCGGCGGGCAGCGGCGCGCCGGCGTCGACCGCCGCGGCCAGCGCGGCGAGGTCCGGGTACCGGGGGGCGGCGAAGCGTGCCGCGAACGCGGCCGGCTCCGGGTCGCTCCCGCCGCCCAGGACCGCCCAGCCCGTCGGCGGCTCGACGGCCGGGGCCTGGACCCACTCCAGGTCGTAGAGGTGCTCGGTGGCGGGCGCCGCGGCCGTCGGCAGCTGGTCCCGGGAGAGCGCGCGCACCGTCAGGGTCTCGACGGAGAGGACGGCCCGGCCGTCCGGGTCCACCGCCGCGATGGCGATCGTGTCGGCGTCCAGCGGCAGCAGGCGCACCCGCAGCGCCCGGACCCCGCCCACGTGCAGGTGCACGCCGCGCCAGGAGAACGGCAGCCTCACCCGGGCTCCGGGGTCGTCGGCCCCCTCGGCCGCCGCCCCGGTCGCCGCCTCGGCCGCCGTCGCGGTCAGCCCGAGCGGATGCAGGGCGGCGTCGATCAGGGCGGGGTGCAGTCCGAACCGGCCGCCGGCCGCCTCCTCGGGGAGGACGATCTCGGCGAACAGCTCGGAGCCGCGCTGCCAGGCCGCCCGCAGCCCGTGGAAGGCCGGGCCGTAGCGCACCCCGGCGTCGGCCGCGTCGGCGTACAGCTCGTCCACCTCGACCGGCTCAGCGCCGGCCGGCGGCCAGACGGCGAGCGCCCGCTGCTCCGGCGCGCCCTCGGCGTCCGCGGGGTCCTGGCCGGGCGTCAGAGCGCCGGTGGCGTGCAGCGTCCAGGCGTCCTCCGGCCCGGCGGGTCCTTCGGCGCGCTCGGGGCGGGCGTGCACGGTGACCGGCCGCAGGCCGGACGCGTCGGGCGCGCCGACGGTGACCTGCACCTGCACTCCCCCGGCCTTCGGCACGGCCAGCGGTGCCACCAGCGTCAGTTCGTCCACGCGTGCGCAGCCGAGCCGGGTGCCGGCGTGCAGCGCGAGTTCGAGGAAGGCCGCCCCGGGCACCAGCACGGTGTCGAGCACCGCGTGGTCGGCGAGCCACGGGTGGGTGTCGAGCGAGAGGCGCCCGGTGAACAGCACGCCGTCGCCGTCCGCGAGGCCGACCACCGCGCCCAGCAGCGGGTGGTCCACCGCGCCCTGTCCCAGGCCCGCGGCATCGCCCGCGCCGGTACCGGCGTCCAGCCAGAAGCGCTGCCGCTCGAACGCGTACGTCGGCAGCTCGCCGGTGCGGCGGCGGGCGGTGGCCGCGTCGACGCCCGTCACCGCCGTCCAGTCGACCGCTCCGCCGCGGACGAACAGCCGGGCCAGCGCCGTCCGCAGGGTCTCGATCCGGTCCCGCTCCCGGTGCTGGGCGGGGACGGTGGCGGTGTCCGTGCCGGCCGTGCACTCCGCCACCATCGGCGTCAGCGCCGCCTCCGGACCCAGCTCGACGAACACCGAAGCGCCCACACCCCGGGCCGAGGCCACCGCGTCCGCGAAACGCACCGGCTCACAGACCTGCCGCACCCAGTACTCCGGGTCACACACCTCCGCCGCCGTCGCGATACGACCCGTCACATCCGACGCCAGCGGGATCGACGGCTCCCTCAGCTCGATACCCGCCACCACCTCCCGCAGCTGTGTCAGGACCGGCTCCATCAGCACCGAATGGAACGCGTGCGACACCGCCAGCCGCGAGGACCGCCACCCCCGCTCCCCGCACAACACCCGGACCTTCTCGACCGCTTCGGCCTCACCCGAGACCACCACCGACGCCGGACCGTTCACCGCCGCGATCCCCACCACACCCACACGACCCTCGGCCAGCAACGCCACCACCTGCGCCTCACTCGCCCCCACCGCCAACATCGCCCCACCCGAAGGAAGTCCACCCATCAACCGGGCCCGCGCCGCCACCAGAGCGACCGCACCCTCCAACGAGAACACCCCCGCCACATACGCCGCCACGATCCCGCCCAGCGAATGCCCCAGCACCACCTCCGGCACCGCAACCCACGAACGCCACAACCGGTACAACGCCACCTCGAACGCGAACAGCACCGGCTGCACCACAGCCGTACCATCCGCAACCACCTCCCCCGGCTCCCCCAGCAACACCCCCCGCACCGAGAACGGCACCACCCCCTCGAACGCCCCACACACCTCATCCACCGCCGCCGCGAACACCGGGAACGAGTCGTACAACACCCGCCCCACACCCGCACACCGCACACCCTGACCCGTGAAGACCAGCGCGGTCCGTGCCGCGCCGCGCGCCACGGTGCCGGTCACCACGCCGGCGGGCTCGGCCTCGCCGGCCGCCAACGCGGCCAGACCCGCCGCCAGTTCCGCGGTGTCCCCGCCGAGGACCACCGCCCGGTGCGCCATGGGGGTGCGCCCCGAGGCCAGCACGGCCGCCACCTCGGCGATCCGGGCCTCCGGGTGCTCGCCGGCCCAGTCGCGCAGCCGGGCCGCCTGGGCCCGCAGTCCGGTCGCGGTGCGCGCGGAGACCACCCACGCGGCGGGCGCGTCCCGCTCCGGGAGGGTGTCCTGGTCGCCCTGTTGCGGGGCCTGTTCGAGGATTACGTGTGCGTTGGTGCCGCTGATCCCGAACGAGGACACCCCGGCCCGGCGCGGCCGGTCCGTCTCCGGCCACTCCACTGCCTCCGCCAGCAACTCGACCGCGCCCGCCGACCAGTCCACGTGCGGCGACGGCGCGTCCACGTGCAACGACTTCGGCAGCACGCCGTGCCGCATCGCCATCACCATCTTGATCACACCCGCCACACCCGCAGCCGCCTGGGTGTGACCGATGTTCGACTTCACCGAGCCCAGCCGCAGCGGCTCACCGGCCCGCTCACGCCCGTACGTCGCCAGCAGCGCCTGCGCCTCGATCGGGTCACCCAGCGTCGTCCCCGTGCCGTGCGCCTCCACCACGTCGACGTCCGACGGAGCCAGTCCCCCGCTCGCCAGCGCCGCCCGGATCACCCGCTCCTGCGACGGACCGTTCGGCGCCGTCAGACCGTTGGACGCGCCGTCCTGGTTCACCGCCGAACCGCGCACCACCGCGAGCACGGGATGCCCGTTGCGCACCGCGTCCGACAGCCGCTCGACCAGCAGCAGGCCCACGCCCTCGCCCCAGCCGGTCCCGTCCGCCGCCGCCGCGAACGGCTTGCACCGCCCGTCCGCCGCCAGACCGCGCTGACGGGCGAAGTCGACGAAGACGGCGGGCGTCGACATCACGGTCACGCCGCCGGCCAGCGCCAGATCGCACTCACCGGCGCGCAGCGCCTGGCAGGCCAGGTGCAGCGAGACCAGCGAGGACGAGCAGGCCGTGTCGACGGTCACCGCCGGGCCCTCCAGCCCGAGCGCGTAGGCGACGCGGCCCGAGGCGACGCTCCCGACGTTGCCGTTGCCGAGGTAGCCCTCCAGCTCGTCCGGCACCCGGTTCAGGCGGGTCGCGTAGTCGTAGTAGATCGCCCCCGCGAACACGCCGGTGCGGCTGCCGCGCAGCGACTCCGGGTCGATGCCCGCGTGCTCGATGGTCTCCCAGGAGGTCTCCAGCAGCAGGCGCTGCTGCGGGTCCATCGCCAGCGCCTCGCGCGGCGAGATCCCGAAGAAGGCGGCGTCGAACTCGGCCGCGTCGTCCACGAATCCGCCGGTCCGCACATAAGTGCTGCCCGGGCGCGAGGGGTCGAGGTCGAAGATCCGGTCGATGTCCCAGCCCCGGTCGGCGGGGAAGCCGGTGAGCGCGTCGACGCCACCCGCGACCAGGTCCCACAGCTCCTGCGGGGAGGTCACGCCGCCCGGCAGCCGGCAGCCCATGCCGACGATGGCGATCGGCTCGTCCGGAGCCACCGGCACGGGCCGGGCGGACGCGCCCGCCGGGGCCGGGCCGTCGGTGAGCAGGTCGGCCAGGCGGCCGGCCAGCAGCCTGGGATTCGGGTAGTCGAAGACCAGCGTCGCGGGCAGGCGCAGGCCGACGGCGCTGCTCAGCCGGTTGCGCAGTTCGAGCCCGGTGAGCGAGTCGAAGCCCAGCTCGCGGAACGCGCGGCTCTCCTCGATGCCGTCCTCGTCGCCGTGTCCGAGCACGGCGGCGGCGTGGGTGCACACGGTCCGCACCAGCAGTTGCCGGCGCTCGGCCTCCGGCAGGCCGGCCAGCCGGGCCGTCAGCGCGCCCGACCGCGCCCTGCCGCCGGCTGCGGCGCCACGGCGGCCGGGCACCCGGGCGAGGTCGCGCAGCAGCGTGGGCACCGCGTCGGCGTCGGCGCGGCGGAGCACGGCGAGGTCCATCCGGACCGGCATGAGGACGGGCTCGGCGCGGTTGACCGCCGTCTCCAGGAGTGCGCAGCCCTGCTCGGCGGAGAGCGGCAGGACGCCGAGGCCCGTCATGCGCCGGCGGTCGGCCGTGCCGAGCCCCGCGGTCATCTCGCTGCCGTCGGCCCACCAGCCCCAGGCGAGCGAGGTCGCGGGCAGGCCGTGGGCGCGGCGGTGGCGGGCGAGGGCGTCGAGGTAGGCGTTGGCGGCGGCGTAGTTGCTCTGCCCTGGGTTGCCGATCAGGCCGGCGGCCGAGGAGAACAGGACGAAGGCGTCCAGGTCGAGATCGCGGGTGGCCAGGTGCAGGTTCCATGCGGCGTCGGCCTTGGGGCGCAGCACGGCGGCCAGCCGTTCGGGCGTCATGGCCTGGATCACCCCGTCGTCGAGCACGCCGGCCGCGTGGACGACGGCGGTGAGCGGGTGCTCGGCGGGGATCGCGGCGAGCGCCCGGGCGAGGGCCTCGCGGTCGGCCGCGTCGCAGGCCTCGATGCGCACCTCGGCGCCCCGCTCGGTGAGTTCGGCGGCCAGCTCGGCCGCGCCGGGGGCGTCCGCGCCGCGCCGGCTGAGCAGCAGCAGTCGGCGCGCGCCGCGCTCGGCCACCAGGTGGCGGGCCAGCAGAGCGCCGAGGGTGCCGGTGCCGCCGGTGATCAGGACGGTGCCTTCGGGCGCGGGTGTGAAGCCGGTGTCCTCGGGGCGGGCGGCGGCCCGGACCAGGCCGGGGACGAACCCGGTGCCGCCGCGCAGCGCGAGCTGGCTCTCGCCCGAGGCGGCCTGCGCGAGCACGGCCTCCTCGGGGGTGTCGGCGTCGGCGTCGACCAGCACGAAGCGCCCGGGGTGCTCGGCCTGCGCGGAGCGGACCAGACCCCAGACGGCGGCCGGGGCGAGGTCGGTGACCTGCTCGTCCGCGCCGGCCGCGACCGCGCCGGTGGTCAGCAGGACGAGACGGGTGTCGGCGGTCCGGGGGTCGGCCAGCCAGCGGCCCAGGAGGTCGAGGACGCGCGCGGTCAGCTCGTGCGTCCGCTCGGGTTCCGGGCCGTCGGCGGAGGGGACGCGCACGAGGACGGCCTCCGGGAGCCGGTCCCCGGAGTCGTCGAGGATGGTGGCGGCGTCGTCGAGGGCGACGGTCCGGCCGGAAGCCGGTCCGGCCGCGAACTCCGTCTCCTTCCAGCGGAGTTCGAAGAGGGAGTCGCGCAGCGGCGTGTCGGCGGTCCGCAGCAGCTCGGCGGAGACCGGCCGGACGACCACCGAGCCGATGGAGACGACCGCCCGGCCGTCCTCGTCGTGGGCGCTCAGCGAGATCGCGCCGGCCGCGCCCGCCGCCAGCCGCACGCGCAGGGCGCGGCTGTGGCGGGTGTCCAGCCGGACGGCCGTCCAGGAGAACGGCAGGCCGGCCTGGAGCGGCGCGTCCGCATCCTCCCGGACCAGCATCGGGTGCATCGCGGCGTCGAGCAGGGCCGGGTGCAGCGCGAAGCGGTCGGCGTCGGCACTGCCCTCGTCGGGGAGTTCGACCTCGGCGAACAGCTCGGTGCCGCGCCGCCAGACCTGCCGCAGGCCCTGGAACAGCGGGCCGTAGTCGAAGCCCGCCGCTGCCGCGCGCTCGTAGAGGTCGTCCGCGTCGACCGGCCGGGAGCCGGGCGGAGGCCACTGCTCGGGCGCCGCCTCGTCGGCCGGGGCCTCGGCCGGGGATTCGGGGGCGGCGGTGACCAGGCCGGTGGCGTGCCGGGTCCAGGGCCGGTCGGCGGGCGCGTTCTCGGGCCGGGAGTGGATGCCGACCGCGCGGGCGCCCGTCTCGTCCGGGTCCTCCACGGTGACCTGGATCCGCACGTCCTCGGCGTCGGAGAGCACGAGCGGGGTGTGCAGGGTGAGTTCGTCGACCACCGGGCAGCCGGCCTCGGCCCCCGCGCGGAGGGCGAGTTCGAGGAAGGCCGTGCCCGGAACGATGACCGTGCCGAGCACGGCGTGGTCGGCGAGCCACGGGTGGGTGGCGGTGGAGAACCGTCCGGTCAGGACCGTCCCGGAGCCGTCGGCCAGCTCGACGGCGGCGCCCAGCACCGGGTGCTCCAGCGCCGACTGGCCCCAGCCCGCGCCGACGACGTCGGTGGGGTCGGGCTCGGCCCAGTAGCGGCGGTGCTGGAAGGCGTAGGTCGGCAGGTCGACGTGCCGGCCGGCGGGGAGCAGGGTCGTCCAGTCGACGGGCAGGCCGGCGACGAAGGCGGCCGACAGCGCCGTCATCAGACGCGCGGGACCGCCTTCGTTGCGGCGCAGGGTCTCCAGGACCACGGCGCCCGGGACCTCCTCCAGCTGATCCGCGACCGGGACGACCAGCCCCGGGTGCGGACTGCACTCCACGAAGGTGGTGTGCCCACCCGCGAGGGCCGCGCGCACCGCCGCGTCCAGCCGGACGGTCCCGCGCAGATTGTCGAACCAGTACGAACCCGCCAGCTGCTCCGGCGACTCGACCGCTTCGCCGGTCACCGTCGAGTACATCGCCACCCGGCCCGCCAACGGCCGCACGGAGGAGGACAGTTCGAGGACCTCGTCGCGGACCGCGTCCATGTACGCCGAGTGCGAGGCGTAGTCGACCGGAATCCAGCGGGCCCGGACGCCCTCACGCTCACACCGCTCGACCACGGCGGCCAGCGCCCCGGTTTCTCCGGAGACCACCACGCTCGACGGCCCGTTGACGGCTGCCAGCGACAACCGCTGGTCTCCGGCGACGAGTTCGGCGGCGCGCTCGGCGCCGAGGCCGACGGACAGCATCCCGCCACCCGTCACCCCACGCAGCGCCTGCGAACGCAGCACCACCACCCGGACCGCGTCCTCCAAGGACAGCAACCCGGCCACATGCGCGGCGGCGATCTCACCCTGCGAATGGCCGATCACGGCCGCCGGCCGAACCCCGCACGACTCCCACCACCGGGCCAGACCCACCATCACCGCGAACAGCACCGGCTGCACCACGTCCACCCGCTCCAGCAGCGCACCCGAACCGTCCCGCAACACCTCCAGCAGCGACCAGTCCGTCAGCGGATCCATCACCCCCGCACACTCGTCCATCGCGGCGGCGAACACCGCGCTGGAGAGCAGCAGTTCGGCCGCCATCCCCGCCCACTGCGACCCCTGCCCCGGGAACACGAACACCGCGCCCGAACCCGACACCGCAGCCGACTCACCCCCGGCGATCTCACCCAGCCGGTCCACCAGCTCGGCCATCGTCCG
>NZ_JBEPAM010000071.1:0-31403 GCF_040298605.1 Kitasatospora sp. NPDC001527 | reverse complement strand
CCGCCGCGCGCGCTTCTTCACCCTGGAGTCCCGGCGGCCGATCAGCGAGCAGGGCCCGGGGGGCACCGCGGGAGGCTCCGTAGGAGCCTCCCACCGCCGTTTCGCCGTGTTCGGAGCGATTCGTGCCGGTCCCGCGGTGCCCGGCGCCCCGGCGGTCGCCGGGGGACCGGGGAAAAGGAGCAGGGGCCTCCTCGTACGGGCGGGCGGGGTGCGGCAGGATGTCCGCCATGACGTCCAGCGTTCGTGACGAAGAGGCCCCGGCCGCGCCGGTGCCCGGGCCGCAGGCCAACACCGTGGTGGTGCCGGCGGACGAGGATCCGGTCGCGGCGGCCGGAAGCGAGGTGATCGGCGGTCCGCCCGGAAAGCGCGCGCTGCTCGGCGTCTCGTGGTGGATCCCGGCGCGCTTCCTGGCGCTGGTGGTGATCGTGGTCTCGGTGCTGGGCATGGCGCAGAAGCTGCCCTGCTACAACGCCGCCTGGTTCCAGCCCGGCTCGCCGCAGTACGTGCACGGCTGCTACAGCGACATCCCGCACCTGTTCTCCGGACGCGGCTTCGCGGCCGGCCTGCACCCGTACGTGGACCGGATCCCGGGCACCACCGGGGACCTCCAGTTCCTCGAGTACCCGGTGCTGACCGGCCTGTTCATGCAGATCTCGGCCTGGCTGACCCCCGGCGGCGGCACCCTGCAGGACCAGGAGCGGTGGTTCTGGACGATCAACGCCGGCCTGCTGATGGCCTGCGCGGTGGTCGCCGTGGTCGCGCTCTCCCGCACCCACCGGCGCCGCCCCTGGGACGCGCTGATGTTCGCCCTGGCGCCGGTCCTGCTGCTCAACGCCACCGTCAACTGGGACCTGCTGGCCGTCGCGCTGGCCGCCGTCGCGCTGGCCTGGTGGTCCGGCTCGCGGCCGCTCTGGGCCGGGGTGTTCATCGGCCTGGCCACCGCGGCCAAGCTGTACCCGGTGCTGCTGCTCGGCCCGCTGCTGGTGCTCTGCTGGCGGGCCGGCCGCTGGCGCGACCTGCGGGCGCTGCTCGGCGGCGCGGCCGGCGCCTGGCTGCTGGTCAACCTGCCGATCATGATGGCCAACTGGCAGGGCTGGTCGACCTTCTACGTCTTCAGCAAGCACCGCACCGAGGACTACGGCTCGCTGTGGCTGATCCTCATGCAGAACCGGGGCGTCGGGCTGGCCAACCTCGACACCTTCATCGCCGTCCTGATGGTGCTGAGCTGCGCGGGGACAGCGTGGCTCGGCCTCGCGGCACCCCGCCGGCCGCGGGTGGCCCAGCTGGCCTTCCTGGTGGTGGCCGCGTTCGTGGTGTTCAACAAGGTGTACTCGCCGCAGTACGTGCTCTGGCTGCTGCCGCTCGCGGTGCTGGCCCGGCCGCGCTGGCGGGACGTCCTGATCTGGCAGGCCTGCGAGGTGCTCTACACCCTGGGCATCTGGTCCCACCTGGGCTTCGTCACCGGGGCCAAGCAGCACGGCATCGGCGAGTCCTGGTACCACTTCGCGGTCGTGCTGCACCTGCTCGGCACGCTCTACCTGGTCGGCATGGTGATCCGGGACATCCTGCTGCCGGACCGCGACCCGGTGCGCTGGGACGGCAGCGACGACCCGTCCGGCGGGGTGCTCGACGGCGCCCCGGACGTCTTCGTGCTCGGCGCCGCGCGCCGGATGCGCGAGGAGGAGAGCTACGCCGGGTACGCGCCGGCCGGCCCCGAGGCGTGGCTCGAGGAGCCGCCCGCCGCGGAACCGGCCGAGGAACCGGCCGCGAAGAAGGACTGACCGGCGGGACTCAGCGGTCCACCACGCGGTCGAAGTGCGTGGTGGTGTGCCGCACCTGCAGGCCGAGCTCGTCGCCGACCGCCGGCGGCTTGGCCTCCCCGTCCAGGAAGAGCAGCGAGACCTGCATGTGCGGCGGCTCGGCGAACCAGAGCTGCTTGCCCGCCCAGTGGTAGGGCGACTTGGTCTTGTTGACGGTCGCCAGACCGGCCCGGGCGATCCCCTTGGCGCGCGAGGACATCCCCTGCACGTACTTGGGCGCCTCCAGACCGATGCCGTGCGCGGTGCCGCCGGCCACCACCAGCAGGTGGCCGTCGGACGGCGCCGGGTGCTGGCGGTATCCGTAGCGGTCGCCCTTGCGCACCGGGGTGACGTCCAGCACCGTCGCCCGGACCTCCAGCGCGCCGTGGTCGCCCAGCCAGAGCCGGGTGCCGATCCGGGCCCGGAAGACGGTCTGCGGGAAGCGCTGGGCCAGCTGCTCCATGCCGGCCGCGCCGAGGTGGCTGACGAACACGGTGTGCACCGGGATGCCGGCGGCCCGGGCGGTCTCCACCCAGTACGCGACCTCCTCGACCGGGCTGGAGCCGTCCGGGCGGTCCATCGGCAGGTGCAGCGCGAGGCCCTCGAAGGCGACGCCTTCCAGCTCGGCGGCGACGGCCGGGAGGTCGTCCGCCGAGACGCCGTGCCGGCGCATGGTGGTCATGCACTCCACCACCACCCGGGCGCCGTGCAGCGCCCGCAGGCCGTCCAGGCCCGCCACCGTCCGGATCACCCGGGCGTGCGGCATCGGCAGCGCCTCCTCACCGACCCGGTAGGGGGTGAGCACCAGCAGTTCGCCGCCGTACCACTCGGCCGCGTCGGCGGCCTCGTAGGCGGTGCCGACCGCCAGCACCCCGGTGCCGAGGAGGGTCGCCTCCTCGGCCAGGCGGTGGTTGCCCAAGCCGTAGCCGTTGCCCTTGGCCACCGGCACCAGGCCGGGGAACTCGGCCAGCACGGAGCGCTGGTGGGTGCGCCAGCGTTCGGTGTCGAGGTAGAGCGACAGCGTCATCGGGTCATCTCCCAGAGGGTGTTGGGCACGGCTGCTCGGTGGCTCGGAGCGGGCTGCTCAGCGGCGCGACATGTAGAGGTCGAGGGCCTTGTGCAGCAGCTTGTTGAGCGGGAAGTCCCACTCGCCGAGGTACTCGGCGGCCTGGCCGCCGGTGCCGACCTTGAACTGGATCAGGCCGAACAGGTGGTCGTTCTCGTCCAGCGTGTCGGAGATGCCGCGCAGGTCGTACACCCCGCCGCCCAGGGCGTAGGAGTCGCGCATCATCCGCCACTGGATCGCGTTCGACGGCTTGACCTCGCGCTTGTGGTTGGCCGAGGCGCCGTAGGAGTACCAGACGTGCTCGCCGACGACCAGCATGGTGGTCGCGGCCAGCGGCTCGCCCTCGTGGTAGGCGATGTACAGCCGCATCCGGTTCGGGTCCTCGGCGGTGAGGGCCTTCCACATGCGCTGGAAGTAGGCCAGCGGGCGCGGGGTGAACTTGTCGCGCTCGGCGGTCACCAGGTAGAGCTGGTGGAAGACCGGAAGCTCGTCGTAGCCGCCCTGGACCACCTCGACGCCGCTCTTCTCGGCCTTCTTGATGTTGCGGCGCCAGAGCTGGTTGAAGCCCTTCTGGATGTCGTCCAGCGAGCGGTTGGCCAGCGGCACCTGGAAGACGTAGCGCGGCTGGACGTCGCCGAAGCCGGCGCCGCCGTCCTCGCCCTGCAGCCAGCCGGCCTTGCGCAGCCGGTCGGCGACCTCGAAGGCGCGCGGCTCGTACCAGTCGGCCTCGACGTCGCGCAGGCGCTTGGCCTGCTTGGCGGCGATGGCCTCCTTGATGGTCGGGGCGTTCCAGCGGCGGATGACCACCGGCGGGCCCATCTTCACCGAGAAGGCGCCCTGGGACTTCAGGTGCGACAGCATCGGCTGCAGCCAGCGGTCGAGGTCGCGGTCGAACCAGTCGATGACCGGGCCCTCGGGCAGGTAGGCCAGGTAGCGCTTGAGCTTGGGCAGCTGCCGGTACAGCACCAGGCCGGCGCCGACGAGCTGGTTGGCCTCGTCGAACCAGCCGATCGACTCGGAGCGCCACTCGGCCTTCACGTCGCCCCAGGACGGCACCTGCATGTGGCTCGCCGAGGCGCGGCTCCTGATGAAGGCGAGGTGCTCCTCGCGGGTGATCGTCCTCAGGCGCAGGCTCATGCTCGGTGCTCCTCGTCGGTCGGGCTGCGGTGGGCCCCGTCTTCTCGGTGTGACCCTATCGTCCGGGGTCCCGTCGGCCACGGGCACGGCGGCGCCCCCGCCGCGTACCCGTCCACCTGAAGACAAGTACGCCACGGGGGCGCCCGGGGTTCCTCGGGGAGGTGGGGCTAACCCCACAGTCCGCCGCGTGCGATGCCGAGGTAGAAGCCGATCGCCGAGGCGCCGAGCGCGATCATCAGGACGAAGCGCTCGGCGGTGGTGACGGAGATGTACATCCCGAGCAGGCCGGTGACGATCCCGAACAGGCCGGTCCACGAGGTCAGCAGGTGCAGGTTGTGGAAGAACGACGTGATGAAGGCGATCGCGCCCAGTGCGGCGGTGAGGCCGACCAGGGTGTTCTCCCGCGGGTGCGGGTGGCCGTCGGTGTTCAGGGTGAGGGCGGGCATGCGGTGGACGGTCTGGGCCATGTGTCCCACCTCCTGGCGTGGAGACGAACGGGCGGGAAACCCGTTCCGTCCAGATTGCGGCGGTTGGCCGGGTCTCACAACCCCTATGCGTTTTGTTCGTCCGTCCGGGTGCGGGTAGGGTGTGTCGTCTGCACTGGTGTAGTTGTGCCCTCCTCTGCCCTCTTCCGAGTGAACGAGGACGGGCTGTCCGACCCGGCCGCTACGGTGGCCGTGTCGTCACTGCTCCGGTGCCGACGCTGCACAACCCTCCTGCCACGGAGAGACCGTGGCCGCTGAGTCCAAAGGAGGTGGGTTACTCATGCGTCACTACGAGGTGATGGTGATCCTCGACCCCTCGGTCGAGGAGCGCGCCGTTTCCCCCCTGATCGAGAGCTTCATGGCTGTCGTCCGCAACGCGGGTGGCAAGGTCGAGAAGATCGACACCTGGGGTCGCCGCCGTCTGGCCTACGAGATCAACAAGCAGTCCGAGGGCATCTACTCGGTCATCGACCTGCAGGCCACGCCTGAGGTCGTCAAGGAGCTCGACCGCCAGCTGGGCCTGAGCGAGTCGGTTCTGCGGACCAAGGTCCTGCGCCCGGACACCCACTGAGCCACCTCTGAGGCCTTCGGGTCTCGGGTAGCTCGCGACCGCTGTTTCACGTGAAACAGCGGTGAACGGACATCTTCCCGAGAGGTCATCACCACCATGGCAGGCGAGACCGTCATCACCCTCGTCGGCAATCTCGTCGACGACCCCGAGCTGCGCTTCACCCCGTCGGGTGCGGCGGTCGCGAAGTTCCGCATCGCGTCCACCCCCCGCACCTTCGACCGTCAGACGAACGAGTGGAAGGACGGCGAGAGCCTCTTCCTCACGTGCAACGTCTGGCGGCAGCCGGCGGAGAACGTGGCCGAGTCGCTCCAGCGCGGCATGCGCGTCATCGTGCAGGGCCGGCTGCGCCAGCGGTCTTACGAGACCAAGGAAGGCGAGAAGCGGACGGTCTTCGAGGTCGAGGTCGACGAGGTCGGTCCGAGCCTGCGCTCGGCGACCGCGAAGGTCACCCGGGCCAACCGGTCCGGTGGTCCCCAGGGCGGCGGCTTCGGCGGCGGCCCGCAGGGCGGCGGCCAGGGCGGTGGCTGGGGCGGCGGTGGCGGCCAGCAGGGCGGCGGCTGGGGTGGCAACTCCGGCGGCCAGTCCGGCCCCTCCGACGACCCCTGGGCGTCCAGCGCTCCCTCTGGTGGAAACCAGGGTGGCGGCAGCTGGGGTGCCCCGTCCGGCGGCGGCTTCTCGGAAGAGCCCCCGTTCTAGAGCTGACAGATTTCGTGCGGCCTGGCCGCGGGCGTCGCGAGACGCCCGCCCAGCCGTGAACCCCAATGGAGCACACAATGGCGAAGCCGCCTGCTCGCAAGCCGAAGAAGAAGGTTTGCGTCTTCTGCAAGGACAAGGTCAACTACGTTGACTACAAGGACACGAACCTGCTGCGGAAGTTCATCTCCGACCGCGGCAAGATCCGTGCCCGCCGGGTCACCGGCAACTGCACCCAGCACCAGCGTGACGTCGCCACGGCCGTGAAGAACAGCCGTGAGATGGCGCTGCTGCCCTACACCAGCACCGCGCGCTAAGAGAGGGTGACCGAACAATGAAGATCATCCTCACCCACGAGGTGCCGGGCCTGGGCTCGGCCGGCGAGGTCGTCGAGGTCAAGGACGGCTACGCCCGCAACTACCTGGTCCCGCGTGGCTACGCCATCCGCTGGACCAAGGGCGGTCAGAAGGACGTCGACGCCATCCGTCGCGCCCGCAAGATCCACGAGATCCAGACCCTCGAGGCCGCCAACGAGGTCAAGGGCAAGCTCGAGGGCGTCCAGGTCAAGCTGGCCGTTCGCTCGGGCGAGGCCGGCCGCCTGTTCGGCTCGGTGACCCAGGCCGACGTCGTCGAGGCCATCAAGGCCGCCGGCGGCCCGGCGGTCGACAAGCGCGCCGTCGCGATCGCCTCGCCGATCAAGACCGTGGGCACCCACAAGGTCTCGGTCAAGCTGCACTCGGACGTCCAGGCCAACCTGGACATCGCCGTCGTCGCCGCCTGAGCCACGACCACGCACCGGTAGCGTCAGCTCCGTAGCAGTGGCCCGAGGGCCGGTCCCCCTTCGCGGGGACCGGCCCTCGGTCGTTCGCCGGGCGGCGCCGCTCAGCTCCGCACGGCGCCGGTGACCAGCCACCTGCCGCCGCGGGCCCGCCAGGCCAGGAAGCCGCCGCGGACCAGCATGAAGAGGTTCATCGCCCACCAGAGCCCGGCGAGCCCGGTGCCGCTGGCCGGCACCGCGAGCGCGACGGGCGCGAACACCGCGAGGGTGGCGAGCATCGCCCAGGCCAGGAACGGGCCGTCCCCGGCGCCCATCAGCACGCCGTCCAGGACGTAGACCAGGCCGGAGACCGGCTGGCAGAGCGCGAGCAGCAGCAGGACGGTGTTCAGCTGGTGCTGCACCGCCGGGTCCGGGGTGAACAGCGGGACGTACAGGGGGCGGGCGACCACCACCAGCAGGCCCAGCAGCAGGCCGGAGCCGATGCCCCACTCGATCATCCGCCGGGTGGCGGCCCTGGTGCCCGGGACGTCCCCGGCGCCCAGGTAGCGGCCGATGATGGCCTGGCCGGCGATCGCGATGGCGTCCAGGGCGAAGGCGATGAACAGGAAGACCGTCATGGCGATCTGGTGCGCGGCGATCTCGTCGTCGCCCAGCCCGGCGGCCACCGCGGTGGCGATCATCAGGATGGCGCGCAGGCTCAGGGTGCGGACCATCAGCGGTCCGCCGGCCCTGGCGCTCGCCCGTATCCCGGCCGCGTCCGGCCGCAGCGAGGCCTGCTCCCGGCGGGCGCCGCGGACCACCACGACCAGGTAGACGGCGGCCATCCCGGTCTGGGCGATCACCGTGCCCCAGGCCGAACCGGCCACCCCCAGCCCGGCGCCGTACACCAGGCCGACGTTCAGCCCGAGGTTGGCGGCGAACCCGGCGACGGCCACGTACAGCGGCGTCCGGGTGTCCTGGAGGCCGCGCAGCACGCCGGTGGCGGCCATCACCATGAGGACCGCCGGGATGCCGAGCGCGCTGATCCGCAGGTACGTCACGGCGTACGGGGCGGCGGTCGGCGAGGCGCCGAGCACGCCGGCCACCTGCGGGGCGAGCAGCAGGGTCAGCGCGACCACCCCGGCGGAGAGCGCCAGCGCCAGCCAGATGCCGTCGATGCCCTGCTGGATCGCGGCCCGGCGGTCCCCGGCGCCGATCCGGCGGGCCACCGCGGCGGTGGTGGCGTACGCGAGGAAGACGAAGACCCCGGTGGCGGTGGTGAGCGCGGCCGAGGCGACGCCGACGCCGGCCAGCTGGGCGGTGCCGAGGTGGCCGACGATCGCCGAGTCGGCCATCAGGAAGAGCGGCTCGGCGACCAGGGCGCCGAAGGCGGGGACGGCGAGGGCGAGGATCTCCCGGTCGTGCCGGCGGCGGTCGGTGGTGAGGGTCATGCCATCCAGGCTACTCATCCACAGGTAAGCGATGCCAGGGCCTTGTGCCACTTACTCGCACGGGCGAGCGACCGGCCCGTGCGTGTGTGTGTCCACCGCCACCCGGCTCTGTGTGAAGAATTTCTCATGCACAGCCCCGGGACGAGGGATGTGCAGGTCAGCGGGTTGACGGTGGATCGATGGTCTGGTTATCCACAGGGCTTTCCACAGGGGCGTCCACAGGTTTGCGGCACTTCTCCACAGCCGTGGGCCGCTCGTCCACACCCCCTGTGGATAACCGTCTTGGCTGAAGGCCGCCCGGCGCCTTAGCGTGGGCCCTCCGTCCGACACTCCCATCCGCCTCGGCGTCCGATTTGTCGGTGCGGTGGCGTAGAAAATGCGGTGGCGCGGAGTCGGGTTCCGCACCATCCCAGCCACCGGCAAGGCCCGCTCCAACTCGCACCACTCGCTGATCGGGGAACACGCGTGACCGGCCCCCAGTACGACGACCACGACGCCCCGCCGCCGGAGGACGACTGGCAGGGCGCCGACGACCCCTTCCCGGTCGGCGCCTTCGCCGACGCCCCGTTCCCGGACGGCCCGGGCGACCGGCTGCCGGTCTCGCGCGGCCGCGGCGGCCAGGGCCAGGGCGGCGGCTTCCAGAAGGGCGGCAAGGGCGGCCCGGGCGGGTCCGGCGGCTTCCAGCGGGACGGCGGCAAACGCCGCCAGGGCGAGGACGAGCGCGCCGAGGGCGGCCTGGACGGCTTCGAGCGCGTCCCCCCGCAGGACCTCGCGGCCGAGCAGTCCGTCCTCGGCGGCATGCTGCTCTCCAAGGACGCCATCGCCGACGTCGTCGAGGTGCTCAAGCCGGCCGACTACTACCGGCCCGCGCACGAGCTGATCCACGGCGCGATCCTGGACCTGTACGCGCGCGGCGAGCCGGCCGACCCGATCACCGTGGCCGGCGAGCTGACCAAGCGCGGCGAGCTCCAGCGGGTCGGCGGCCCCGGCTACCTGCACACCCTGGTCAACTCCGTCCCGACCGCCGCCAACGCCGAGTACTACGCGCAGATCGTGCACGAGCGCGCGGTGCTGCGCCGGCTGGTCGAGGCCGGCACCCGGATCGCCGGCATGGGCTACGCCGCCGAGGGCGACGTCGACGAGATCGTCAACGCGGCCCAGGCGGAGATCTACGCCGTCACCGAGCAGCGCACCAACGAGGACTACGCCCCGCTCGCCGACATCATGGAGGGCGCCCTCGACGAGATCGAGTCGATCGGCTCCCGCAACGGCCAGATGTCCGGCGTGCCGACCGGCTTCGCCGACTTCGACGCGCTCACCAACGGGCTCCACCCCGGCCAGATGATCGTCATCGCGGCCCGTCCCGCGATGGGCAAGTCCACCCTGGCGCTGGACTTCGCCCGGGCCTGCTCGATCCACAACAAGCTGCCGAGCGTGATCTTCTCGCTCGAAATGGGCCGCAACGAGATCGCCATGCGCCTGCTCTCCGCCGAGGCCCGGGTGGCGCTGCACCACATGCGCTCCGGCTCCATGACGGACGACGACTGGACCAGGGTGGCCCGCCGGATGCCGGACGTCAGCGAGGCGCCGCTGTTCATCGACGACTCGCCGAACCTGTCGATGATGGAGATCCGCGCCAAGTGCCGCCGGCTCAAGCAGCGCAACGACATCAAGCTGATCGTCATCGACTACCTCCAGCTGATGCAGTCCGGCGGCTCCCGCCGGGCCGAGAACCGCCAGCAGGAGGTCTCCGACATGTCGCGAAACCTGAAGCTGCTGGCCAAGGAGCTGGAGGTGCCGGTGATCGCGCTCTCCCAGCTGAACCGAGGCCCCGAACAGCGCACCGACAAGCGCCCGATGGTCTCCGACCTGCGCGAGTCCGGCTCGATCGAGCAGGACGCCGACATGGTCATCCTGCTGCACCGGGAGGACGCCTACGAGAAGGAGTCCCCGCGCGCGGGCGAGGCCGACCTCATCGTCGCCAAGCACCGTAACGGCCCCACCGCCACCATCACCGTGGCCTTCCAGGGCCACTACTCCCGCTTCGTCGACATGACCCGGGACTGACCCCCGGAGGGTCGGGGCCCCGGCGTCAGAGGGTGACGGTCGCGCGGAAGACGGTGGCGGTGCCGTTCAGGTGGGTGGGGGCGCCGGTGGCGGGGAGGAAGGCGGACTCGCCGCGGGACAGTTCCAGCGCGGTGCCGTCCGCCGCGGTCAGCCGGGCGGTGCCGGCGGTGCAGAGCAGGATCTGCGGGGCCTCGCCGCCGACCGTCCGCTCCCGGCCGTCCAGCGCGAACCGGGAGAGCCGGAACTCGTCGATCGGCACCGGGTACAGCTCCTCGCCGGGCGTCCCGTCGACCGCGACCGGCAGCAGCGGCGTGGGCGCGCAGGCGGCGAACTCGACGACCCGGAGCAGTTCCGGCACGTCGATGTGCTTGGGGGTGAGCCCGGCCCGCAGCACGTTGTCCGAGTTGGCCTGGAGCTCGACGCACAGGCCGTGCAGGTACGCGTGCGGGACGCCGGCGCCCAGGTAGAGCGCCTCGCCGGCGCGCAGCCGGACGTGGTTGAGCAGCAGTCCGGCGATCAGCCCGACGTCGCCCGGGAAGTCCCGGGCGATCCGGGTGTACGGCGCGTACGGACCGTCCGGGTCCTCGGCGGCGGCCTTGCCGAGCGCGTCGGCGGTCTCCCGGACCGCCTCCGCCGCCTCGGGCCCGGACAGGGTGAGCACGGCGGCCAGGGCGCCGCTGAGCGCCTCGGACTCGTCCTCGGCGCCCAGCAGGGCGATCACCGGCTCCAGCGCGGGCACCGCGAGAGCGGCCAGCAGCGCGGCCGCCCCGGCGGGCCGGCGGAAGCCGCAGAGACCGTCGAAGTCGCCGAGCGCGCAGATGAGTTCGGGCTTGTGGTTGGCGTCCCGGTAGTTCCGGTGTGGGGCGTCCAGCGGGATCCCCAGGGCGTTCTCGGCGGCGTACCCGGCGCGGGCCTGTTCGAGCGAGGGGTGGGCCTGGATGGAGATCGGGATGCCCGGGGCGAGGACCTTGAGCAGGAACGGCAGGGAGGGGCCGAAGCGGGCCACCGAGGCGGCGCCCAGCTCGCCCTCCGGGTCGGCGGCGATCAGCTCGTCCAGCCGGCGCGGCCCGTCGCCCCGGTCCGCCCGCGACGGGTCCCCGGGATGGGCGCCCATCCACAGCTCGGCCTGCGGTTCGCCGGTCGGCTCCTGCCCGAGCAGCTCGGGGAGCGCGGTGGCCGAGCCCCAGGCGTACGGGCGGACGGTGTTGACGAGCTTGTCCATGGGCGCGGTCCTGCTCCTTGCTGCAGTGGCTGGTGGGCCTCGCCGCCGTCAGGCGGCTGCGGGCGGGGGCGGACGGGTTCGGGCATCCGGGCAAAGGCCGGGCATCGACCCTAGCCGACCTGCACCTCCGCCGGGGAAACGGCGGGCGCCGGCCGGGAGTGCCGCGCGCGGAAGGTCGGTCCGAGGGCGCGGTAGTAGGATGCCAGGACCCAGTGTTTTCCACGGTGTCGTCCGGGCCGGCGGGGTGCCGGCCGGGACTGTGTCTTCCGATGAGTGCGGGCAATGGTGACCGGCACGTCCCGCCACCGGCCGAGAGGTTAGTACGTGACCGTCAACCAGCAGGGTTTCGCCGATCTCGGCCGGGTGCTGGTGATCATCCCCACCTACAACGAGGCGGAGAACGTCGAGCGCATCGTCGGCCGGGTGCGCGCCGCCGTCCCCGAGGTGCACGTCCTCGTCGCCGACGACAACAGCCCCGACGGCACCGGCGAACTGGCCGACAAGCTGGCCGCCGAGGACCCCCAGGTACACGTCATGCACCGCAAGGGCAAGGAGGGGCTGGGCGCCGCCTACCTGGCCGGCTTCCGCTGGGGCATCGACGAGGGCTACGACGTGCTCGTCGAGATGGACGCCGACGGCTCCCACCGCCCCGAGGAGCTGGGCCGGCTGCTGACCGCGCTGCGCGGCGCCGACCTGGTGCTGGGTTCGCGCTGGGTCCCCGGCGGCCGGGTGGTGAACTGGCCGAAGTCCCGGCTGCTGCTCTCCCGCGGCGGCTCGACCTACTCGCGGCTGATGCTGGGCGTGCCGATCCGGGACGTCACCGGCGGCTACCGGGCGTTCCGCAAGGAGACCCTGCTGGGCCTCGGCATGGACCAGGTCGCCTCGGCCGGTTACTGCTTCCAGGTCGACCTGGCCTGGCGGACCGTGAAGGCCGGCTTCAAGGTCGCCGAGGTGCCGATCACCTTCGTCGAGCGGGAGCTGGGCGCGTCCAAGATGAGCCGGAACATCGTGGTCGAGGCGCTGTGGCGGGTCACCTCCTGGGGCGTCGCCGACCGCGTCGCCAAGCTGACCGGCCGCAAGGGCTGATCCCGGCGGCGACGAGCCGCCGACCGGACATGTGATCGGGAAGGCGCGCCCCCGCCGGGCGCGCCTTCCGCGTTTTCCGCGCGCCGTACTCCCATGCTGTAGGGCGCGGCCACCGCCGCCGTGATGCGCACCACCACCGCTTCACGCACCACCGCCTCACGCACCACCGACGCCGAGCCGGACCGGAACCGGGACCGCCGAACCAGAGGGAGCAGCCAGTGACGTCGTCCCCGTCCGAGGAGAACGCCGGCGCGGACCCGCTCGACGCGGAGAGCGCCGCACCGCCGGTCCGGCCGCTGGAGGTCGACGTCTTCACCGGCCCCGAGTCGGCCTTCTTCGCCACCTCCACGCTGATCCTCGGCGAGCACACGGCGATCCTGGTCGACGCCCAGCTCACCCGCAGCGCCGGCCGCGAGCTGGCCGAGTGGGTGGCGGGCAAGGGCCGCCGGCTGCTCGCCATCGTGATCACCCACCAGCACCCCGACCACTACTTCGGTGCCGAGGAGGTGCTGCGGCTCTTCCCCGACGCGCGGCTGCTGGCCGCGCCGCCGGTCGTCGAGGGCATCCTGCGCACCGCCGCCGCGAAGGTCGCCCAGTGGAAGCCGGTGTTCGGCGACGACATCCCGGACCACCCGCTGGTCCCGGCCCCGCTGCTGCCCCAGCCGCTGATGGTCGACCGGCAGGTGATCCCGGTGCTGCTGCTCGGGCAGGGCGACTGCGGCGGCTCCACGGTGGTGCACGTGCCGAGCATCCGCACCGTGGTGGCCGGCGACTTCGCGTACAACGGCACCCACGTCTGGACCGCCGACACCACGCCGGAGCAGCGCACCGCGTGGGTCCGCAACCTCGGCCGGATCGCCGAGCTCGGCGCGGACCGGGTGATCGCCGGGCACCGGGCACCCGAGCAGGGCGACGACGCGGCCCGGGTGCTGGCGTTCACCGGGGAGTACCTGCAGGACTTCGACCGGCTGCTGGCCGAGCACCCGGACGACCCGGAGGCGCTGGTCGCGGCGGTGAACCGGCGGTACGGGGAGCTGACCCTGCCGGCCGTGCTGGAGCTGAGCGCCGCCGCCAACATCGCCGCCGCCCGCACCGCCGCCGCCCGCACCGCCGCCGACACCGCCGCCGCCGAGCCCGAGGACACCGTCGAGGCCGCCGTCCTCACCCCGGAGCCGGACGACGCCGCTGCCGAGCCGGAGGACACCGCTGCTGAGCCGGACGACACGGCCGAGCCGGACGACACCGTCGAGGCCGCCGTCGTCCCGGAGCCCGAGGAGGGCGGGAAGACCGCCTGAGGTCCGCGGCGGATACTGGCGGCATGACGCCGTACGACGTGATCGTCCCGGCCGGGGGCGCCGCCCGGCGGCTCGGCGGGGCCGACAAGCCCGGTCTGACGGTCGGCGGGGCCACCCTGCTGGACCGGGTGCTCGCCGCCTGCGCGCAGGCCCGGACCACCGTGGTGGTCGGCCCGGTCCGCCCCACCGCCCGGCCCGGGGTCCGGTGGACCCGCGAGAGCCCGCCGGGCGGCGGTCCGGTGGCCGCCGTCGCCGCCGGACTGGCCGAGGTGACCGCCGACCTGGTGCTGCTGTTCGCCGCCGACCTGCCGTTCCTCGACCGGCGGACCGTCCACCGGCTGGTCGACGCCCTCGACGGGGCCGGGCCGCGGACCGCGGCGGCCGTCCTGGTCGACGCCGCCGGCCGCGACCAGCCGCTCGCCGCCGCCTACCGCACCGCCGCCCTGCGCGCCGCGCTGGCCGCCGTCGGGGACCCGGCCGGGCTCCCGCTGCGCAGGCTGACCGGCGCCCTGCCCACCCTCCGGCTGGCCGACACCGACGACGTCACCTACGACTGCGACACCTGGGAGGACCTGGAGCAGGCCCGCGAACGCGACGGCGGCAAGGGCTGATCCCCGCCGGGACCGGCCCGTTCACCGGCCCGCTCACCGGCCCGGCACCCCGGCGTGAGCGAAACGACGCGTGTCGCTCACCGGGCAAACATCCCGGAGAAACCGCCGATCGGGCAGCATGTTCGCATGGAGCGCACGCTGGATGACTGGATCGCCGAGGTCCGTGCCGAGCTGGACATCGACCTGGACGTCGACGTCCGCGGCCTGCTCGACCTGGCCCGGGTGGTCGCGCACGGGGTGGACCGGCCCGCGGCCCCGCTGACCGCCTTCCTGATCGGCTACGCGGCCGCGCAGCGCGGTGGCGGCCCGGAGGCGGTCGCCGAGGCCTCCGGGCACACCGCCGCGCTCGCCGAGCGCTGGGCGGCGGCCAGGGCCGGCGACCCGGGGCAGCCGTGAGCGTGATGGCGGAACCCGTCGCGCCCGCCCCGGCCCGCCCGGCCCGCTGGGCGGCGGCCCGGGAGACCGCCCGCCGGGCCGGCCGCCCCGCGCTGCCCGCGCTGAGCCTGCCGCTGGACGGCGCGCTCGGCCACACCCTCGCCGAGCCGCTCACCGCGCTCACCGACCTGCCGGCCTTCGACACCTCGGCGATGGACGGCTGGGCGGTGGCCGGCCCCGGCCCCTGGCAGGTCGGCGGCCGGCTGCTCGCCGGGCGCCCCGCCGACGGCCCGCTGGCCGACGGCGCCGCCGTCGAGATCGCCACCGGGGCCCAGCTGCCACCCGGTGCCACCGCCGTGCTCCGCCGCGAGCACGGCGAGCCGGGCGGTCCGCTGCTGCGCGAGCGCACCGCCGGCGCGCTGACCACCGGCCAGGACGTCCGGCCGCGCGGCCAGGAGTGCCGGCGCGGCGAGGTGCTGCTGCCGGCCGGCACCCCGGTCGGCCCGGCGGTGCTCGGCCTGGCCGCCGCCTGCGGCCACGACCGGCTGTCCGTGCGCCGCCGCCCGGTGGTGGAGCTGCTGGTGCTCGGCGACGAGCTGCTCGGCTCCGGTCTGCCCCGGGACGGCCTGGTCCGGGACGCGCTCGGCCCGCTGCTGCCGCCGTGGCTGCGCGCGGCCGGCGCCGAGACCGGCGAACCGCGCTCCGTCCGCGACGACCTCGGCCTGCTCCGGGACGCCCTGCGGCACTCCGCCGCGGACGTGGTGGTCACCACCGGCGGGACGGCGGCCGGTCCGGTGGACTTCCTGCACCGGGCGCTGGCCGAGTGCGGCGCCCGGCTGCTGGTGGACGGGGTCGCCGTGCGCCCCGGCCATCCGATGCTGCTCGCCGAACTCCCCGGCGGGCGCCATCTGGTGGGCCTGCCGGGCAATCCGCTGGCCGCCGTCGCCGGAACGGTGACGCTCGCCCTGCCACTGCTGCGGGCGCTGTCCGGCCGCGGCGCCGACGAGCCGGTCCTGGCCGTCGCCGTCGACCCGCTGCCCGGTCACCCGGTGGACACCCGGCTGCTGCCGGTGCGGAGGACCGCCCGCGGCGTGGTGCACCTGCGCCACGACGGTCCGGCGATGCTCCGCGGCCTGGCCCGGGCCGAGGCGCTCGCGGTGGTGCCGCCGGGCGGCGCCGCGGCCGGTGACGAAATCGAACTGCTGGAGGTCCCGTGAGTGTCCGACGCGTCCGGGGACGGTCGGCCGGACCGTCCGTTCCCGGCACCGAGCCCTGGGCCGACGCCGGGATCGTGCTGCCCGCCCGGCGCTCCGCCCCGGCGGTGCGGCAGGTCGGCTCCCGGCTGCTGCTGGCACTCGGCGTCCTGGTGGCCACCACCGTGATCGTCTGGCTGGACCGCGACGGCTACAACGACAACGCCGGCGGCGGGCTGAGCTTCCTGGACTCGGCGTACTACGCCACGGTGACGCTCTCCACCACCGGGTACGGCGACATCACCCCGTTCAGTGACAGCGCCCGGCTCACCAACATCTTCGTGGTCACTCCGCTGCGGGTGGTCTTCCTGATCATCCTGGTCGGCACCACCCTCGAAGTGCTCACCGAACGCACCCGTCAGCAGTGGCGGTTGAACCGCTGGAGGTCCACCGTGCGCGAGCACACCGTCGTGATCGGCTACGGCACCAAGGGCCGCAGCGCCATCGACACCCTGCTCGGGCAGGGGGTGCGCAAGGAGGAGATCGTGGTGGTCGACCCGCAGCGCAAGGCGGTCGACCAGGCCGCCCAGCAGGGCCTGGTCGGCGTGGTCGGCGACGCCACCCGGACCGACACCCTGCTGCGCGCCGGACTGCCCACCGCCGCCCGGGTGGTGGTCGCGCCGGAGCGGGACGACACCGCCGCGCTGATCACCCTGACCGCCCGCCAGCTGACCCGCGCGGCGACCATCGTCGCGGCGGTGCGGGAGGATGAGAACGCCCCGCTGCTGCGGCAGAGCGGCGCCGACGTGGTGGTCACCAGCTCCAGTTCGGCGGGCCGGCTGCTGGGCATGTCGATGCTCAGCCCGCACGCCGGCGCGGTGATGGAGGACCTGCTCACCTACGGCAACGGCCTGGACGTGGTCGAGCGCCCGGTCACCCGGGCCGAGGCCGGGCACGACCCGCGCGAACTCGACGACCTGGTGGTGGCGGTGGTGCGCGGCCGGCGGGTGATCAACTACACCGAGGCGGAGGCGCGGACGCTGCAGCTCACCGACCGGGTGATCGTCATCAAGTCGGCCGAGGGGGCGTAGGGTTCCCGCCATGACCGGTCAACCGCAGCTCCCGTTCGGCACGTTCGACTTCTCCGCCCCCGCGCTGGAGGTGGTGGACCGGCTGGCCGCCCCGGTGGCCGACGCGCTGAAGAACTGGGACGACCGGGAGGCCGCCCGGTCCGTGCTGTACGTCGGGACCGATCCGGAGAAGGCCGACACCGCCGTCTTCTGCGAGACCTACGGCGTGCCGCTCGACGCCTCGGCGAACTGCGTGGTGGTCGCCGCCAAGCGCGGCGGGGAGACCACCCTGGCCGCCTGCCTGGCGCTGGCGACCACCCGGGTCGACGTCAACCGGACGGTCCGCAAGCACCTGGAGGCCCGCAAGGCCTCGTTCGCGCCGATGGACACCGCCGTCGAGGCGACCGGCATGGAGTACGGCGGCATCACCCCGATCGGCCTGCCGGCCGACTGGCCGCTGCTGGTCGACGCGGCGGTGGCGGCGGCCCCGTTCGTCCTGGTGGGCAGCGGGCGGCGGCGCGGCAAGCTGATCCTGCCGGGCGCGGCGGTGGCCGCGCTGCCCGGCGCCGTGCCGCTCGACGACCTGGCCGGCTGACGGCGCGGGTCGCCCGCCCGCCGGGCCGCCGGCGCGCAGTAGCGTCGGGCCCATGCATGCGATGACGATTCCTGAACCCGGCGGGCCCGAGGCACTGGTCTGGGCGGAGGTGCCGGACCCGGTGCCCGGGGAGGGCGAGGTCCTGGTCGAGGTGGCGGCCACCGCCGTCAACCGCGCCGACCTGCTCCAGCGGCAGGGTTTCTACGACCCGCCGCCCGGCAGCCCCCGCTACCCGGGCCTGGAGTGCGCGGGCCGGATCGCCGCGCTCGGCCCCGGGGTGTCCGGCTGGGCGGTCGGCGACGAGGTCTGCGCGCTGCTGGTGGGCGGCGGCTACGCGCAGCGGGTCGCGGTGCCGGTCGGCCAGCTGCTGCCGGTGCCGGACGGGCTGACCCTGGAGCAGGCCGCCGCGCTGCCCGAGGTGGTCTGCACGGTGTGGTCCAACGTCTTCCTGACCGCGCACCTGCGGCCGGGCGAGACGGTGCTGGTGCACGGCGGTGCCAGCGGCATCGGGACGATGGCGATCCAGCTGGCCAAGGCGGTCGGCGCCCGGGTGGCGGTGACGGCGGGCGGGCCGGAGAAGCTGGCCCGCTGCGCGGAGCTGGGGGCCGACGTGCTGATCGACTACCGCGCGCAGGACTTCGTCGAGGTGCTCCGGGAGGCCACCGGCGGCGCCGGGGCGGACGTGGTCCTCGACATCATGGGCGCCAAGTACCTGCAGCGGAACGTGGACGCGCTGGCCGTCAACGGGCGGCTGGTGATCATCGGGCTGCAGGGCGGGGTGAACGGCGAGCTGAACCTCAACACGCTGCTGCGCAAGCGCGGCGCGGTGATCGCGACCAATCTGCGCGGGCGGCCGCTGGCCGAGAAGGCGGCGATCGTGGCGGCGGTGCGCGAGCACGTCTGGCCGCTGGTCGCCTCCGGGGTGGTGAAGCCGGTGGTCGACCGGGTGCTGCCGCTGACCGAGGCCGCCGAGGCGCACCGGGTCCTGGAGGCCGGCGGGCAGGTCGGCAAGGTGGTGCTGCGGGCGTGACGGCCCCGCCCGGAGCCGGCGGGGGCCTGCCTTCCGCCGGTCCGGGCCGTCCGACATGCCCGGAATGCCGGGCTGTGTGAGTCTGGACGGGAGCTGTCCCGCCGCCGACCCCGCCCCGCGCGGTCGGCCGTCGCGGAAGGACCTCGACCGTGCCCGCACCTTCGTCCGCGTTCCTCGGGCCGCTGCCCGCAGCACCACTGCCGTCCCCGTCCCGGCGGTTCCCCGGGTGCGTCCGGGGCCGGGCGGGTATCCGCCCGGTCACCCGTCTCCTGGGCGGCCGCCGCGCCGAGCGGCGTGCCCGGCGGCTGCTGGTGGCGGCCGTGCTCGGCCTCGCCGTGCCGCTGGCCCTCGGCCCGGCGGCGGTGGCCGTGCCGACCGGTCCGACCGGGGCCACCGGCGTCGTGCCGGTCCCGGTGGTCTCCCCGGGACCGACGGCCGGGCCGTCCGCCCCGCCGTCCCCGGCGTCCCCGGCGTCCCCGGCGTCCCCGGCGTCCCCGCCGTCCCCGCCGTCCCCGGCGGCCCCGTCCGCGCCGTCCGTCGCCTCGTCCCCGACCGTGACCGGGACTGCGGCGGCGTCCGCGACGGCGGCCCCGGCCCCGGCCTCCCCGGCGGCGTCCGCCGTCCCGGAGCCGTTTGCCACGGAGCCGGTCGTCCCGGAGCCCGCCGTGCCGGAGCCCGCCGCCGGGGAGTCCTCGGCGCCGGCGGCGGCGCCCGAGGCCGCCGAGAAGTCCGTGACCGCCCCCGCGACCGCCGTGGTGTCGGCCGGGACGCCCGGGTGGCAGCGGACCGGGCACCTGCGCCCCGGCCTCCCCCGGGCCGAGTGGGAGCAGCGCCGGCTGCGGCACCACCCCGCCTCGGCGCCGGAACGCACCGGGCGCGGCCCCGGGCACGCCGCCGGGCAGACCCCGGAGCAGCCCGTCGAGAGCGCGCCGGACCCCGCCGCGGCCCCCTCGGGGACGGCCGGCGCCGAGGCCCCGGCCGAGCCCTCCGACGGCGCCGGGAGCGCGACGCTGGCGCTCGGCCCCGGGGCGCAGACCGTGGTGGCCGGCCCGGTGGTGCTGCCCACCCGGTGGGACGACGCCTCCACCCGCCAGTTCCCGCTCGGCGCCGGGCTCGGTCTGATCGGCTGCGGGCTGGGCCTGATCGGCCTGCGGTTGCGGCGCGGCTGACCGCGCGCCGCCACCCGGAGCGTCCCGCCGCCCGGAGCGCCCTGCCGGCGGGAGCGCCCCGGGCCGCACGAAGCCGAGCCCCGGTACCCGGGCGGACTGAGTATCCGTACGGATACCGGCCCGCGTGCCCGGGGCGTAGCGTCGTTGCCCGGGTGGCCGGGGGCCTCCACTCCGGCAACCCCAGTGAGGGAGAATGTGGTTCATGACGAATCCGATGAACGAGCGCTCGTCGCACGAGTTCCACCAGGCCATGGGCGGGCAGTCGCAGGACGGCCAGAAGGTGCTGATCGTCGGACCGGACGGGCTGCCGGTGGGCCAGGGGATGGTCGGCATGGCCGGGGACGACGAGGGGGACGGCCCGCGTGAACTGCCGGTGACCGAGATGGTCGAGCAGCCGGCCAAGGTCATGCGGATCGGCAGCATGATCAAGCAGCTGCTGGAGGAGGTCCGGGCGGCTCCCCTCGACGAGGCCAGCCGGGCCCGGCTGAAGGACATCCACGCCAGCTCGATCAAGGAGCTGGAGCTCGGCCTGGCGCCCGAGCTGGTCGCCGAGCTGGAGCGGCTTTCGCTGCCGTTCACCGAGGACTCGATCCCGACCGAGGCGGAGCTGCGGATCGCCCAGGCGCAGCTGGTGGGCTGGCTGGAGGGCCTGTTCCACGGCATCCAGACCGCGCTGTTCGCCCAGCAGATGGCGGCCCGGGCGCAGCTGGAGCAGATGCGGCGGGCGCTGCCGCCGGGCCTGCACGGCGCGGAGCCGGAGGGCGACGAGCCGGGCGAGGGCCGCGGCATCCGTTCCGGCCCGTACCTGTAAGGCCGTACCTACCCGTAGGCCGTACCCGTACCGCCACGGCCCCGCCGGGCCGCGGGGCCCCGGGCACGGCACGGCGTCCCGGGGCCGTACGCGCGACCGGCCGGTACCCGGTCGCGACCCGGACACAGTGTCGGCCCTGGGCCGGTCGGTGTCGGCGCGAGCCGATACCCTGAGCCCCTGTCGCAGGCCGGGCGAGCACCGCGACAGGGGTCGGGCGGGCCAGCGGGCCGGGCCCGGACAACGCACGGACGAGACCGAACGTCACGGTCGCGGCGGCAGGGCCGCGCCGAGGGGGAGCAGAGGACCATGAGCGAGCACGGCAACGCGGCGGTCGAGGGCTACTCCCTGGGCAACGGGCGGTACGTGCTGCAGCGGGTGCTGGGCGAGGGCGGCATGGCCTCGGTCCACCTCGCGTACGACAGCGTGCTGGACCGCCAGGTCGCGCTGAAGAGCATGCACGCCGAGCTGGGCCGGGACGACTCGTTCAAGGAGCGGTTCCGCCGCGAGGCGCAGGCGGTGGCCCGGCTGGAGCACCCCAACATCGTCACGGTGTACGACAGCGGCGAGGACATCGCCCCGGACGGCTCCAGCACCCCGTACATCGTCATGCAGCTGGTCGACGGCAAGGGCCTGCGGGACGCCATCAACGAGGCGGTCGCCCAGCAGGGCGCGATCGCGGTCGAGGAGGCGCTGCAGGTCACCATCGGCGTGCTGAACGCGCTGGAGGCCTCGCACGACATGGGCCTGGTGCACCGCGACATCAAGCCCGGCAACGTCATGTTCGACCGCAAGGGCAACGTCAAGGTCATGGACTTCGGCATCGCCCGCGCGCTGGAGAGCGGGGTCACCTCGATGACCCAGACCGGCATGGTGGTCGGCACCCCGCAGTACCTCTCGCCCGAGCAGGCGCTCGGCAAGCCGGTGGACGCCCGCTCCGACCTGTACTCGGTCGGCGTGATGCTCTTCGAGATGCTCACCGGCCAGCTGGTCTTCGACGGCGACTCGGCCTTCTCGATCGCGTACAAGCACGTCCAGGAGGAGCCGCCGGCGCCGTCCACGCTCAACCCGCGGCTCAGCCCGGCGGTCGACGAGTTCGTGGCCAGGGCGCTGCGCAAGGACCCGGCGCACCGCTTCCCGAGCGCGGCGGCGATGCGCGAGGAGGCGGAGCGGCTGATGGACGCGGGCAAGGGCGGCGGCAGCCCGCTGGCGGCCAGCAACCCGCTGGTGATCACCGACGGGCCGCGCTCGGTGCACGCGGCGCCGCAGGCCCCGCGGACGCCGACGCCGTTCCCGCAGCCGCAGCCGTTCCAGACCCCGTCGCCGGCGTTCCAGCAGCCGCAGACCCCGCAGCCGTTCGCCGCGCCGCAGCCGTACCAGACGCCTCCGCCGGCGTTCCAGCAGCCGCACACCCCGCAGCCGCAGTTCCTCCACCAGCAGGGGGCTCCGCAGGCCCACACCCCGCCGCCGCACCCGATGCCGGCGCCGCCGTTCCAGCCGGCCCCGGCGTCGAACAGCGGCGGCTGCTCGACCGCGCTGGTGATCATCGGCATCATCGTCGGCGTGATCGTGCTGGCGGTCATCATCATCGCGATCGTGGTCAACCGGGCCGAGCGGGATTCGGGCTCCGGCTCGAGTTCCGGCTCGCGGGTCTCGGGGCCGACCGCCACCGTGCTGCGCCTGGACGGTCCGGCCGACCGGAATGGCCTGCTCTGACGCGTTCCGTCCGGATCGCGCGTGCTACAGGCGTCGGCCGGAGGCGGTAGCGTTCGGGGATACGAGCGACAGGGCACCGCGATCCGAGCGAAGGCCCGGGGCGAGGAGCGATGGCACAGACGCAGCATCCGGACGACGACGACGGGGCCTGGGCGACCGGTCCGGCCGGCGGGGCCCCGAGGACGCCCGAGCCCGGTAGCGACGCCGCCACGACCGCGCTCCCGCCGTACGGCGGCCCGCAGACGCCGGGCCGGGGCACCGCCGCCCCGCTGGGCACCGTCGGCGACGGCCGCTACCGGCTGACCCACCGGCTGGGCCGGGGCGGCATGGCCGAGGTGCTGGCCGCCCAGGACGTCCGGCTCGGCCGGACGGTCGCGGTGAAGCTGCTCCGCGGTGAGCTGGCGCAGGACGAGATCGCCCGCCTGCGCTTCACCAGGGAGGCGCACGCCGTCGCGGCGCTCAACCACCACGCGATCGTCTCGGTGTACGACACCGGCGAGGAGTACGTCGGCGAGGAGTCGACGCCGTACATCGTGATGGAGCTGGTGGAGGGCAAGACCGTCCGCGAGCTGCTGGTGGACGAGACGGCGCCGCCGGTCGACCAGGCGCTGATCATCATCGCCGGGGTGCTGGAGGCGCTGTCCTACAGCCACCGGCACGGCATCGTGCACCGCGACATCAAGCCGGCCAACGTGATCATCACGACCAACGGCGCGGTCAAGGTGATGGACTTCGGCATCGCCCGGGCACTGACCGGCACGGCCTCGACGATGACCCAGACCGGCATGGTCATGGGCACCCCGCAGTACCTCTCGCCGGAGCAGGCGCTCGGCAAGCCGGTCGACCACCGCTCCGACCTGTACGCGGCCGGCTGCATGCTGTACGAACTGCTGACGCTGCGCCCGCCGTTCACCGGCGACACCCCGCTGTCGGTGGTCTACCAGCACGTCCAGGACCAGCCGGTGCCGCCCTCGCAGGCCAATCCGCGGGTGCCGGCCGGGCTGGACCCGCTGGTGCTGCGCTCGCTGGCCAAGAACCCGGACGACCGCTTCCAGGACGCCGACGAGTTCCGCGCCCACATCGAGCACGCGCTGCGCGAGCTGACCGGCGGCACCGGCGGCTGGGCCATCGGCGCCGCGGCCGGGGTCGGCGGGGCGTACGGGGGCAGCGGCGCGCTGCCGGCGGTCGGCACGGACGAGACGGCGGTGCTCGGGGCCGGTGTCCCGGGCGACCCGACGGCGGTGTTGCCGTACGGGGGGCCGGGCGGCCCGCGCACGCCGTCCGCGCCCTACCCGGCGGTCGGCGGGTCGTACGGCGGCGACGGCGACTCCGGCGGCGGCCACGGCGGCGGTGCCCGGCGCGGGCCGTGGCGCCTGGTGGCCGGCATCGCGGCGGTGGTGGTCGCGGCCGGCGTCGGCATCGGCATGGCGCTCAGCGGCAACGACGACGGCACGGACGGGAAGCCGGGCGGTACCAGCCCGTCCGCCGGGGTGGTGTCGACGGCCCCCGAGGCCACCACGCCCAGCTCCGGTTCGACGGCGACCCAGAGCCCGCAGACCGGCCAGAACACCCGGCGCCCGCAGCAGCCGACCGACAACGGGAACAACAACAACGGCGGCGGCAACCAGAGCCAGCAGCCGAGCCAGCAGACCGGCAAGCACAACACCCCGAGCCCGACGGCCACGCCGACGATGTCCGGCAGCAAGTCGGCCACGCCGTCCGCGCCGGCGACCGGGACCGGTACCGCCCCGTCGACCGGCACCCCGACCACGGGGACGGGCGGCGGAGCGACGACGCCCCCGGCCACGGCGCCGGCGACCAACCCGCCCCCGGCGGGCGGGGGCGGCGGCACGACGCCGCCGGCGGCGGGCGGGGGCGGAGCCACCACGAAGCCGACGCAGCCGGCGGCCGGCGGTACACCGACGCCCTGACCCGCCGGGTCAGTTGGCGAAGGCGTCCAGGACCTGCTCGTACTCCTGGCACCACCACGCCAACTGGCCCGCCGAGGCGGGGTAGAGCGGGTCGGCCCGGTGGTCGGCCCGCTGGTAGCGCCACTGGAGCATCCAGAAGTCGTTCAGCCGCTCCCACCAGACCCGGTGCGCCGCGGCGGCCAGGTGCTCGGCGGTGGCGGCGCCGGTGGCCCGGTAGGACTGCGACCAGTGCCGGACCCGGACGAGGTCCAGCACCCCGGTGACGCGGTCGTTGAAGAGCAGGGTGGCCGCGCGGACGGCCTCCTCGGCGCGCGGCTGCGGTCCGAGCTTGTCCCAGTCCAGGACGGCCGTGATCCGCCCGTCCCGGTGCAGCAGGTTGAGCCCGTGGAAGTCGCCGTGGGTCCAGCCGGTGGGCGGGGCGGCCTGCGGGAGGGGTCGGCGGTGGGCATGCTCGGCGAGCAGCTCCAGCCGTTCGGTCAGCCGGCGCTCGACCAGGGCGTCCAGCTCGCCGTGCGGCTGGTGCTCGCGGGCCCGGCTGCGCAGCTCGCGGGCGAGCGCGGAGCTGTCCAGCGGGTCGGCGCTGCGGTAGCCGGAGGGTTGTGCGACGGGAGCGCAGACCTCGTCGAGTGCGCCGTGCAGCCGGCCGAGCAGCGCGCCCAGCCCGGCACACTGCGGCAGCGCCAGCTCGGTGCCGTGCCGGTGCCGGCCGTCCACCCAGGGGAAGAGCGCGAACAGCCGGCCGCCGAACGCGGCGATCGTCGAGGTCCGTCCGGAGAGGGCCAGCGGGGGAGCGACGGGCAGGTCCAGGGCGGCCAGCGCGCCCATCGCGCGGTGGTGGGCGGCGACGGCCTCCCGGCCGGCGGTCGCGGCGTCGACGTAGCACTTCAGGAAGTACTCGCCGGCTTCGGTGGCGACCCGGTAGCCGCGGTTCAGCAGGCCTTCGGCGACGGGTTCGGCGGTGAGCAGGCGGCCCACCCGGTAGCGGCGCAGGACCTCGGCGAGCGCGGCGTGCGGGACGGGCGGGCTGAGGGTTCCTATCGGGGGAGCGGCGAGGTCGGGGCGGGCTGGTGCGAGGGCGAGGGTCTGGCTGAAAGTCACAGCCAGAGGTTAGGACCTCTCGGCGGGGGTCCTTGACAGGTCGTCAATTGTGTGCATCGGCCTATCCGTGCTGGTGGTCCGCCTGGTGCCGGGCCACGAAGGCGGCCGCCTGCGTCCGCCGCTCCATTCCCATCTTCGCGAGCAGACTGGAGACGTAGTTCTTCACCGTCTTTTCGGCGAGGTGCAGCTCGTTGCCGATCTGACGATTGGTCATCCCTTCGCCGATCAGGTCCAGGATGCGGCGCTCCTGCTTGGTGAGCTGGGCGAGCCGTTCGTCCTCCTTCTCGCCGCCGTCCCGCAGCCGGGCCAGCACCCGGCTGGTGGCGACCGGGTCGAGCAGCGAGCGGCCGGCCGCGACGTCCCGGACGGCGGTGATCAGGTCGGTGCCGCGGATCGCCTTCAGCACGTAGCCCGAGGCACCGGCCATGATCGAGTCGAACAGCGCCTCGTCGTCCGAGAACGAGGTCAGCATCAGGCACTTGATCTCCGGCAGCCGGGAGCGGATCTCCCGACAGACCTCGACCCCGTTGCCGTCCGGCAGCCGGACGTCCAGGACGGCGACGTCGGGGTGGACGGCGGGGATCCGGGTCAGCGCCTCGGCGGCGGTGCCGGCCTCGCCGACCACGTCGATGTCGTCCTCGACCGAGAGGAGTTCGTGAACGCCCCTGCGGACCACTTCGTGGTCGTCGAGAAGGAATACCCTGATTTGTCCCTTATCAGTCACGCGCAAAGCCTCCCATATCACCCTACGAAAGACCTCTTGCCCGCACCGGACCGGGGTCGCTATCCGGCCAGAGCGGTCGAAACCGATGCCGGTAACCCCCTTACGCCGGAGCCTTCGCCCGGATAACGTGCGCAGGTGTCCTGAAGGCGACCGAATTGAGAGCTGCGCCACACGTGCGTTTGTAGAGCCCGAACAAGTAGGACGTCCTAGCGCAGACGCGCGAGGGGCGGACGCTGGGTAACGTTCTCGTGAGGGCGCCGTCGGAAAAGGAGCACCACCTGCCCCGCGGATGGGAGCGCACACCCACGCGCGCCCCGCGAGGCGGTGACCGGACCGGTCACCGGCGACCCCGGGCGGCCGGACAGACCGAGGAGTGAACGTGACCGTCAAAAGCACGGCGAGGGCCCGCAAGAAGGCGGCCCCCGGCGTCCCTGGCACCCTCCGCGCCAAGGGTAAGGACGCCCAGCCGGAGCTCGTACAGCTGCTCACCCCGGAAGGCGAGCGGGTCGAGCACCCGGACTTCCCGCTCACCGTGGAGCCGGACGAGCTTCGGGCCCTCTACCGTGACCTGGTGCTGGTGCGCCGGTTCGACGCGGAGGCGACCTCCCTGCAGCGCCAGGGCGAGCTGGGCCTGTGGGCCTCGCTGCTCGGCCAGGAGGCGGCCCAGGTCGGCTCCGGCCGCGCGCTGCGTCCCGGCGACTACGCCTTCCCGACCTACCGCGAGCACGGCGTCGCCTGGTGCCGCGACGTCGACCCGCTGAACCTGCTCGGCATGTTCCGCGGCGTGAACCACGGCGGCTGGGACCCGAACGAGAAGAACTTCCACCTCTACACCATCGTGATCGGCGCGCAGGCCCTGCACGCCACCGGCTACGCGATGGGCATCACCAAGGACGGCGCCGACGACGCGGTGATCGCGTACTTCGGCGACGGCGCCTCCAGCCAGGGCGACGTCAACGAGGCCTTCACCTTCGCCTCGGTCTACAACGCGCCGGTGGTGTTCTTCTGCCAGAACAACCAGTGGGCGATCTCCGAGCCCACCACCACCCAGACCCGGATCCCGCTGTACCGCCGCGCCTCCGGCTTCGGCTTCCCGGGCGTGCGGGTCGACGGCAACGACGTGCTGGCCTGCCTCGCGGTGACCCGCTGGGCCCTGGAGCACGCCCGCAGCGGCAACGGCCCGGTGCTGATCGAGGCGTTCACCTACCGGATGGGCGCGCACACCACCTCCGACGACCCGACCCGCTACCGGCTCGCCGAGGAGACCGAGGCCTGGAAGGCCAAGGACCCGATCGCCCGGCTCCGCGCCCTCCTGGAGAAGGAAGGCCTGGCCGACGAGGCGTTCTTCGCCTCGATCGACGCCGAGAGCGAGCAGCTCGGGCTGCGGGTGCGCGAGGGCGTGCGCGGCATGCCGGACCCGGACCCCACCCTGATCTTCGACCACGTCTACGCCGAGCCGCACGCGCTGGTCGATGAGGAACGGGCCGGGTACGTCGAGTACGCGGCCTCCTTCGAGGCGGGGGAGAACCTCTGATGGCCGGTCAGCTCAGCATCGCCAAGGCGCTCAACGACGCGCTGCGCAAGTCGCTGGAGAGCGACCCGAAGACCGTCCTGATGGGCGAGGACATCGGCAAGCTCGGCGGCGTCTTCCGGATCACCGACGGCCTGCAGAAGGACTTCGGCGAGGACCGGGTGATCGACACCCCGCTCGCCGAGTCCGGCATCGTCGGCACCGCGATCGGCCTCGCGCTGCGCGGCTACCGCCCGGTCGTGGAGATCCAGTTCGACGGCTTCGTCTACCCGGCCTTCGACCAGATCGTCTCCCAGCTGGCCAAGATGCACGCCCGGGCGCTCGGCCACGTCAAGCTCCCGGTCACCATCCGCATCCCCTACGCGGGTGGCATCGGAGCCGTCGAGCACCACAGCGAGTCGCACGAGGCGTACTTCGCGCACACCGCGGGTCTGCGGGTGGTCAGCCCGTCCAGCGCGCACGACGCGCACTGGATGCTGCGCCAGGCCATCGCGTCGGACGACCCGGTGATCTTCCTGGAGCCCAAGCGCCGCTACTGGGACAAGGGCGAGGTCGGCGCCGCCGCCGACCTGGGCCTGCACGACGCGCGGATCGTGCGCCCCGGCGCCGACGCCACGCTGATCGCCTACGGCCCGATGGTCAAGGTCTGCCTGGAGGCCGCCGCGGCCGCCGAGGAGGACGGCCGCCGGCTGGAGGTCGTCGACCTGCGCTCGCTCACCCCGGTCGACTTCGCCGCCCTGGAGGGGTCGGTCAAGCGGACCGGGCGCGCCATCGTGGTGCACGAGGCACCGGTGTTCCTGGGCATGGGCGCCGAGCTGGCCGCCCGGCTCACCGAGCGCTGCTTCTACCACCTGGAGGCGCCGGTCCTTCGGGTCGGCGGCTACTACGCGCCGTACCCGCCGTCCCGGGTCGAGGAGGCCTTCCTCCCCGACCTGGACCGCGTGCTCGACGCCGTCGACCGCGCCTTCGCGTACTGATCCCGGGGAGCGCTGATGACCACCGAAGTTCGCTCGCTCCGCGAGTTCAAGATGCCCGATGTGGGCGAGGGCCTCACCGAGGCCGAGATCCTCAGCTGGTACGTCAAGCCCGGTGACACCGTCACCGACGGCCAGGTCGTCTGCGAGGTGGAGACCGCCAAGGCCGCCGTGGAGCTGCCGATCCCGTTCACCGGGGTCGTCGAGCAGCTGTTCTTCGCGGAGGGCGCGACGGTCGACGTCGGCACCGTGATCATCTCGGTCGCGGTGGCCGGCGAGGCGCCGGCGCCCGCGGCCCCGGCCGCCGCCCCGGCGCCCGCCGCCGCCGCTGCCGCGGAGGCCGCCGAGCCCGAGCGGCGCGAGGTGCTGGTCGGCTACGGTCCGCGGACCGGCGGCAGCCAGCGCCGGGCCCGCCGCACCACCGCCGCCGCGCCGGCGCCCGTCGCCGTCCCGGCCGCGGCGCCCGCTCCGGCTCCGGCCCCCGCACCGGTCGCGGCCCCGGCCGTCGCGGTGACCGGTGACCGGCCGCTGGCCAAGCCGCCGGTGCGCAAGCTGGCCAAGGACCTCGGGATCGACCTGCGGGCCGTCACCCCGACCGGCCCGGACGGCGTGATCACCCGCGAGGACCTGCACGCCCACGCGGCGGCCGTCGCCGTCCCGGCTCCGGCCCCGGTGGTCGAGCAGGCCGCCGAGCCGGCCGCCGCCCCGGTGGCCGTCCCCGGCGCGGGCGACGTCCGGGTGCCGATCAAGGGCGTCCGCAAGGCGACCGCGCAGGCGATGGTGGCCTCGGCCTTCACCGCCCCGCACGTCACCGAGTTCGTCCAGGTCGACGTCACCCGGACGATGAAGTTCGTCCGCCGCCTCAAGGAGAGCGGCGAGCTGGGCCGGGACGTCCGGGTCAGCCCGCTGCTGCTGGTCGCCAAGGCGCTGCTCACCGCGATCAAGCGCAACCCGGAGATCAACGCCCAGTGGGACGAGGCGGCCCAGGAGATCGTCATCAAGGGCCAGGTGAACCTCGGCATCGCCGCGGCCACCCCGCGCGGCCTGATCGTCCCCAACATCAAGGACGCGGGCGCGAAGACCCTCTCCGGCCTGGCGGTCTCGCTCGGTGAGCTGATCGACACCGCGCGCCAGGGGAAGACGGCGCCCGGCGACATGCAGGGCGGCACGGTCACGATCACCAACGTCGGCGTCTTCGGCGTCGACAGCGGCACCCCGATCCTCAACCCCGGCGAGGCGGCCATCCTCGCCTTCGGGGCGGTCCGGGAGCTGCCGTGGGTGCACAAGGGCAAGGTCGTCCCGCGTCAGGTCACCACGCTGGCCCTGTCCTTCGACCACCGGCTGGTCGACGGCGAGCTGGGTTCCAAGGTGCTGGCCGACATCGCGGGCATCCTGGAGCACCCGAAGCGGCTGATCACCTGGGGCTGATCCCCGGCCGGTCCGACGCGCGCACGGGGCCCGCCCCGCCGGTACGTCCGGCGGGGCGGGCCCTGCCGTGTCCACGCCCCCTCTTCCGGTGACCCTGCGTGGCCGCATCGTCGGTGAACGGTGAACAGCGCTGTTCCCGGGGGACGGGCGAGCCGTTCACCGCTCGTTGCCGGTACGGCCACCCCCGCTCCCTAGCCTTCGGGCGCGCGTCCCCGCCGTCCGACCGGACGGCGGACCATACGCTTCCCCCCGGGAGTCAGCATGGAACGACGTACCTTCCTGCGCGGCGCCGTCGCCGGTGCCTCGGCCGCGGCCTTCGTCGGCACCCTGACGCACGGCGCCGCCTACGCGGCCCCGGCGCAGAACGGGCCCGGCCCGTACGGGGCGCTCGGCGCCGCCGACGCCAACGGCATCCAGCTCCCCTCCGGCTTCACCAGCCGGGTCGTCGCCCGCTCCGGCCAGGCGGTCACGGGCACCTCGTACGCCTGGCACAGCGCGCCCGACGGCGGTGCCTGTTTCGCCGACGGGGCGGGCTGGATCTACGTCTCGAACTCGGAGATCAATCCCTCCGGCGGTGCGAGCGCCCTGCGGTTCAACTCCTCGGGCACGGTCACCGGCGCGTACCGGATCCTGTCCGGCACCCGGCAGAACTGCGCGGGCGGTGCCACCCCGTGGAACACCTGGCTGTCCTGCGAGGAGGTCAGCCTCGGCTACGTCCACGAGACCGACCCGTTCGGCGTGAACGCCGCCGTCCGCCGTGACGCGCTGGGCAGGTTCAAGCACGAGGCGGCCGCCGCCGACCCGGTCCGCCGGGTGGTCTACCTGACCGAGGACGAGACCGACGGCTGCTTCTACCGGTTCGTCCCGGCCACCTGGGGCAACCTGTCCGCCGGCACCCTGCAGGTCCTCAAGGCCGGCACCGCCACCTCCGGCACCTTCACCTGGGCCACCGTTCCCGACCCCGACGGCGCCCCGACCACCACCCGCAACCAGGTCAGCGGCGCGAAGCGCTTCAACGGCGGCGAGGGCTGCCACTACGCCAACGACACGGTCTGGTTCACCACCAAGGGCGACAACCGGGTCTGGCAGGTCAACCTGGCCGCCGGCACCTACGAGCTGGCCTACGACGACTCGCTGGTCAGCCCCGGCACCGCGCCGCTGACCGGTGTGGACAACGTCACCGGCTCCACCTTCGGCGACCTGTACGTCGCCGAGGACGGCGGCAACATGGAGATCTGCGTCATCACGCCGGACGACGTCGTCGCGCCCTTCCTGCGGATCACCGGCCAGTCCTCCTCGGAGATCACCGGTCCGGCGTTCTCCCCCGACGGCACCCGCCTCTACTTCTCCAGCCAGCGCGGCACCAGCGGCAGCTCCTCCGGCGGCATCACCTACGAGGTCACCGGTCCGTTCCGCCGCTGACCGGCGGGAAGGAGGCCCGGCCCGCGCAAGGCCAGGTGTAGCAGGTCGGGCCGTCGAAGGCCTGGTAGCGGCCGAAGGTCGGCGACTCCTTCTCCCAGG
>NZ_JBEPAM010000070.1:0-32528 GCF_040298605.1 Kitasatospora sp. NPDC001527 | reverse complement strand
ACCCGAGAAAAGCCCACACTCAACCAAACCCAGCACCCACCCACCCACCACAAACCCGCAAACCCCAGCAACCCCACAACAAAGCCACAAGGGCAACGGTGATACTCCCGAGGGACGAAGGCCACGGCGTGAGTGAATAGGGGGCATGCTCTTCGAATTCGCGCACGACCACGACGGTGAACGGCTCAGCGGTGTGCACGGCGGCGATCCCTCCGGGGTCACCGCCGTGGTGCTGCATGGCGCGGGCAACAGCAGCACGGAGCGACTGCTCCCGCTGGTACGGGAGTTCGTGGCCCACGGCTGCCGAGGGATTGCCTTCGACTTCTCCGGGCACGGCGAAAGTACCGGAAAGCTCAGTGAGTTGAGCCTGCGGCGACGGTTCGAGCAGGCCGTCGCGGTGATCGACGCGTATGGCGGGGCGGAGGGGCCGCTGGTCCTGGTGGGTTTCAGCATGAGCGGGCAGACGGTGGCGGACCTCGTCGCCCACTACGGGGACCGGGTGGCGGCGCTGGGGCTGTGCGCGCCCGCCGTGTATGCCGCCGCGGCTTGGGACGTGCCCTTCGAGGAAGGCAACGGGCGGTTCAGCGGGACCATCCGGCGGCCGGACAGCTGGCGGGAGGCGCCCGCGCTTCAGGTGCTGCGGGCGTACGAGGGCCGGGCGGTGCTCGCCGTGCCGGGCACGGACGCGGTGATCCCGGCCGCGGTGACCGAGTCCGTCCAGGACGCGCTGGCCACCCGCTCCCAGTACACGCGGTTCGACCTTCCGGACGCACAGCACCAGCTGGGGATGTGGTTCCGCGAACACACCGAGGACCGGCGGGAGTTCGTGGAGGCGGTGCTGACCGGCCTCGGCGACCAGGGCTGGTCGGCTACGCGTGCGTGGGTTGCCGAGCGCCTCGGAAACGGCCGCGAGGTCACCGGCTCGCGCCTCCTGTCCGGTGGTTGGAGCTCCCAGATGCGCCGGCTCGCCCTCGACGACGGCACTGCCCTGGTGCAACGGACCTTCGTCAAGCCGTTCTTCCGCCACCACGGGCCCGGGCTGCTTGCCCGCGAGGCGTCCGTCCTGACACTGCTCGGCGGGCAGGAGAGCATCCCGGCGCCCGACTTCGTCGCCGTGGATGCCACGGCCGAACACTGCGACCACCCGACCCTGTTGATGTCCGCGCTGCCCGGCCGCGTCCGCGTGGACGAGGACGACCTCGACCGGCGTCTGGACCTGCTCGCGGCCCAGCTCGTCGGCATCCACGGCGTCGTACCGGACGAAAAGCCGCGCACGTACCAGGCGTGGACGTCCCCGGAACGCCTCCGCACCCCGGACGGCCCCCTGTGGGAGCGGGCCGTCGACGTGATCCGCCGCGACCCGCCGCCGTACGACGGCTGCTTCCTGCACCGCGACTTCCACCCCGGGAACGTACTCTTCACGGGAGCCGGTCCCGGGCTGCGGATCACCGGTGTCGTGGACTGGGTCGAGACCTCGTGGGGACCTGCCGACCTGGATGTGGCGCACTGCTCGACCGCGCTCGCGCTGCTGCACGGGCCGGCGTACGGGCTGGACTTCCGTGAGCGGTACGAGGCACACGGCGGCTGCGGCCTCGCCGACAACCCCGACCACCTGTACTGGCGGCTGCTCGACGCCCTGCACTACTGCCCCGATGCGGCGAAGCTGGCCGGGCCGTGGCGTGAACTGGGCCGGGGCGATCTGACGTCCGATGTGCTGGCGGAACGGCTGGAGGCGTACGTGGACGGCCTGCTGCAGCAATGCGGCTGACCGACCGTCGATCACTCGCCTGACACCGACCCGAGGAGACACGCGCATCGGCCGCCATGGTGCTCGTTCCTGGCCTGTAGCACCGTCCCGAACGCTTCGCCCTGGTGGTGGCAGAACCCCTGCGGACCGCGGCAACCGAGGCCGTCGCTCCCCAGCTCCACAAGGGCACGTCGCCGGCTGACACAGCCGCGGTCCAGGCCGCCATCGACTCGCCGCCGGAGCCTTTGATCGTGCTCGGTCACTCCTGCGGCGGGTCCGTGATCACTGGGCTCCGCGGGGCGGGACACCTGGTCATTCCGGCGGCCTCCGTGCCGGATGTCCGCGAGAGCGCGGCCACCGCGACACCCCCACCCGAGGAACCCGCCCGCGGGACGGGCCCGTCAGGGCAGGGTGGGGAGGTAGTGCGGGGCGCGGCGGGCGTGGGTGGCCTGTTCGAAGGCGTAGGCGTAGCCGAGGAGTCGGGTGTCGCTGAATCGGGTGCCGAGGAAGGACAGGCCCAGGGGCAGGGGCCCGGCGTAGCCGGCGGGGACGGTGATGTGGGGGTAGCCGGCGACGGCGGAGGCCCGGGTGGACGTCGCGAAGGCGTTGCCCTCGCCGCGGTAGTCGATGGCGGGGGCGGGCAGTTCGGTGGGAGTGACGATGGCGTCGAGGCGGTATGCGGCGAGGGTGTCGTCGATGGCGTGGCGCGCCTGGTCGGTGGCGGCCTGGCGGTGGCTGCGGTAGGCGGGGTCGTCGAGGTCTCCGTGGGTGTCCTGGGCCATCTGGAGGATGTCGGAGCCGTAGGTGCCTTCGGTGGCGGTGTGCCGGTCGTTGTAGGAGATCAGCTCGGCGAGGTTGCGGGGGTGGGTGCCGGGGGTGGCGGCGAGGTAGGCGTTGAGGTCGTGCTTGAACTCGGTCAGGACGGCGGGGAGCATGTGCTCGCCGGCCATGGTGTCCGTCTCGGGGATGTCGGTGCCCTCGACGACGGTGGCGCCGAGGTCCTTCAGCCGCTGGACGGAGGCCTCGAAGACCCGGTCCACGTCGGCGTCGACACCGGTGTGGCCCTGGCGCCAGACACCGATCCGTTTGCCCTTGAGGGCGTTGGGGTCGAGGATCGTGCGCCAGTCGGCGGGCAGGGTGCCGGCCGCGGGGGCGGTGTCGGGGTCGACGGGGTCGGTTCCGGCGATCGCCCACAGGGTCAGGGCGGCGTCGGTGACGTTCCGGGCGATCGGGCCGGCGCTGTCGTGGCGGGCGGTGATCGGCACGATGCCGCCGCGGCTGACCACCCCCAGCGAGGGCTTCACCCCGACGACGGAGTTCACGCTGGAGGGGCAGACGATCGATCCGTCGGTCTCGGTGCCGATGGTCACCGCCGCCAGGGAGGCCGCCGCGGCCACCGCCGATCCGCTGGAGGAACCGCAGGGGCTGCGGTCCAGGACGTAGGCGTTGCGGGTCTGGCCGCCGGTCGCGGACCAGCCCGCCGGGATGTCGGGGTCGCGGAAGTTCGCCCACTCGGACATGTTCGCCTTCCCCAGCACCACCGCCCCGGCCTCCCGCAGCCGGCGCACCAGGTCGGCGTCCTTGGCGGGCCGCGAACCCAGTAGCGCGGTCGACCCGGCGGTGGTGGGCTGCCGGTCGGCGGTGTCGATGTTGTCCTTGATCAGGACCGGAATGCCTTCCAGCGGTCCGCGTCCCTGGTGGGAGCGGCGCCGGGCATCGCTCTGCCGGGCCAGGGCCGCGGCGTCCGGGTTCACCGTCACCACCGCGTGCAGGCGCGGGTTCAGCTGCCGGATCCGCTGAAGGTAGGCCCGCGTCAGCTGCGCGGACGTCAACCTCCCGGCATCCATCGCCTGCTGCAGACCGGGAATCGTCACCCCGTCCAGGTCCACCCCCGCCACCCGGCCGTCCGACGCAGGACCGGTGTCGGCCCGCGCCGCCACCGGCGCCAGCAGAGCCATCGACACGGCCGCGACCGCGGCGCAGCGCAGCGGAGTCCTGACAAATGAACGCATCGTTCTCTCCTACCCCTGTTGCCGAGGCACCCCGACGCGGGGCGCCCGAAACGGGCCCCGCCGACGGCCCCGCCCCGCCGGGTACGGCGGGCGCGGCGCGCGGCCTCGATCCCGTACCCACCACGCTAGGCGCGCCCGCCCGCCCGCCGACACGGGGCGAACCCCCCGAACGATCAAGGGCCGCCCCCCGACCGAGGGGTGGGGATTACCCCACCTCTTCAGCGGCCCGGCCCGCGCCAACGGGCCGGCGAGGCGGGCGAGCGGGCCTGGAGCGGACCTGGGAGCGGAGGACCGTACCGGGCGGCGACGGTGACCCGACTCGCTGCGCGACCATGCGCACCGGCCGCGAGTTCACCGCGACGGCGCGCCACGGAGGCCGGGCCCACCTGCGGGCGCTGCTGCACCAGGCCGCGCACGGCGTGGCCCGGCGGCGCGGCGTGAAGGATGTCCGACTCCTTCGGCCGGCTCCCGGGCCGGGGCGGGTGCTTCCTGGTGGCGGGGAAGTCCTCGGTGTCGAGGTGCTCCACCGCGTCCTGGGCGAGTTCCCCGGCGTCCAGGAGGAGGCTCTGCTGGGTGCCGAGCATGGGGAGCAGGGTCCCGGGGGGCACCGTCGGCGCTGTGGCAAGCCGCGCCGTCGATACCGGGGACGGCACTTCCGTGGACGGTGTGCAGCGTCTGGAGCCGGTCGGTCACCGTGACCCGTGTCGTCGAAGGTTGACGGCCGGTTCAAGAGGGTGGCCGGCTGCGCGGTCTTGGCCCAAGGGCTGCGCGTAGATCCGACGGCACCGGCTGGGAGGATCTTCGGTATGACCTCCCCGCTCCATGTCCTGCGCGTCCTCGGTGAGCGCCCGTTCGCCGAGGCCGGTGAGCCTGTCCTGGCTGTGTCCGACGAGGGGCGTGGTCTGCTCGCCGTGGCGGGTGAGCCCGGGTTCGCCCGGATGGCGACGGTGGCGGTGTACGGCGTAGGAGACCTCGGCTGCCGGGCCGTGCTCCGGACCCGGTTCCCGTTGCACGCCCTGGCCTTCCACCCGACGGAACCCCTGCTCGCCGTCGGGACCGGGAAGTACGACGGCGGCTACTTCTTCGAGGGCGAGCTGCTCCTGCTCGACTGGGCCACGGGCTCCGCCACCACCCTCATCGAGCACGACTTCGGCCGCCAGGTCCTCGGACTGACCTGGCTCGACGGACAGGCCCTGCGCGTGCTGATGGCACCGCCCGACGACTACAAGGACGAACGGAAGGCACACATCGAGGGCCATGTCGCCGTCGTACGGCGGCCCGACTGGCGTGCTGCCGCACCCCGTTCGCTCACCGCCGCCGACCTGGCCGGCCCCCGGGTGCCCGCCCCGCGCCCCGACGGACGGGACGAAGCCCGTCGGGCGCTCTCCGCGCTGACCCCGGACTGGGAGCCCCGGCGCCACGTCCTCGCCGTCGAGGAACTGCCGGACGGCACCGTCCTGGCCACCCTCGACCAGGAGGAGGACACCCCGGAGCGGCCCGTACGCACCGCCCTCGCCGACGGCCTGCTGATCCAGCACCGGACCACCGCGTACGTCGACCGGCAGGAGCGCCTGCGGATCCGGCACGGCAGCCGGGGCTACGTTCGCCAGGTCGTACGAGCCCGCCGGGGACCCAAGCAGGACTGGCTCGCGGCGCGCTCCCCCGGGGGGCCGTGCGCCCAACCCCTGTTCCCGTTCTCCTGGGAGCCCGGGCAGACGCACTTCCCCGGCCCGGGCGCGGAGACCGGGGACGGTGACCTGGTGTACGCCGGCACCGTCCACGACGGCCGAGGCCTACAGCCCGGCGGCTCCTTCGTCGTTCGCCGCGCGGCCTCCGACGGCGTGCCCCGCTGGATCTTCCGGACCGACCACGTCGCCACCGATCTCGACACCGGAGCGGACACCGCCTACCTGGCCTACCGCGACGGCGGGCTCCTGGCCCTGGACCTCCATGACGGCACCCTCCGCTGGCGCCACCAGCTGACCATCGCCGGCGCCCCAGCCGTCCCGACCGCGCTCACCGCAATCGAACCCGGCCGCCTGCTCGTCGGCACGTCCGACGGTCGAGTCCTGGACTGCGCCACCACCTGACCCCACACCCAGCAGCGGCCCCGTGGGCTCGGTGTCAGCGGCGTGTGCGGGCGTGTGAATCATGAACCGATCCAACGACCTGCTGGCTGGGTCGGACGACATCGACCGGGCTGCTCTGGGCCATGCCTACGGAAGTGCCGAGGATGTGCCCGGCGAAACCTCGGGCCGCGTGCGGGGCGGACCGGAAGGCCAGGGCCGGGGCCTGCCTGGGGACTTGCGCTGTGTGCGGGATTGCCGGGGCCGCACCCTGGATTCGGCCCCGGCACGATGGGCTACTCCTCCGGCGGTCCGGTGTACACCGGGACCTGGAACGACTCGCCGGCCCGGATCGTGACGTCGTGTCCGGAGACGTTCTGGACGTTCAGCACCTGTTCCCCGTCGCCGGAGTCGCCGATGCCTGTGGTCACGAAGTAGGCGGGCGGGATTCTGTTTGAGAAGTCGGGATTCCGCATGGCTGCTCCGTAATCAGATGTGAACAGGGACAGGGCCGCTCCCGTCCAGTTGTAGCCCGGCCGCCACGGGGGGCAACCGCGCGCCGCAGGGAACCGCCCGAACGAGTGCCACAGATGCGTACCGGTCCGCCGACGCCTCGCCGGCCGGTGCAACGGCCGACAGGCTTGCGGCGGAGGCGCGCGGCGCGCGTCACGCATTGGAACGGCGTCGCCGGTCGTACGGGCACGCCATCGAGGCCGCTCCAAGCCCCCCCCGCGGCGGCGGCGGGGGCGGGCCCGCCGTGTGGGGTTCCGTCGGTCGGGTCGGGCTGGGCCGGTCAGTTGGCGCCGGGCGGGTAGAACTGGCGGGCCCAGTGCCGGTAGATGCCGACGGACTGGTCACCGGCCGCGAGCCGGGGCCTGGGCTCGTACCGCTTGTGGTTCCAGATCGGCACGTCCTGAAGGATGACCCTGGCGGTCATCCGCAGCGTGGAGCGGGCGACGGCCCTGGTCAGTGCCGCGCGGGCCGCCGGGAGGTTCAGGCCCGTTACCCGGCCCGGGTCGGTGACCTCGCGGGCCGCCGCGACCCGCAGCACCGTGCGCCAGGGGCCGGTCGGGGTGGGCAGGCCCCAGAGGTGGACGGCCATGCCAAAGCGCGGCAGTTCGAGCTGGGTGAGCGTCCACCCGAGCCCCGCCATCAGCGTCGACTTCTCCCAGGAGAGTCCGCCGAAGACCGGGATCCGGCCCGCGGTGGAGCGCAGGTACGGCCCTTCGGGCGTGGGCGGCGTCACCTGGCGCACGGCCAGGCGGTGGAGCGTGCCGAGGTGCCGGTAGTCGGCGACGTTCTCCATGACCTCCTGCGGGTGGTGTCCACCTCGACGGCCCACGCGCCGTGGGCCACACCTGCGGGCCGGGCAGGGCGGGCAAAGTTCCCAGCTCGGCGGGTCGTCCTCGTGGCCGTGCCAGACGTGGAGGAAGCCGTTGCGTTCGAGGACCCGCTTGTGCTCCACCCTGGTGCGCAGCGGCACACCGTCCGGATCGCTGACGCAGGAGCCGTCGGCCCCCAACGTGAAGCGGTGGGACGGGCAGACCAGCGTGTCGCCTCGACCGTGCCGCCGAAGCCGAGGTGGGCGCCCATGTGGGGGCAGTAGGGCCGGGTGGCGCGGACCTCTCCGCCACGGGTGCGGTAGAGGACGACATCCTCGGCCGCGAACCTCCGGGTCAGCACGGCGCCCCGGCGCAGCTCGCGGGAGAGGGCCAGGCAGAACCAGCCACTGGGCGTCGGAAGCGCCGGCCCGGCGATGGCACGGCCGCCGCCCCGGCACCAGATCCGCGACTTCGCGTCAACTCCCGCTCCGGGCAAGCCGCCGACCGGGTGACCAACCACCTCCCACCCTGGGCCGCCGGTAGACGTGACCTCATGATCACCACTGCCAGGTGACGCCGCGGCGACCACCGTCCCTGCCACCGGGACCTCCGTACGCCGCGAGCTTCCCGAGCCCCGCCCGTCGATGTCGCGCGCGCCGAGCTCGATGAACCGGTCGTCGAGGCCCCGCACAGCATGGCGCCGGGTACTCGCGCGAGCGGTCCCGCACCGGATCAAGATCTCCGGCGAGTGCGACACCCGTGTTATCTGCACTGCTGGTTCCGGAGACTCACGGAGAGCCAGTGGCAGTACAGCGATGTAGCTGAAGATCGCTGTCTGAGGCACGTGGGGCACCGCAGCTCCGGAGAAACCTGCTGGATAGGTGCGCGGTGACCTGTCATGGTGTCGCCGTGTCTGACGAACCGATAGAGCTGTCGCCGATGCCGGGCTCGAAGTGGTCGGCTGGATCCCTGCGGATCATGAGCTGGACCGTCCGCGCGAGTGAGATCTCGGTGCGGCTGGGCATTACCCCTGATCACGAGTACGAGCGGGGAAGCCTCTCAAGTCCACGGAACCCACTCAGCCGTCGGCGTGAGGCCGCCATCTGGATTCTCAAGAGTGGTCTGGAGAAGGACCGATGGCCAGAGGAGCACGTCGCCGAACTCCTCCGTCGTCTGGTCGGCAAGCACGACGAACTGGCGAGCCTGACCGCTGACTGCACGTTGGAGTTGCTCCTCGGCTTCGGCAGTGAGAGCGGCCAGGGCGGATGCGCTATCCCCTCCGCACTCCTGCGAGAAGCCGGAGAACTCGGCCTCGACATCACGCTTGACCTGTACCCACAGGCACCCGACGACTGTGCCGGTCCCGATCACACGGCCGATGGTCCTGACCGGCCCGACGCCGAGGCAGGATGGCACGGCCCTTTCTATCGAGTCCGCAACAACGACTTCGAGATCCGCTTCCTCCCGGATCCGCACGAGGATCTCGACGACGTCTGCAACACCGATGCCGAAGTCCTCCTCCCTGACGGATCACAGTGGGGCGCGACGATCCTGACCGTCGACGAAGTCGGCCGGCTGAACGGGTGCCGTCGCCGCCGCGGCCGGTGGGGCGGGCCCTGGTGCGCTCGGCCACGTCGGCGCCGAGGAGGCGGGCACGCTCGCGCAGCTGCCGGTCGAAGCGGGCACGGTCGAGGATGCTGTGCTGGGCGGCGAGGCCGACAGGTTCGCGTAGCAGGGCAGGTGGCGGCGCGGATCGAGGACGTCCTGTGCGCCGAGGTCGTGGAACAGGGCCCGGGCGGCGCTCCGGTGGCGGCGTCGGCGAGCAAGACGGTGCGGCCCGCGCCGCGCAGCGCCGGGGCGGCGGCGGATCCGGCCGGGCCGCCCGCCGACGACCACCACGTCGTACGCGGGCTCGGCGGCCGGGCGGACGGTGTGGTCTGCCGTCAAGAGGGCCCTCGGTGAAGGCCGTTGGCGGCGTCCTCCGCGAAGGGGGCGAGCTTGTCGACGCAGCCGACGGCGATGTCTACGTGCAGGGTGACCGGGTTCCGGTCATCCGACGCCCCCGTCTGCTCACCAGCCACCGGCGGCGTCGGCACGGACCTGCTCGACTCGGCCGCCTGAGGCCCCCGGGGCCGACCGACCCAGGGGCGCTGCCGCACGAGCGCCCGCCGGCACCCCGGCCGAGGAGCGTGCGGGCCCCTCCCCCCACGGCGCGGCGTGCCGGCACGGCGAGACGGCCCGCGGTCACGTCTCGATCAAGCGCCCCATCCGCCACTGCATTCCACGGCCACGTAGCGCTTCACACCGTTGTAGATCACCGGCGCCCAGGTGTTGTACTGAGGGGCGCCCGAGCTGCACCGGTACCAACCTCCGGTCTCTTCGTGTTCGCAGCTCTGCGGTGTGAGGCGGGTACCCGTGTACCTGGCGATCAGTTGGCCTGTGGAGCTCTTGGTTGCGCGGATGTTGATGTAGCCGACGTTGGAATCGACGTAGAGGTAGCAGGAGGCGGACGTATGGGCGGGGCCGGCCGCTTGCGCCTGGGCGGGCATGGAGATCGCGCCCAGGACAAGTGCCGTCCCGACCCCCGCGCGGGCGAGAACACCGTTCAGACGCATGAGTTCCTCCGTGGCTCGGCTTGCGATGCTTCCCGTCACTACCCGGATCCAGCTTCCGCACCTGCCCGAGTCCGGCGCCGGCTTCTCGTGCGGATCCCGTCAGCCATTCTGATTGCCCCGTCCCGGCGACGGTAGAGGGCTCGGGAGCGCGCGCAGGGCGCGCGGTTCGACCGCGTACACCGAGCCTGACGGTGAACCAGCAGAGGCGACGCGGGAGAAGGGGTGACCGCGGCGGTGACCGCGGCTCACTGCCGAGGCCGGGGCCACCTGGTCTTGGCGGGACCGCCGGGCAGCGGTGCGCGGGCGCCTGGGCCGGGGCGGCGCGGCCGGCCTCGGTGGCTGGTGTCCCCCGGGCCGGCGGTCGGACAGGACAAGCATCGAGGAGGTATCGGCCATTCCTCCTCGCGGAGTCTTATCGAGCTGGTCTCCCGCCCCGACCATGAACCTGTCCGTACAGGATTCCCGCGAGGGGAGAGAACATGGGACTGCGCGCGAAGATCACCGCAACTGCCGTGGGGGCGGCCGCAGTAGCCGTGATGCTCACCGCCACGACTCCTGCCGCGTACGCGGCGGCCGACACGAGCGGCCCTCGCCCCGGCGCGCGCGAGGTCTCCGCCGCCGGGTGGACACCGACCACCACGGTGAACAACGGCCCGATCAGGGAGTGCTACGCGGCCACCTGCGCCGAGGTGTGGCGGCCGGGCCCCGGCGAGACGGTGTACTGGAGCCACTACGCCTACAACTCGTCCAACAACCGGTGGTACTACGTCCAGTACGTCGTCGGCAACGGCACGCCCCATACCTTCTACGGCTGGATCTACTGCGGCAACGTCACCGCTCCCTGCTGAAGCGGCAGACGAGGACGGGCACGGGTGAGGTCCACGAGAGTCCTGGCGCCGGCCCTCCGCCCGCCGCGGTGCGGACCCCTGCGCCCGGTCCGGTCCAAGGCGCGGCACGGCCGTGAACATCGGCGGATTCCCGAGCGGTGGCGCGTCCGCGTCTGACAGCATCCTGGGGATGCCGCCGGAGAACGGGGAGAGTCGATGGAAGCGTTGCGGCCGGGCGACCCGGAGCGGATAGGCGCCTACCGGCTGGAGGGGAGGCTGGGAGCCGGTGGGATGGGGCAGGTGTTCCTCGGACGCACCCCGGGAGGGCGGCCGGTGGCGGTCAAGCTGGTCCACGCGCCGTACGGGCACGACGCGGGGTTTCGCCGGCGCTTCGCCCAGGAGGTGGAGGCGGCCCGGCGGGTGGGCGGCTTCTTCACCGCCCAGGTGGTCGACGCCGACGCGTACGCGGACCGTCCCTGGGTCGTCAGCGCCTTCGTGCCCGGGCCCACGCTGCAGGCCGCGGTCGCCGCCCACGGGCCGCTGCCGGCCGCGACACTGCGGGTGCTGGCGGCCGGGCTGGCGGAAGGGCTGGGCGTCATCCACCAGTGCGCCCTGGTGCACCGCGACCTCAAACCGGGCAACGTCATCCTGGCCGCCGACGGGCCGCGCATCATCGACTTCGGCATCGCCCGTGCCCTGGACTCCGTCTCGCACTCGACGGCCGGGTCCGTGCGCGGCACACCCGCCTACATGTCCCCCGAACAGGCACGCGGCAACACCTCCGTCACCGGTGCCAGCGACGTGTTCTCCCTCGGATCCGTGCTCGCCTTCGCCTCGACGGGCACCGCCCCGTTCGGCGACGAGGGGCCCGTCGCCACCGTGATGTACAGGATCACGCGGGAGGAGCCGAACCTGTCCGGCACCGACCACGAGCTGCGCGGCCTGGTGGCCGCCTGCCTGGCCAAGGACCCGAACGCCCGGCCCACGACGGCCGAAATCGTGCACGCTCTCACCGACACCGACACCGACCGGGACTGGCTGCCCGCCCCGGTCACCACGATGGTGTTCGACGCCGCGACGCCGGCCGACCCCGGCCTCGGTCGTCCCGTCGGCCCGCCTCCGCCCGCACGGCGGCGCGGCCTGTCGCGGTTCGCCCTCCGGCGCGGAGAACCGGCGGGCCCGCCCCCGGCCGCCGCGAACCCGACGGCGGTCGAGGACGGCTGGAACGGCCTGCCGTGGGGAGCGGGCATCGCACAGTTCCGGGCCCGCTTCCCGAACGCGTACCAGGAGGAGGGGTGGTGGCTGACCGGCACCGGCCCCGAGACGTTCTGCGGAATCGAGATGCACGCCCAGTACTCCTTCAACGACCGCGGCGAACTCGGCTTCGTGGCCTTCATCCCCGAGGCGGAGGACCGCGGGAAACTCCCCGTGGCCGTGATGAACACGCTCGGCGCACCCGACGGCACGACAACGGCATGGACCCGGGGTGACGTCGTGGTGGAGGTGAAGGTCGCAGGCGTCGTCGCCACACTCGCGCATCGGGTGTTCAGCACCCGCTGACACCACCGCACACCGCCCGGGAACCATGGACGCCGAGCACCGGATCCGGGACGGCGCGCGGGTGGACCACGACGTGCTCGACCCGGTCCTCGGGGCGCACGGCGGCCCACAGGAGCTCGCGGGCATCACCGGGAGGCGGGCAGCCGGGCGGAACCGGCCGACCCCTCCCCCGCGCCCCTCCACCCGACCGCGCTGTGCCACCACCTCGTCGGCAGGCCTGAATCAGCGAGCGACGGCCCTCGACCGTTGCAGCTCTGGGACACGGTGCGACGGCGGCCGAGCGGCAGCCTCGCCCCCTCCGGAAGTCCCGCCCTCGGCAGACCGCCTCGGCCGCCATCGGCCCGGCCCGCCGGTGGGCACTGCTCACCGGTCCCGGACAGAACAGCCTGTTCCGGGACCTCCGCGGCGAGACGTCGCCGACCGTGGCGATTCCGGGCGTCGGCGGTTCCCGCACAGCGGTGCGCCCCGACGGCGGACTGCCGGTCACGTCGATGGGCAACGTGTCGGACGTGTCAGTGGACCGGCCGGCGACCGTCACGTCGGGTCCCGGGCCGTCGGACGTCCTGGAGTTCAACGCGGACGGCGCGTTGCCGGCCACCAGCGACAGTACCGGGGCTGTCGTTCTCCGGGACAGTCAGGTGAAGCCGCGCACCGGGACCCTGGCCCGCACACAGCCGTCGCCGGGACACGTCACCGCACTGGCGTTCTCCCGCGACAGCCGCACACCCGCCGTCGCGACCCTGGACGGCGCCATCCGGCTCTGGGACCTCGCCGCCGACCAGCCGATCGGCGTCCCGCTCCCGTCCGCAGACGACACCGTGCACGCGCTCGCCTTCGGCCCCGACGGCACCACGCTCCACGCCTCCGGCCGGCACGTGCCACTGCAGCGCCGCGATCGGCCCGGCCGCCGCCGACCACACCTGCCGCCGCACGGGCGGCGGCCTGCTGACCGCGGTCTCCGCTCACCGGCTCTCGGCGGAACCGTCGCGCGGCATCAGGTAGTCCGACAGGACCGTCGCGGCGTCGGGCGTAGTGGCCCGCAGCGCGACCATGCCGGCCACGATCGCCTCGCACAGCTCGGCCCGGAGGGCCTGCGCGTGCGGGTGGTCGGGGCCGGCGCTGGCCCGTCCGTCGAGCGCGAGCGCACGTGCACCAGCCTCGGTCAGTGCGAGGAGCTGCCCCCTCAGCGGCGACTCGCCGGAGCCGGCGCGGTGCTCCTTGAGCTGCGTGTGGAGGCGGTCGATCTGCGCCCACACCCGCGGCCTGCCGACGCGCAGGTGGCCCTCCAGCTGTCGGACGTAGTCCTTGAGGTGCGGCGGGACCTTCATGCCCGCCACCTCGGCGATCGGCACCAGGCGCAGCTCCCGCCCCTCCCCGAGGACCAGCCGGCCGGGGTCGACGTCGACGATCGCGTGGAAGTGGCGGGTGCCGCCCGTGTCGGTTCCGGCGGTGACCGGGTCGAAGGGCAGCAGGCCTTCGACGTCCAGGCCGGTCTCCTCGCGCAGTTCCCTGCGGGCGGTCTCGTACGGGGTCTCGCCGGCCTCGGCTCGGCCGCCGGGGACGACCCAGTGGCCGGGCCAGCAGATGTCCGGGCGGTCGTCGCGCCGTTGGAGGAGGATCTCGCCCCCGGGGGTGGTGATCATGATCTCGGCGCCGGTGAAGTCGGTGCTCATCGGTCAGGGCGTCCTTTCGGCGTGGGGAGCCTTCTGTCGGTGGGGCAGGACGGCGGCGCGGCCCGCGGCGAGATCGCGCAGGTCGGCGAAGGCACGGGCGGCGGGACCGCGGAAGCGACGGTGGGGTGTTACGGCGCGACCGCTCGCGGACGGGTGCGGGCGGCGACCATCCGCAGGTGCTCCTCGAAGAACCAGCGGGGGTCCCCGCCCATCCGGACCAGTAGGACGAGCGCGGTCACCGCCACGTCGCAGGCCTCCTTCCGCACGTCGTCCCAGTCATGGGAACGCCCCTTGCGCGGGTTCTCGCCGAGCGCCCCGATCGCGGCTTCGGCGACCTCGCCGACCTCCTCCTGGAGCTTCACGATCTGCACCAGCCAGCGCTGCTCACCGAGCATCGAGGAGTGTGAATCGAGGCTTTGGGCAAGGGAGTTGAGCGTGTTCCAGGTGTCGTCCATGGCGCGGGATCCTGCCGCTGTTCGAATTGCTCGTTCAACACGGGCGGTTCTCGGCGAGCCTGTGGCGAACGCGGCGTTTTCGAGCAGCAGTCCAGGCGGCCCCCGCCCCGGATCCGCCGGGCGTTCCCACGGCGGACGCGCTCCCACCTGGATCCGGGCCCTCCCCCGAAGTTCACCTGACCGGGTGCACCGCGGCGCGCCCGCCCCCTCACGTACGGGGGCGGCCCTCACGGCAGAGGGGCAGCAGCTCAGCCGAGGAGCAGCGGCAGCTTCGGTCCGATACTCCCGAGCGCCGCCAGCTGCGAGCGCTCGGCGGGCGTCGCGGCGCGTCGGCCGGTGCCGACGAGCAGCGCGTCCGCGTCCGCGAACGAGGCCGGGAACGGGGCTCCGGCGACGCGTTCCAGCAGCCGCCGCGCCGTGCCGAGCCCCTCGGCGGGCGGGCCCGGCACCTGCGGCAGGTGGGCGACCAGGTCCAGGTGGTGCAGCGTCCACTCCAGCACGTAGGCGTCCAGGTAGTCGCCCGCGGTGAGCACCTGTCCCTGGGTGCTCACCCGCAGACCCGGGTCGGCGAGCTCCGCGGCACGCCCCGCCGCGGAGCCGACGTCGTCCAGGTGGAAGCGCAGCAGCGCCGGGTCCCCGTACGCGGCGGCCAGCCGGACGGTCAGGGCGGCCAGCGGGTCCTCGCCGTCCGGCGGCCTGTCGGCCACCTGCCAGTACGACGCCGCGTCCCTGGTCGGCTCCGCCGGGGAGGGGGTCACCAAGGTGATCAGGACGTCCTGGGCGTCGATCACCAGATGGCACACCAGGTCGCGGACCAGCCAGCCGGCGCACCCGGAGGGCCGGGCGAAGTCCTCGGCCGCGAGCCCTTCCACCGCCGCCCGCAGCGCCGTCCACGACGGCCCGAAGAGTCCCATCGCAGCACGCTACCACCGCCCGCGCCCGGGCTCCCGGGCGTGAACGCCGAGGATCGGCGCGCGACCACGACGGCCTGTCGCGCTGGGGCGCGGCGTTGGGGTGCGGCGTCGGTTCGGGCGCCGGGGGTGTGGTTGTGGCACGGTGGCGGGAGGCTGCCGGTGCCGTGCGCCGCGGGGGGGAGCGACCAGGGTCAGGAGGCGGCCGTGCGGGCCGCCTCCAGCTCGGCCACCAGCCGTCCGACCCGCTTGTTGGTCCCGCCCGAGCTGTGGCCCGACAGCATGTACAGCTGGTCCGTCGCGCCGGAGGCCAGCACCAGTTCCGGGACGTCGGACGAGTAGACCTTGCCCTGCAGCACGGCCACCCGGACCTCGCGGATGTCCGCCCACCCGTAGGAGCGCGCCCCGAGCAGCCCTGAGTACTTCAGCCCGGCTGGCCCGTAGGAGACGCCGAACACCGGCGCGCGCACCGTCAGCACCGCACCCGGGACGCCGAGGACCAGGACCGGTACCAGGGGGCCCACCCCGCGCGCCGCCTTCGTCGTCGCCCATCCCGTCGCGATCACCACGGCGATCAGCAGGCAGGCGCCGCCGAGCAGGAAATAGGTGAGCGAGCCGGCCGTACGCCTCTTCCGCTCCCGCATGTCCCTGCCCCTCTCCGCAGCGCGCTGCACCGTCCGTGGTCCGGGAAGGCCGCCACCACCCGTGGATCAGCATACAAACGGCGGCCCGCGCCACGGGGCAGGGCGTCCGGCCGACGGGATCGCGGCGATCGGGCCACGCGCCGGTGCGGCCCGTCGGCCCGCTCCGGTGCCACGCACCGCCGATGACCGCCGATGACCGCCGTGGTCCGCACCACGGCGGTTCGCCGCCGGCGCGGGAACGGTCGTGCCTCCTGTCCGGGACGGGCCCGACACGGCTCCCCCGGCGTTCGCGCTGTTCATCACACCTGCCCCGGCCCGTCCCGCCCCCGCCGGTCCGGCAGGGGAACGGGCCCGAATTCGACGGACCTCGAAGGGCTTTGTCCCATCGAATCGCACACGGTGAGACTGGACCGGCAGCCGCGAACGGGACCACCGGGACCGGCCGCAACGCACCGCCCGCGGCAAAGACCTGAGGGAGTGTCCGCGCCGATCGGGGCCGCATTCCCTCGCCCGAAGCCACCACCGAGGAGTTCCCATGAGCCGTTCGCCCACCGTCCGTCTGCGCGTCAGCGCCGTGGCCCTCGTCGCCTCGGCCTGTCTGCTCGGGGGTGCCGCCGGCGCCCAGGCCGCTCCGGCCGGCGCCGAGGCCGCCCGGAGCGGCCCGAGCCGGGCGGTCGCCGCGACCGAGATGGCGACGTTCACGGCTGCCGGTACCGGCGGATCGATGGGATCGGCCATCGAGAGCGCGGCCAACGTCGCCTACTCCTACGCCCAGAGGGCCGGCTGGCAGCGGAGCCAGTGCTACCTGCGCGCCTCCGAGGTCAGGTCGACCGGCAGCGGATGGTTCTCCGCCGTCGCCGAGGTGTTCTGCCAGCGCTGAGGCACAACCGATGTCCACCAGGAACGAAACGAAGGAGAATGACATGAAGTCGATGCTCGTCCGGGGCGGCGCCGCCCTCGTCCTCGCGGGTCTGGCCGTGCTCGCGCCGACCGCCGCCCACGCCACCACCACCGCTGCCGCCACCACCGGCGCCGTCGCGCAGGAGACGCAGAACTTCACCGGATTCGCCTACGAGAACAGCCCCAAGGAGGCGAAGCGGGAGGCCGAGACGATGGCCCGCCAGCATGCGCTGCTCAGCGGGTTCCTCAACGAGCAGTGCGTGCTGCTCTACGCGAACTCCTACCGGCTCGCGCCCGGCTACTACGGGGCCAACGCCGCGATCAGCTGTACCCGCTGACCACGTCGGGCGTCCCGCTGAGGCGAACCGGCTCGGTTCGCCTCAGCGGGACCGCGGTCGCCCGCGTCGGCTACTGCGGCCGGCCGAGGCCGGCGGGCAGGAAGGTCACCTGCGGCGCGCCCGTCCGCGGATGGACGGCGACCTCCGCCGTCACGCCGTACACCTCCGCGAGCAGCCGCGGTGTGAGCACCTCGGCGGGCCGCCCGGCGGCGGCGATCCGGCCGGCCCGCAGCACGTACAGCCGGTCGCAGTAGTACGCCGCGAGGTTGAGGTCGTGCAGCGCCACCAGGACCGTCGCGGGCAGCCGCCGCAGCGTGCCGAGGACCTCCAGCTGGTGCCGGACGTCGAGGTGGTTGGTCGGTTCGTCGAGGACGAGCAGGGACGGCTGCTGGGCGAGCGCCCGCGCGATCAGGACGCGCTGCCGCTCACCGCCGGAGAGCCGGTCGAACGCCCGCCCGGCGAGCCCGCCGCCGTCGACCGCGGCGAGCGCGGAGCCGATCAGCGCGGCGTCCTCGGCGGTGTCACCGTCGAGCAGCCGCTTGTGCGGGCTGCGGCCCATCGCGACGACCTCACGGACGGTCAGGTCGAAGTCCGCGACCTGGTCCTGCACCATCGCCGCGACGGTGCGGGCGAGCCGGCGGACGGGCAGCGCCCGGGTGTCGGTGCCGTCGAGAAGGACCCGCCCGGCCTCGGGGCGCAGCACCCGGTAGACGGCACGCAGCAGGCTGGACTTGCCGCTGCCGTTCGGTCCGACCAGGCCGACCACCTCGCCGGGCCGCGCGGCGAGCGAGACGTCCTCGACCAGGCGGCGGGCCCCGGCGGTGAGGGTGACCCCGTCGACGGCGAGGTCGGCCGCGCTCACGACGCGCCCCGGCCGGCGGCCCGGCGGGCGTCGCGGCGCATCAGCCAGAGGAAGAACGGGCCGCCGCAGAGCGCGGTGAGCACGCCGACCGGGATCTCGACGGGCGCGGCGACCACCCGGGCCGCGATGTCGGCCCAGACGAGGAAGACCGCGCCGCCGAGCACGGCGGTCGGCAGGACCCTCCGGTGGTCGCCGCCGACGACGAGGCGCACCACGTGCGGAAGCATCAGGCCCACGAAGCCGATCGGCCCGGCCGCCGCCACCAGCACGCCGGTGACCAGCGAGAGCAGGACGAACATCCGGGCCCGGTAGCGCGCCACGTCCAGCCCCATGGTCGCGGCGGCCTCCTCCCCGGCGAGCAGCAGGTTCAGGTTGCGGGCCTGCGGCAGCAGGACGGCCAGCCCGAGCAGGACGGCGGCGCCGGGCAGCCACAGGGTGTCCCAGGTGACGCCGCCGAGGCCGCCCAGCGTCCAGGCGAGGACGGCGCGGGCCTCGTTGCCCCGGCCGGTGGTGAGCAGCAGCAGGTCGAGGACGGCGGTGAGCACCGCGGCGACGGCCACGCCGGAGAGCACCAGCCGGGCGGAGGTGATCCGGCCGCCGGCGCGGGCCGTGGTGTAGACGAGCAGCAGCGCGCCGAGCGCCCCCGCGAAGGCCGCGGCGGACAGCGACAGCCGGCCGGACAGGGCGGCCCCGAACACGATCACGGCGACGGCGCCCAGCGAGGCGCCGGAGGAGACGCCGAGCAGGTAGGGCTCGGCGAGCGGGTTGCGGACCAGGGCCTGGAGCGCGGTGCCGACCGCGGCGAGCCCGGCCCCGGCGAGCGCGCCGAGCAGTACCCGGGGCGCCCGGACGTCCAGCACGATGGTCTCCCGGGCCCGGGACCAGTCCGGGGGCGAGCGGTCGGCGCCCAGCGCGTGGGCGACGATGCCCCACACCTGCCCGGGCGGCACCCGTACCGAGCCGAGGGCGAGCCCGGCGGCGGCGGAGAGCAGCAGCGCGACGGCCAGCACGCCGAGGACGACGGCGAGGGCGGCGGGCCGCCGGTCAGTGCCGGCCGGCGGCCGCTCCGCCGCCGGGGCGCCGTCGGGGTCGGCCGCGGCCGGTGCCCCGGCGGCGGGGCGCGGGGCCGTCACCGGAAGCTCCCGGGGTGCAGGCCGCGCGCGAGGTCCTCCACCGCGTACGCGGACCGGACGCCGACCAGGGCCGCGGTCAGCGGCAGGACGACGAACCGCCGGTTCTTCACGGCCGGCACGTCCGCCAGGGCCGGCTGCGCGAGCAGGAACCGCTCCTTCTCCTCGACGCTCCCGGCGTCGGCGTAGTCGTACACGGCGATGACCTCCGGCCGGCGCTCGACGACCTGCTCCCAGGAGACGTCGCCGAAGACGGCGTCGAGGTCGGTGAAGACGTTCCGGCCGCCGGCCAGCCGGATCAGCTCGGTGCCGAGGCTCCGGCCGCCCGCGGTGAACGGCGCCTTGTCGCCGCTGTCGTAGACGAAGACCGGTACCCCGGGGGTGCCCGCGACGGCGCCGGCCGCCCCGGCGACGCGGCCCTCCAGGTCCGCGACCAGGGCCTCGGCGCGCTCCTGGACGCCGAAGATCCGGCCGAGGGTGCGGACCTCCTCGTAGGTGTCCGCCATGGTGACCCGCCGCTCGCCGCAGTACTCGCGGTTCAGATGGGTCCGGATCCCGGCGTCGGTGAACGCCTTGCGCGAGCGGCCCTCGTTCTCGGCGAAGGCGCTGCCGTACCCGCCGTAGACGAGGTCCGGGTCGGCCTCCAGGATCTTCTCGAACGACGGCTCCTTCGCCGCCAGGACCGGGATCGACGCGTAGTCCTCGCGCAGCGCGGGCAGGACGGGCGAGTCGGGGAAGGCGGTGCCGACCATCCGGTCGCGCAGCCCGAGCGAGAGCAGCAGTTCCGCCGGGTGCTGGTGGACGGTGACGACCCGGGCGGGCGGCCGGTCGTAGGTGGTGGTGACGCCGCAGTTCCGGACGGTGAGGGGGAAGCCGCCGGCCGCCGGGGCTCCGCCCGCCGCCGGGCCGCTGCGGGCCGGGGTGCCGCAGCCGGCCGCGGCCAGCAGCGCGGCGGCCATGGCGAGGGCCGCGGCGCCGCGCCCGGCGCGGCGCGCGCGGGCCGGACGCGCAGGACGGACGGGACGGAGAAAGCGGAGAGGACGGGTAGGACGGAGAGGACGGGTAGGACAGCTGGAACGGTCGTGCACAGCAAGCCTCCTGGGGAGTCCGCGCTCCTCGGAACGGGCCCGCGACGGGCCAGTGTCCTGACTCCCGGGGCGGCGCGGCGCGCCCTCCCCGGTCACAGTGGCGGGACCGTGCCGGACTCGCACCGGCTTCCTGTCCCCGTCGCGGCGGTGTCGTGGTGGTGGTGCCCGGCCGGGGCCGGGGGCGCGCACGCCCCCGGCCCGGTCGTCACGCCGGGCGGATCGCCCGCAGCACCAACCGCTCGGCGTTCTCGTCGTACGGGCGGCCGTCGAAGCCGCCGAACACCTCGATCCGCTCGAACCCCGCTTCCTCGGCCATCCGGCGCAGCTCCACCGCGCTGTAGACGAACCACACCAGGGTGGCGCGGGTGACGCGCTCGCCCCGCACCATCACCCAGTCGCTGCGCAGCCGCGCCCAGTCGTCCAGCACCGTGTCGGTCTGGACGACGAGGTCCTCGCCGCGCCGCACCACCTTCGGCGGGGTGACCCGGCGGGCCAGCAGTTCCTTGCCGGCCAGGTCGAGGACGAGCGTGCCGCCGGGCGTCAGGCTGTCGTGCATGGTGCGCAGCACCCGGGCGTTGTCGGCGGGGTCCTCGAAGTAGCCGAAGGAGGTGAACATGTTGAGCACCACGTCGAACTCGCCCGGCGCGTCGTACGCGCGCGCGTCGGCCCGCACGAACGTCACCTTGGCGCCGGCCGCGTCGGCCAGCCGCCGGGCCCGCTCCAGCATCGCCGGGCTGAGGTCGACGCCGGTCACCGTGTGGCCGCGCCGCGCCAGGGGGACGCTGAACACGCCGGGCCCGCAGCACAGGTCGAGCACCCGGGAGCCGGCCGGGAAGTCCAGCAGCGGTGAGGAGCCGAGCAGTTCCTCGGCCTGCGCGTGGCGCTGCTCGGAGAACAGGAAATCGTGGAACTCGGTCCAGAAGTCATCGTCCTGGAACCCGCCCGTCCGTGTCATGCGGCCTCAGTGCTCCTTCGTCGTCGTGCGGTCGGGGGTGGGGCCCGGCGGCGCGGGAGCGCAGCGCGAGCAGCAGCGGGGGCAGCAGCAGGCACTGCGCGGCGGCCAGCAGCCAGAACAGCCCGGTGTGGCCGGCCCGTTCGGAGAGTCCGTAGAGCTGTCCGCCGAGGACGCCGCTCGCGCAGGCGCCGAGTCCGGCGCCGAGCCGCTGCTGCCCGAAGACCACGGCGTCCGAGCGCGGGCTGCGGGCCAGCGCCTCCAGGTCGTTCTTGAGGAAGAGCACGATGTCGCCCAGGGTGATCAGCGCCCCGCCCGCCAGCAGCGCGGGCCGGGTGCCGGCGGCGAGCACGGCCAGCCCGGCGGCGAGCCCGGCGAAGCCGCCCGCCAGGGCGAGCGGGTAGGGCATCCGCCGGATCGCGTCGGACGCGAGTGGCTGCACCACGATGACCAGCGTGAAGCAGAGCAGCAGCACCAGGCTGTAGAAGGTGCCCGAGGCCCGCTCGACCGCGTACATCGCCAGGAAGTGCTGGAAGTGGAAGTACAGGTAGAAGGCGAGCGCGTTGGCCGCGAACGGCAGCGGCGCGATCCCGGCCAGCAGGCCCCGCCCGGCCCCGGGGCCCCGCTCCTTCGCGGCCCCGGCGGGCAGCCCGGCGTGGCCGGCGGTGACCAGCACGAACAGTGCCGTGGCGGCGAGGAACAGGTAGCCGGGCGAGGAGAGCACGAACGGCCCGGCGATCAGCGGCCCCACCGCCATGCCGGCGTTGAGGGCGGCGTTGCCCGCCGACAGGAACGCCGGCCGGCGCGCCTCGTCGACGCCCCGCACCAGGTACGCCTTGTTGGCGGGCAGGTACAGCGCGGCGCCGCAGCAGGTCAGCACGAGCGCGCCGACCGCCAGCGGCGGCCAGCGCAGCGCGAGCAGCAGGCCGACGAAGCCGGCCGTGCGGACGGTCAGCGCCCACAGCATGGTGCGCCGCAGCCCGATCCGCTCGGCCAGCGCGCCGCCCGCGATCCCGCCGGAGAACTGCACCAGGGAGGCCGCTGCCAGCACGACACCGACCGTGCCGAGGCCCATGCCGAGCCGTTCGTGCAGGAAGACCGACATGAACGGCAGCACCATGAAGCTGCCGAGCGGGATCAGGAACGAGCTGAGCAGCAGGAAGCGCAGCGGTCCGTCGAGCGTGCCGAGCGCGGCGCGCAGCCCCGCCGGGCCGGCGGTGCGGTCAGCCACCGTCGGCCCCGCCGCCCCCGCCCCGGGCCGCGGGCGGCGCGACCGGCTCGGTCAGCACCCGCAGGGCGTTGGCGGCGGCGACCGCGTGGTGGGTGGCCAGTTCGGCGGTCTCGCCCTCCGCGTAGACGATGCCCGCGTAGCCGCGGCTGTCGGCCAGGTGCTCGACCAGGTCGCCCGCCGACCTGACCGGGTACCAGGCGGGCGAGCCGGGCAGGCCGGCCAGCCGTTCCAGCCCGGCGACGCCCGTGAACACCCCGGGCGCGGCCGGGTAGCCGAGGACGAAGGCGACGGCCGGGCCGCCGGGCGGCTCGGCGTCCATCAGGGCGGGGCGGCGGCCGAGCGCGGCCTCGACCAGCGCCTCGTACACGTTGACGCCGAGCGCGCGGCACAGGCCCTCGCCGACCAGCGCGCCGCCGATCCGCGGGTTGATCTCGACGACCTCCGGGCCGTCGGCGGTCAGTACGAACTCCACGTGCGCGAAGCGGTCGGTGTAGCCGACGGCGGCGAGGACGTCGGCGAGCCACCGCTCCAGCGCGGCCCGGCGCGGCGGCGGGAAGGCCACCGGGAACGCCGTGATCTCCTCCCGGAAGTACGGCTCGGGGGACATCAGCCGGCTGGAGACGCCCAGCAGCCTCGTCCGGCCGTCCCAGCCGAGCGTCTCGGCGCTGTACACCGGCCCGCCGAAGTACGGTTCGGCGAACAGCCGGCCGCGGAACTGCCGCCCGGCGGCCTCGGCGAGGACGGCGTCCAGCTCCGCCGGGTCGCGCACCAGCCAGACGTTCTGGCTGCCGGTGCCCGCGGTGTCCTTGAGGACGGCGGGCAGGCCGGGCTCCTTGAGGAGTGCCTCCGCCGCCTCCGGGCCGCCCCCGGTGACCGGCACCGCCCGGCCGCGGGTCAGCCCGGCCTCGTACAGCCGGCGGCGCACCGCCGACTTGTCGCGGGTCAGCCGCAGCACGGCCGGGTCGAGACCGGGCAGGCCGAGCCGTTCGGCGAGTTCGGCGGCCACCAGCGTCCAGGTGTCGGTGGAGCTGATCAGGCCGCGTGGCCGGGGGGAGCGTTCCAGCAGCGCGGTGAGCCCGTCCACGTCGAAGGTGTCGGTCTCCACGACGTCCAGCGCGTCCGCCGGCAGCCGCTCCAATTCGTAGGTGTAGGAGGACCGGTCGCCGGTGAGCAGGGTCAGCCGCTCGCCGAGCGCGTCGGCGGCGCGCACCAGGTGGCCGAGGCCGAAGGTGAGCGATTCCAGGCAGACGATGCTCATGCCGCCCGCTCCTTCCGGTGCGGCGGGCACGCGGTGCGCCGCCAGGCCATCGTGGACCAGGGCATGGACATCTCCTCGGGGGCGGAGACCTCGACCGGTTTCAGCGCGACCGGGTCGGGGGCCTCGGCGTGCCGGGCGAAGACACGCTCGACGTAGCGGTGACCGGTGTCGGCACCGATCACCAGGTGCAGCCGGTCGGGGTGGCGGCGCGCCTCGTAGGTCGCGGCCAGGTAGCCGGCGCCGGTGGACAGCCCGGCGAAGACGGCGTGGTCGCGCAGCAGGGCGACGGTACCCGCCATGGCGTGGGTGAAGTCCAGCCAGTGGATGCCGTCGTAGAGGTGGTGGCGGACGTTGTCGAAGACGATGGACGAGCCGATCCCGGCGATGATCGCCTCCGGGTCGTGGTGCCCCTGGCTGCCGAAGGTGACGCTGCCGAAGGGCTGCACCCCGACCAGCCGCACCGACGGGTCGAGGGCGCGCAGCCGGGTCGCCACCCCGCCGGTCGAGGCGCCGGAGCCGACGCCGCCGACGACGGTCAGCGCGGCGCCGGGGAAGGCGGCCGCGATCCGGTCCGCGACCTCGTGGTAGCCGAGGTAGTGGACGTCGTCGTGGTACTGGCGCATCCAGTGCCAGTCCGGGTGCGCGGCGAGCAGCTCGCGCACCCGCCGCACCCGCAGCTCCTGGTCCAGCTTGAGGTCGCGGGACGGCACGACCTGCTCCACGGTGGCGCCGAGGATCTCCAACTGGGCGCGGGTGGTGGCGTCGACCGTGGTGGACGCGACGATGTGGCAGCGCATGCCGTGCCGGTGGCAGGCGAGCGCCAGCGCGTAGGCGTAGATGCCGCTGGAGCTGTCCACCAGGGTCTGCCCCGGGCGGACGGTGCCGCGTTCCAGCAGGTGGCGGACGGCGGCGAGCGCCGAGTAGATCTTCATCGACTCGAACCGGACCAGCACGAGGCCGTCGGTGAGCCGGACGAGATCGGGGACCTTCAGGGCGTCGGCGATGTGGGGGTGGATCACCCGTAGCCTCCTTGGGCGAAGGAACACTGGTGGCCGAGCGAGTGGAAGAACGCGGACAGGTCCGACTTGAGCGCGGCGTCGGGGCGTCCGGGGAGCAGGTAGCCGATCAGGCAGCCGGTGTGGGCGACGAAGATCCCGTCGGCGCCGAACTCCTCGCGGTGGGCGAGTAGCGCGTCGAACGTCGCCTTGGGGAGCACCTGTTGGGAGAGCGCGGCGCTCACCGTGGCCGTCCGCGCGACGGCGGCCGGGTCGCCCGCGGCGAAGCCCTTGAGCAGGTCGGCCAGGCAGCGCCGGTACTCCTCGCCGTGCCGCCGGTAGTGCCCGAGCAGCAGGTCGGTGACGGCGGCGGTGTCCACCGTGCCGGGCTCGGTGATGTACGCGGTGTGGAAGCCGATGCCGGTGCCCAGCCGCCGCACCACCCGGTGCCGGCCGCTCAGGTACAGGGCGAACTCGTCGAGGAAGACGCTGTCGGCCCGCTCGATCTCGCGCAGCACGGCGAGCACCACCCCGGTGTCGTACGGCAGCGCGAAGAGCCGGAACAGGCAGCGCAGCGTCGCCACGATGTCGGCGGTCGAACTCGCCATGCCCACACCGACGGTGAGGTCGGAGTGCACGCACCAGCGGCCCGGCGGCAGGGTCAGCCCGAAGCGTTCCAGGAACAGCCGGGCCGCCGTCGCGGCCTTCGCCCCGAGCGGCAGCGGGTCCGGCGGGTCCGTCCCCCGGGTGAAGTGCACCCAGGAGTGGCGGTCGACGGGGAACGACACCACCGCGATGTCAGGGCGGGAACGGGCGCGCAGCGGTCCCTGGTACAGCTCGCCCAGGGTGCCGTGGCAGACGCCGGAGACCGTGCCGCCCGGCGGCGGGGCGGGCCGGGCCCCTCCGGTGGGGGTCACCATCGCGCCGCCCGGGCCGCCTGCGGGGCGGGCCGGCCGTCGCCCGGTGCGGGCGGGCGGAACTCGCGCGGTCACGGACACGTCCTCCTCCTCGTTCCGAGCCCCGCGTCACGACCCGGAGGAGGAGGGCACGGCGCGTCGTCGCACGCCGCGCAGCCGTCCGTACCGCCGACCCAGTCCACGAGGTCACCGTGCACAGCCCGCACGTGGGGGTGCGGGCGCAGCGGCAGGTCTTCGGACTCGCGGGCCGGTGCGCCGGGGGGACCGGCGCACACCTACCGGCCGTCGCTTCCCAGGCCTTGGCGGAGCCGGGCCCAGTGCTGTTGACGGCTTTCGTTCCCACTCACCGCTGCGGGACAGTCCCGGATTCCCACCGGGTTCCCTCTTGCGTCGCGCCGCCGAAGTCCGGTCGGACAGGAGGCGCGAACCGGCTGCGGACATCAGCATACGAGGGCGCGCGCTCCGGTGGCAGGGCGCGCGCGGACGGTTGTCCGAATTGCGATCGGTCCGCGGGCCGGGGCGTCGGGGCGCTGCTGCGGAAGGGCCGTCGGCCCACGAGCCACTGTGGCCGGATAGGGGCTCGGCAAGCCGGAGCCCCTCCGCCACACTGGTTCGTCACACCGCCCGCCGCACACCGCCACCGGTGTCCCGCCGTTCGGGAAGGTCCACGATGCTGCCTGGGACGACGCCGGGGGACGACGGTTCGCACGCCCCGCCCGCCGCCGGGAGGCGGCCCGCCGGGCGCGGCGCCCTGCGGGCCGACCTGCGGGCCGCGCTGCCCGACGCGAGCGCGGCGGTCGGCGTCACCGCGGCGGTGTTCGTGCTGCTGTACGTCCGGATGGACGCGGGCACCTCGGCGACGGTGGCGGTCATGCCGTTCATGGACGACGCGGGCACGTACTGGATGTACCTGCTGAGCCAGGCGTTCGGCTGGTCGGGGCTGCTGTGGGCCTGGGGGACGGTGGTGCTCGGGCTGCTGCTGTCCGGTCCGCGGCCCGGCCGGCTGCCGGTCGCCCGGCAGACCCTGGAGCGCTGGCACCGCACGACGAGCCTGACCACGACGGCCCTGATGTTCGCGCACGCGCTGATGTTCGCGGCCGAACTCGTGCGCTACGAGGCCGAGTCGGCGTGGGGCGACCGGCTCTGGTCGGGGTTCGCCGACAGCTTCGTGCCCGGCTGGTACGACTCCGGCACCGGCCGGATCGCCATCCCGCTCGGGCAGGGCGCGCTCTACCTGGCCGTGCCGCTCGGCCTGTTGTTCTACGTGCGGCACCGGTTCGGGCCGAACACCTGGCGCCGGCTGCACCGCTTCGTGATCGTCGTCTACGTGCTGAGCGTCTGGCACACCCTGCTCTACGGGACCAACGTGTGGTTCGGCGAGTGGCCGCGCACCGTCGTGTGGCTGCTGCAAGTCCCGGTCGCCGTACTGCTGTTGGCCCGGCTGCTGCGGCCGGCCCGGCGGGCCGGGCGGCTGGGGGCGCCGGGGCGGGACGGGGCCCGGTCGCTGCCGGTCTGGGTGGTGCGGGCGCTCGGACGGGTGGCGGTGGCGGCCCTCGTGGTCGGCCTGATCGCGGTGGTGGCGTCCGGTCACGACGGCGGGCGGGCGCGTCCGACGGCGCCGCCGGCCTCGGACGGGCAGGCCGACGGCACCGGGTGAGTCACCGTGCGTGACGCCAAGGCCCAAGGGGGGCCGTTCAGCTCCGGCCCCGTGTTCGGACCTCGGTGTCCTCCGGGCGCGCCCGGCCTCGGTCCGGCCACACCTCGATGTGGTCGGCCTCCAGCACCAGCCGCACCCGGTGCGTCAGGCCCAGCGGCTCGGTGAACTCGTGCGGCAGCTGGAGCCGGCCGACCCGGTCCAGCACGGCGTACTCCTGGCCCTCGGCGGCGCCGTCCGCCCCGGCGGCGGCCGGGTGGCGCAGCACCTCGGCGGAGGTGCGGCCGTCACGGATCCGCACCGTGCGGCCGACCTGGTCGGCCACCAGGGCGTCGTGGGTGACGATGAGCACGGTGGTGCCCAGTTCGGTGTTGGCGGTGCGCAGGGCGTCGAAGACCTCCTCGGAGGTGGCGGTGTCCAGTTCGCCGGTGGGCTCGTCGGCGAGCAGCAGTCGCGGTTCGTTGGCCAGCGCGACGGCGATCGCCACCCGCTGCTGCTCGCCGCCGGAGAGCATCGCGGGGGTGCGGTCGGCGGCTCCGGCGATGCCCATGAGGCCGAGGAGCTCCCTCGCCCGGCCGCGGCCGTCGAGCGGCACGCTCACCGTGTGCGGAGCGCCGTCGGCCGGCAGCGGGACCTCCACCTGCTCGGACAGCCCGGCGGCGTCCCGTATCCACAGCCGCAGACCCGGCCCGGGCGCCGGGACCGGCAGGTCGGTGACCGCCTGGAAGGTCACCTCCAGGGCGCCCGGCTCTCCCGGCAGGGCGATCCCCTGCGCGGGTACGCCGGCCAGCGGAGCCAGCAGCTCCGGGAGCAGACGCTCGCTCTGGTCCCGGCGCAGCGCGGGCAGTCCCGCGACGGAGGCGGCCTCGGTGTCCAGGCCGACCGTCGACACCAGGGTGCTGCCGACGAACGCGGACTGGTCGGCCACCGGGGTGAGCCCCGTCACGCCCGGCAGCGCGGCCAACCGGGAGCGCAGCTGTGGCTGGGAGCCGGACGCCCCGGACAGCCGCAGATCGGCGCCGACCGTGAAGAGCGCCCGGTCGCGGTCGCTGTCCGGCAGGGCGCCCAGCACTCCGGCGGCCAGGCTGCTGCAGGCCACCGCCAGCAGCGTCACCAGCACCGGCACCGCCTGGCGGCCGGTGTCGCGGCTCAGCCGCCAGGCGCCCAGCGGCAGCACCAGCCCGCGGGCCCGGCGGGCCGTCCGCTCCAGCAGCCGCCCGGCCGCCGGCAGCACCCGCAGCAGCAGGACCGCGCCCGCCACGGCCATGGCCATCGGTGCGAGAACCAGCGTCACATCGGCGCGGGAGTCGAATCCGGCGCTGGTGTCGGTCACCACCACGCCCCCGTAGTGGCGCAGTTGGAGGTAGCCGAGGAGCGCCACGGTGAGCAGCGCCAGGTCCGCGCCGGCCCGCTGCAGGCCCAGCCGGCGCGGACTGCGACGGCGCAGCGCGCGCAGGGCCCCGGGGTCCAGCGCCTGCCGGGCGAGCGGCAGCAGCAGGGCCGCGCCGTGCACCAGGAGCGCGAACGCGGCGGCCCACCAGACGGTCCGGCCGTCGGCCGCGGCCAGCCCGTGCGCCCCGGCGGCACGCAGCAGGGCCGCGAGCAGCGGCTCGGCCAGCAGCAGCCCGAAGAGTGCCGCCGGGACCGCGGCCACCGCCCACTGCGCGGTCGCCGCCGCCAGCAGCCGGGGCGTACCGGCACCGCGGGTGCGCTGGAGCGCCTGCTCGGCGGCGACCGCGTCGGCCAGCCGGCGGGCCGTCAGCACGAGCACCAGGGCGGCGAGCAGGGCGAGCAGGGCGATCGGCACGGCCGTCAGGGACCTGGCCGTCAGGGCCGGCACCACCTGGCCGTCGACGGCGGCGGGCAGCCGGCTGCTCACCTGGGTTTCGTCCAGCGCGGGCCGACCGCCGTGGTAGACGGAACGGGCGGGGTTCGAGCGGGTGAAGGCGGCCACCCGGTCCCGTAGCGCGGCGAGTTCGGACAGGCTCGCCCCGGCGGGGTCGGGCAGGGCCAGCCAGAGGGCCAGCGTGCGGCTGCGGTAGGCGGGGAGCGCGGTCAACTGGCGGCCGTCGACGGGCATCAGGGCGGTTCCCGCGCCGAGGGCGCCGCCGAGGCCGGTCCAGACCGCGGCGGCCCGCGGGTCGGCCCGGTAGACGCCGGTCACGGTGAGTGTGAGCGGCTCGCCGGTGCCGGGGGAGCTGATGACCGCGCTGCTCCCGGTGTCCAGGCCGAGCCGGTCGGCGGCGTCCTCCGGGAGGGCGACGCGCAGGTGGCCGCCGGTGGCGGTGTCCGCCGGCGCGGCCGTGGCAGCCGGCGCGTCCGGCCAGCTTCCGCCGCGCAGCCGGGCGTAGCGGGCGGCGTCCGGCAGCGCGACGGGGAGCACGGTGAGCGCGGTGTCGGTGGCCCACCGGCGCCCTTCGGGCGGCAGCGGCAGGTCCACGGTGCCGGCGGCGCGCAGGGCGTTCTCGGTGCGGAACGGGATCGCGCCCATCGTCTTGACGAGCGCGGCGTGCACCGCCGGGTCGGCGGCCGGCAGGCCCTGCGCCGACCAGCGCGCGGTCACCTCCACCGACCGCCCGGCGTCGGCGGCGAGCCGTTGGCGTACCCCGGCGGTGGCGGCCGACTGGGCCAGTCCGGCCAGCGCGGCGAGCACCGCCGTGGCCACCAGCACGCTCACGGCCACGGCCGTCAGCACCAGCCCGTGCCGCCCCGCCCGGCGCCCGATCCGGCGCGCCGCTTCCGCCACTGCCATCCACCGCTCCCCTCGCCGCCGTCCCAGCGGGAGGGGAGCACCTCCCCCGCGGACCTGCCACGGCGCGCATGTGGTCTGAACCAATCCCGATGAGCTCGCATCGTTCCAGACGGTTCGCCAACTCTTCGGACAGGAGGCCTGGTTGTGTCCGTCCGGGCCGAGGCTCTGCCCGAACGGACACGTGGCAACCGGCTTCGCCCGCCACTCCCCCCGCCCACTCCCCCGGTCACCGCCGCCGGGGCGACGGGGCGCAGGGTGTCCCTCCTCGCCGAGGTGCGACGGGCTCGGTGGGGTTGCGCGCCCGGCAGGCTCACACCCCGAGAATCCCCGCTCGTCGCGCCTGCAGTTCGGAGCGGACGAGTTCGAGGACGCGCCCTGACCAGTTACGGCCCCGGCCGGCGTTGTCGCCCCAGAAGGCCGAGTTCATGTCGTCGTAGATCAAGGTGGCGTCGTCCGTCGCCAGCAGGACCTCGGCCAGCTCGGGGTGCTGGTCGTACTTGGCGCGCAGCAGGCGCGTCATGACGGCGGTTCGGGCGTGTTCCCAGCCCTCGCGGCGGGGGGCCTCGGCCGCGAGGGTGCGCGCCGCGGCGGCGGTCCCCGCCGCGGCGATCGCGTGCCGGGTCTCGGGCTCGGCGGCCGACAGGGCCCAGTAGGCGTGGGCGACGGAGGGGTAGTCGGTGTCCGCGACCGTGATCGGGGCGGGGTAGTCGTGGCGCAGGCCGAGCTTGCCGGGATCGTCCACCGGCTTGCTCGGGAACGAGTGGTAGAGCTTGACGGCCGGGGCGCGCGGTTCCGCCGGTCCGTCCGCGGGGACGCGGGTGCGCGGCGGTCACCACGCGCAGCCGGGCACGCTGCCGGTCTTCGGGGGAAGGCGGGAAGGAGGCACGCACGCGAAGCCGGCCGCGCGGACCCCGTGGGGGCCGCGAGGCCGGCTCTCTTCCTACCGGCGGCGTGACGGGCGGGGTGACGGGCAGTCGGCGTCGCGGGCGGGGAGGACGCCGTCGAGGAGGTAGCGGTCGACGGCGGCGTCCACGCAGGTGTCGCGGGCGGCGAAGAGGCCCGCGTAGACGGTGTGGCGGTAGGCCCCGCGCAGGGTCACGAGCCGCGAGCCGGTCAGGGCGCGGTGGGCGGAGAGCTGGCCGGGGTAGGTGGCGGCCGGGTCGCCGTCGGCGCCGACCAGCAGGACCGGGACGGCGTTGCGCACCCGGGTGGGCGGTTCCGCAGGCTCGGCCGGCCAGAAGGTGCAGGGGGTGAGGTTGCGGGTGAGCGGGCCGAACAGCGGCTCGTCGGCGCGGTGGGCCTGGATGTCGCGGTAGTAGGCGAGCGGGTCGCGCGAGGCGGCGCGGTCCGCGCACATGATCGCGGTCTGCGTGGCGGCGTAGCCTCCGGTGTCGGGGGCCGCCAGGCCGGTCAGCACCGCCTCCAGCAGCGCGGTCGGCCGGGCCGGACGGCCTTCGGCGGCGTCGAGCAGGACGCGCGCCAGGGCGGAGAACTCCTCGTAGGCGGCGTCGTCGTCGCCGGCCGACACCGTCCACAGCACCTGCGGCAGCGCCCGGGCGTCGACCCGGTGGGCGCCGACCGCCAGCGGGGCGCGTTCGGCGGCCAGGCGCACCCGCTCGACCGAGGCCAGCACCTCGGCGGTGGTCGCGCCCAGGTGGTGGCGGTCGTCGTGGCCGGCCGCCCAGGCCGCCCAGGCGGTGAGCGCGGCCCCCATCGCGGGGCCCTGGGTGGCGGTCAGGTCGGGGCCGAAGCGGTCCGGGTCCATGGCGGCGTCGAACACCGCCCGCCCGACCCGGTCCGGGAACAGCTGGAGGTAGACCTCGCCGAGGTAGCTCCCGTAGGACGAGCCGAGGTAGGCGATCGTCGGCTCGCCGAGGACGGCGCGCACCAGGTCCAGGTCCCGGGCGGTGTTGCGGGTGGAGGCGTGCGGCAGCAGGGCGCGGTACGGCGCGCAGCGGGCCGCGAGGTCCTTGGCGAGCTCGGCGGCCCGGTCGAAGCCCAGCCGGTCGGGGCCGGCCGAGCCGGGGCCGGCCGTCGGCCAGCCGCAGTCGAGCGGGGTGCTGGCGCCGACGAAGCGCGGGTCCATGCCGACGATGTCGTAGCGGGCGCCGAGGGCCGGGGCGGCCTGCCGCAGGGCGAGGGCGAGGTGGCGGGCGGGGACTCCGGGGCCGCCGGGGTTGTAGAACAGGGTGCCCAGCCGGTGGGCGGGGTCGGTGGCGGGCAGCCGGGAGAGGGCGACGCTGAGCGTCCGTCCGTCGGGACGGCGGTAGTCGAGGGGGACGGTGACCTCGGCGCAGCGGGCGCCGGCGGCGTCGAGCTCGGCGCCGGCCGCGTCGTCCGGGCCGGTCGCGCAGGCGTGCCAGCGCGGCTGTTGGCCGCGCAGCGTGGCGAGCGGGTCCGCGGCGGCGGTCGCGACCGGCGCGGTGAGGAAGGTCAGGGCCAGCGCCGCCACGGCGGCGGCCGACTTGGCGGCGCGGATCACGGTGTTTCCCCTCGGGTGCCTCGGCGGGGGGGGGGGGGGGCCCCGGGGGGGGCCCCCCCCGCCCCCCCCGCCCCCCCGGGGGGGGGGGCCCCCCCCCCCCGGCCCCCCCCCCCCCCCCCCAGAAGACCAACCCCCCG
>NZ_JBEPAM010000069.1:0-33470 GCF_040298605.1 Kitasatospora sp. NPDC001527 | reverse complement strand
CCACGCCTACCCGGCCCATGCCGCGTTCGGCCGCTACAAGAACTCCGGCATCGGCCGGCCCGACTTCCCACTCCGCGTTCCGGGGCGTGCGCGCCGGCGCCCGGGAGGCGGGAACTAGAACAGACCGGTGGCCTGCGGGGAGTAGCTGACCAGCAGGTTCTTGGTCTGCTGGTAGTGCTCCAGGGCGGCCTTGTGGCCCTCCCGGCCGATGCCGGAGTTCTTGTAGCCGCCGAACGCGGCATGGGCCGGGTAGGCGTGGTAGCAGTTGGTCCAGACCCGGCCGGCCTGGATGGCGCGGCCCGCCCGGTAGGCGGTGTTGCCGTCGCGGGTCCAGACGCCGGCGCCGAGCCCGTACAGGGTGTCGTTGGCCAGCGCGACCGCGTCGTCGAAGTCCTCGAAGCGGGTCACCGCGACGACCGGGCCGAAGATCTCCTCCTGGAAGATCCGCATCCCGTTGACGCCCTCGAAGACGGTCGGCGTGACGTAGTAGCCGCCGGACAGCGCGCCGCCGAGGTCGGCCCGCTCGCCGCCGGCCAGCACCTTGGCGCCCTCGGCCTGGCCGATCTCGACGTAGGAGAGGATCTTGCGCAGCTGCTCGTCGCTGGCCTGCGCGCCGATCTGGGTCTCGGTGTCCAGGGGGTTGCCCTGGCGCATCGCGCGCACCCGGTCCAGGCCGTCGGCGAGCAGCCGGTCGTAGACCGAGGACTCGATCAGCGCCCGGCTGGGGCAAGTGCAGACCTCGCCCTGGTTGAGGGCGAACATCGCGAAGCCCTCGACGGTCTTGTCGTAGAAGGCGTCCTGCTCGGCGGCGACGTCGGCGAAGAACAGGTTGGGGCTCTTGCCGCCGAGCTCCAGCGAGACCGGGATGAGGTTGCCGCTCGCGTACTGCGAGATCAGCCGGCCGGTGGTGGTCTCACCGGTGAAGGCGATCTTCCGGATCCGGTCGCTGGAGGCGAGCGGGCGGCCGGCCTCCAGGCCGTAGCCGTTGACCACGTTGAGCACGCCCGGCGGCAGCAGGTCGGCGGTCAGCTCGACCAGCAGCAGCACGGAGGCCGGGGTCTGCTCGGCGGGCTTGAGCACGACGGCGTTGCCGGCCGCCAGCGCCGGGGCGATCTTCCAGACGGCCATCAGGATCGGGAAGTTCCACGGGATGATCTGGCCGACCACGCCCAGCGGCTCGTGGAAGTGGTAGGCCACGGTGTCCTCGTCCAGCTGCGAGACGCCGCCCTCCTGGGCGCGCAGCGCGCCGGCGAAGTAGCGCAGCTGGTCGACGGCCAGCGGCAGGTCGGCGCCCAGGGTCTCGCGGACCGGCTTGCCGTTCTCCCAGCTCTCCGCGACGGCGAGCCGTTCGAGGTTCTGCTCGATCCGGTCGGCCATCCGCAGCAGCACCTGGGCGCGCTCGGCGGGCGGGGTGCGGCCCCAGGCCGGGGCGGCGGCGTGGGCGGCGTCCAGCGCGGCCTCGATGTCCTCGGCGGTGCCGCGGGCGACCTCGGTGAAGACCTCACCGGTGACCGGGCTGGGGTTCTCGAAGTACCGGCCGAGGACCGGCGGCGTCCACCGGCCGCCGATCCAGTGCTCGTAGCGGGGGCGGTAGCCGACGATGGATCCGGGCTGCCCGGGGGGCTGGTAGACCGGCATGCTCTGGTGCCTCCTCGCGCTGTCGGGGGCACCGCCGCGGCGCGTGGGCCGGAGCGGTGCACGCCGGGCCGCGCTGGGCGCGGCCCGGCGGAGGGTACGGACACACACGCGGGCGGAGGTGCCCCTCCGGGGCGTCCGCCGGGCAGCACCCTAACCGGGGGACGGCCGATCCGGCTACGGTCCGTGCGGCGGGGGTCGACGGAGGGTGGCCCGTTCCGGCCGCCCGCCGCGGCCCGGAGGCGAGCGGCGGGTCGTTCAAGCAGCCTGGTAGCGGCCGGTGCGGCGCTCCCAGCTCAGGTAGCCGGCCAGCCAGGTGACCAGGCCGTCGGCGTAGCGCTGCGCGATGATCCGCTCCACCCGGGCCAGGCCCAGCTCCCGGTACACGTCGGGCAGCCCCTCGTAGAGCTCGCGGGCCCGCTCGACCATCAGCTGCGCCTCGGCCATCACCACCGCGCAGGCCTCCTCGGCCGAGCAGTCCCGCTCCCGCCGCACGATCATCACCAGGTTGTTGACATCGCCGCGCGGCGCCTCCAGCGGGAACGACCGCACGTCGTTGGTGAGCGAGGGGATGTCGGCGGCGAGCTGGCGCAACTGGCGCAGCACCGGGTGGTGCAGCACGGCCGGCGGCACCTCGAAGCGGCCGATCCGCTCGATCATGTCGAAGATGGTCTCCATCGCCGCGGTGCCGCGCCGCAGCACCTGGTAGCCGGCCCGGTCCGGCGGACGCGGGCTGATCCGTCCGGCCGCCTCGGCGGGGTGCGAGGCGAGGTAGTACTCCCAGTTGTACGCGGCGCGCGCCTGCCAGCGCGCCGGCATGCCCTGGACGCTGCGCTCCCACAGGTCGGCGAAGGCGCTCTCCACGGGGGACCCGCGGTCGGCCTGCGCGCCGTGCAGGACGGCGATCAGCCGGTCGCAGATCGGCGCGACCTCGGTGGGGCGGCGGCCGAGCGGGCCGTCGAACTGGTCGTCGAAGAGGAAGTAGAAACCCATCAGGTCCGCGGCGAGCGCGAGTTCGTCGGGCCCGGCGTCGGGATAGCCGAGCGCGGCGAGGTCCACCACGTCCCAGTGCGCGTAGGACGGATGGGCCGGGTCGGGCAGCAAGGGGTGGCGGGTCAGCCAGGTGCGGTGCAGTTCGGCGGCGTACGGCCCGTGGTCGCTGCGACGGTGCGGGAACGGAATCTGAAGTGAAATGTCGTCAGACATCGGACTCCCGGGGCTGCGGTAAGTGGGGGCACTGGTTGGGTATCGCGGGCGTTGGTGGGGGAGTTGGGGCGGCGCTGCCGGAGTGGAAGGCATGGTCATGGCATGATCAACTCGGCTCGCGGGGCGTAGAGTATCTGATGCAATGATCCGACGTTAGGGATATAGGGCAATTGCCCTCGGCAGGTCCTCCAAACCCTCCAACTCGCCCCTCGCCTGCGTGAATACACTCCACCAGGCCCCCTGCGGCGCTAACCTCGCCTCACGAGCAGGGATCGGCGAGGCGGAGGCGCGACGGTGACCGAGCGGGACAGGGAATTCTGGGCGGAGGCGATGCCCGGCGCGCGGGAGGCGGAAGGCGCCCCCAATCGCATCAGACTGCGTGACCGCGACGCCGAACTCCGCTCCGCCGAGGCCGCGGTGGACAAGCTCTGCCGCGACTTCGCGGCCGGCGGCACCGAGATCGGCGAACTGCTCACCTTCTCCGGCCGGCCCGGCATCGGCAAGACCAGTCTGCTGCACGAGGTGCGCCGGATCGCCAAGCTGCGCGAAGGCGCCACGGTCCTGTTCGCCCGCGGCGGCGAGCGCCAGTTCAACGATCCGTACCACGTGCTGCGCCAGCTCCTCCAGCCGGTGCTCGGCGGCCTGGAGCCCGACGAGTTCCGCCAGGTGATGGGCACCTGGGAAGAGGTCGTCGGACCGGCGATGGGCCTCAAACAGCCCAGGAAGGGCGCCCGCCGCCTCGACCCGCAGGGCGTCCGGGACGGCCTGGACTTCGTCCTCACCCAGCTCGCCCCGCGGCGCGCCCCGCTGGTGATGATCGTCGACGACCTGCACTGGGCCGACCCCGAATCGCTCGGCTGGCTGGCCCAGTTCGCCGTCCGGGCCCGCGAACTGCCGGTGCTGCTGGTCTTCGCCTACCGCGACGACAGCGCCGACTGGCAACCGGAGTCCCATCCGCACTACCGCGCGGTCGCCGGCCTCGCCACCCGCCGGCACGAGCTGAGCCGGCTGTCCCTGGTCGCGGTCACCGACATGATCCGCGCCGAACTCGGCGACAAGGCCGAGGACGCCTTCTGCTACGAGTTCTGGAACGTCGTCAACGGCAACCCCTTCGAGGTCGTCGCCCTGCTCGACCAGGTCCGCGACCAGGAGCTGGAGCCGGTCGAGGAGAACTCCCTCCAGCTGCGTGAACTCGCCGTCGACGCCACCGGGATGACCCTCAAGTCCTGGCTGGACCGGCTCGGCGCCGCCCACCTGCGCTTCGCCTGGGCCGCCGCGATGCTCGGCACCGACATCCGGCCCGACCTCGCCACCCGGATCTCCGCCCAGAGCGCCGAGGGCGCCCGCGAGTCCATCAAGGAGCTGCGCAAGCAGCGCGTCCTCACCACCACCCCGAACGGCAACCTCGAGTTCGTCCACCCGCTGATCGCCAGCTCGATCTACAACACCATGCCCGAGGCCACCCGCACCGGCATGCACGGCGTGGCCGCCGCCGAGATCGAGAACGCCGGGCTCGGCCTGCTCGCCGCCTCCCGCCACCTGGTGGAGACCTTCGCGGGCGAGGGCGACGACCGCACCGTGCGCAAGCTCCGCCGGGCCGCCTCCGAACACCTGCTGATCGGCGCGCCCGAGGCCGCCCAGCGCTGTCTGCACCGCGCGCTCGCCGAACCGCCGGACGACCAGGACCGCGCCGAGGTGCTGTACGAGCTGGGCTGTTCCGCCCTGCTCACCGACCCCGTCGCCACCGTCAACCAGCTGAAGCTCGCACTGGACCCGGAAGAGGGACCGCTGCGCCCCTCGCTGCGGGTCGACGCCACCTTCCGGCTCTCCGAGGTGCTCGCGCACAGCGGCGAACTGCGCCAGGCCGCGCTGGTCTGCCAGCAGGAGGCGGAGCGCACCCACGGGGACCCGGCGGGCAGGCTGCGGCTGGAGGCCGCGTCGTTCATGTGGCACGCCTACCGCAAGTCCGAGGAGGACGGGCCGGCCCGCTCCGCCCGGCTCGGCGCGCTGTGCGAGAGCCTGACCGGCCGGGAGGCGGCCGACCGGGCGGTGCTGGCACTGCGGGCCTGGGACCTCACCCTGCGCGGCGAGCCCTCGGCCGAGGTGCTGCGGCACGCGGACGACGTGTTGGACAACGGCCGGCTGCCCAAGGGCCTCGGCTGGACCGACAACACCTGGGGCTTCGAGCTGCCCGCCACGCTCGGCCTGTCCTACACGTACAACGACCGGATCGCCCAGGCCGAGCGGCTCTTCGCGGACGCCATCGTCCAGTTCGAGATCGCGGGCTGGAGCGGTGCCCACCGGGGCTTCGCCTACTTCCTGATGGGCCTGGCCCGCTTCCGGCGCGGCCTGCTCGCCGAGGCCGAGGACTTCCTGCGCCGCGCGCTGCGGCTGTCCGAGCGGATCAGCGCCGGGCTGCCGCTGGCCTGGGACGCGGTCGGCGTGCTGATCGACACCCTGATCGCCCGCGGCCGCCCCCAGGAGGCCTGGGAGCTCGCCCTGGAGTTCGGCTTCCACCCGCCGTACCACGCCACCGCGATGGTGCTGCCGGACGCCGCCTCGCTGTACGGGAAGCTGCTGCTCGCCGTCAACCGGCCCGCCGGCGCGGCGGCCGCGCTCACCGAGGCCGGCGCCCAGCTGGACCTCCGGGGCTGGCACAACACGGTCTGGGCGCCCTGGGCCGGGCACCTGGCCATCGCGATCGCCCCGGACGAGCCGGAGCGGGCCCGCGCGTACGCCCGGCGCTCGGTCGTCGACGCGGAGCGGTTCGGCACCGCCTCGGCGATCGGCACGGCGCTGCGCCTGCACGCCCAGATCGAGGACGGCCAGCAGGCGGTCGAGCTGCTGGAGCGGGCGGTCACCCACCTCGGCCAGTCGCCGGCGGGCTACGAGCACGCCGTCGCGCTGGTCGACCTCGGAGCCGCGCTGCGCCGGGTCGGCCGGCTGGAGGACGCCCAGGAGTACCTCTACCAGGGCATCGAGCTGGCCCAGCACTGCGCGGCGGACGGGCTGGTCGACCGGGCCCGGCGCGAGCTGGCCAACTACGGCCTGCGGCCCAACCGGCTCGGCGACATGCGCGAGACGCTCAGCCAGCCGGAGTGGGACATCGCCGAACTGGCGGTGCGGGGCGTGCCGCCGCAGCGGATCGCCGATCACCTGGCCCTCCCGCTCAGCCTGGTCAACCGCCGGCTGGCCGCCGTCTACCGCAAGGCCGGCAGCGGCCCCGACGGCCTGGCCGCCGCGCTCGGCCTGCCGCCCGCGCAGCGGGACGGCTCCGACCCGCTCGACCGCCCGGGCCGGCCGGACACCACCGGAGGCGGGTCCGGCGCCGGCCGCTGACACCCCGGCACCGGGCGCACGCCGCACCGGACGGCGCGCGGGCACCGCATGAGCGCCTGCGCGCCGTCCCGGCTCACTAGGCTTTCGGCGACCAGGCCCCGCCCGGGGCCCGGTACCCCGGCGAAGGGCGGGCGCGCTCCGGTGGCCCGCCAGGATGAGGAGCAGGCCATGGCGACGCCCCCGGCGAACGGGCCGCAGACCACCAGCGTGCGGCGCGAGCCCTTCGAGCCCTCGGGCGCGGGAGCCGCGATCGAGCGGTGGACGCTGCGCGCCGGCCCGTACGAGGCGAGCGTGCTCACCCTCGGGGCCACCCTGCACACCGTGGTCGCCCCCGACCGGGCCGGGCGCCCCGCCCAGGTGCTGCTCTCCACCGACCGGCTCGCCGACATCCTCGGCCCGGCCCGCCACTACGGCCCCGTCGTCGGCCGCTACGCCAACCGGATCGCCGGCAGCAGCATCACCGTCGACGGCGTGGAGCACCAGCTCGCCCCGACCGGCGGCGGGGTCACCCTGCACGGCGGCCCGGACGGCTTCGCGCACCGGATCTGGGCGGCCGAGGAGGTGCCCGGCGGCGTCCGGCTGTCGCTGCACAGCCCGCACGGCGACCAGGGCTTCCCCGGCGCGCTGGACGTCACCGTCGACTACACCCTCGGCGCGGACGGCGAACTGGCGATCCGCTACCACGCGGTGACCAGCGCGCCGACCGTGGTCAACCTCACCAACCACGCCTACTTCAACCTGGCCGGCGAGGGCTCCGGCGACGTGCTCGGCCACCTGCTCACCCTGGACGCCGACGGCTACACCCCCGTCGACGAGCGGCAGATCCCGTACGGCCGGATCGAGCCGGTGGCGGGGACGCCGTTCGACTTCACCACCGCCCGGCCGATCGGCAAGTCGGTGCACGACGGCCACCCGCAGCTGACCGGCCCCGGCGGCTACGACCACAACTGGGTGCTGCGGCCCCGCCCGGCGGACGGCTCCCCGGCCCGGGCGGCGCGGCTGGAGGACCCGGTGAGCGGCCGCACCCTGGAGGTGTGGACCACCGAGCCGGGCGTCCAGGTCTACACGGCCAACACCTTCCACGGCGCGGTCACCGGCGCGCGGGGGGTCCCGTACGGGCCGTTCGCCGGGATCGCGCTGGAGACCCAGCACTTCCCGGACGCCCCGCACCACCCGGCCTTCCCGAGCACCGAGCTGCGCCCGGGGCAGGAGTTCCGCTCGACGACCCTGCTGCGGTTCGGCGCGGTCGGCTGACGGGGGCTGCAAGAGCCTTTCATCACGGCCTTTCACCACGGAGGGTGGCCCCGGCGGCGCGGCCGACCGGGGCAAACCGGACGAAAATCCGCAAGGCGCCCGCACGTCCACTACTGTGCGGCAACGCGGAGGACACGCGGGCGTAACGATCGCCGTTTCTTGCAGAAACTTGCTGCAAAGGGTTTCCGCACCTGTTGCCCCGCTGTTAACTTCCTTGCGGGCCCGGCGGCAGCAACGGTGCGGTCGGCGCGAGGCAAGGCAGCCATTATGCGCCTGTCTCCGACTATTTCGGGCACCCCCACCCTCCAAGGAGTTCTCATGCGGCGTGGCATCGCGGCCTCTGCCCTCGTTGTGGCCCTCGCGGTCTCGATGGCTGCCTGTGGCAGCAGCGGCTCCAGCTCGGACGGCAAGGCCGACGGGCCGGTCACCCTCACCTACTGGGACACCTCGAACGCCACCAACGAGGCGCCGAACTACCAGGAGCTCGTCAAGAAGTTCGAGGCGGCCAACCCGGGTGTCAAGGTCGACTTCGTCAACGTGCCCTTCGACCAGGCGCAGAACAAGCTCCAGACCGCGATGGGGGCCAAGGGCGCCCCGGACGTGTTCCGCTCCGAGGTCGGCTGGACCGCCGCCTTCGCCAAGGCCGGCTACCTGGCGCCGCTGGACGGCACCCCGGCCGCCGCCGACTCCGCGAAGTTCCAGCCGAGCCTCATCCAGCAGGCCAGCTACGAGGGCAAGCTCTACGGCGTGCCGCTGGTCACCGACACCCTCGGCCTGCTCTACAACAAGGAGCTCTTCGCCAAGGCCGGCATCACCGCCGCCCCCACCACCTGGGACGAGCTCAAGACCGCCGCCGCCGCGGTCAAGGAGAAGGCCGGCGTCGACGGCTTCTGGCTGAAGGCCGCCGACGGCTACTACGCGATGCCGTTCCTGTTCGGCGAGGGCACCGACACCGTCGACGCCAAGGGCAAGAAGATCACCGTCGCCGGGCCGGAGGCCGTCAAGGCGATCGAGACCTACAAGTCCCTGTTCACCGCGCCCGGCACCGCCAAGGCCGACGTCACCACCGACGCCTACGCGCACATGATGGACGCCTTCAACAGCGGCAAGGTCGCGGCGATCGTCCAGGGTCCCTGGGAGATCACCAACATCTACAAGGGCTCCGCCTTCGCCGACAAGACCAACCTGGGCATCGCCCCGGTCCCGGGCGGCACCGCCGGCAAGGGCGGCGCCCCGACCGGCGGCCACAACATCTCCGTCTACGCCGGCGCCGACAAGGCCCACAAGGCCGCCGCCGAGAAGTTCGCCGCCTTCATGACCTCGGCCGAGAGCCAGGCCTTCATCGCGCAGAAGAACTCCACGCTGCCGACCCGCGAGGACGCCTTCACCGCCGAGGTCAAGGCCGACCCCGGCATCGCCGGCTTCCAGGCCGTGCTGTCCAGCGCCAAGCCGCGCCCCGAGCTGCCCGAGTACAGCTCGCTGTTCGCCTCGCTGGGCACCAACCTCGGCAAGATCGTCCAGGGCACCGCGACCCAGGACGGCCTGAACACCGTCGCCACCGACTACGCCAAGCTCCTCCCGGGCTTCGCCAAGTAGTCCCTCCCCAGCCGTCCGGCCCGCCGTTCCCCCGGTGGGCCGGACGGCCGGCCCCGTAGCAGCAGTCGCCGAAGCGAGGCGGCGGACCTCCCCGAGAAGGTGTCGAACAATGTCAGTCGCCGTGCAGGGCGCCACCGGCCAGGGCAGCCGGCAGCGCGATCCGCGTCCGGGCCTGATGGAGCGCCTCAAGCGCTCGTACGCCAAGCACTGGTACGCCTACGCGATGATCGCACCGGTCGTGCTGGTCCTCGGCGTCCTGGTGCTCTACCCGCTCGCCGAGGGCCTCTGGCTCACCCTCACCGACGCCAACAGCCTCAACGTCGCCCGCAAGATCGGCGCCAACGAGATCCCGGCGAGCTACAGCTTCGTCGGCTTCGACAACTACGCCGACATCCTCTGGGGCCCCGGCTCCTACGACCGCTTCTGGTCGCACTTCGTGTGGACCATCGCCTGGACCGCCCTGTGCGTCGGCCTGCACTACACCATCGGCCTGGGCCTCGCCCTGCTGCTCAACCAGAAGCTGCGCGGCCGCGCCGTCTACCGCATGCTGCTGATCCTGCCGTGGGCCGTGCCGACCTTCGTCACCGTCTTCTCCTGGCGCCTGATGCTCGCCGACGGCGGCGCCGTCAACGGCCTGCTCTCCGCCCTGCACCTGCCCGAGCCGGGCTGGCTGGACGACCCGACCGCGCAGAAGGCCGCCGCCGTCCTGGTCAACACCTGGGTCGGCGTGCCGTTCATGATGATCTCGCTGCTCGGCGGCCTCCAGTCGATCCCCGCCGAGCTGTACGAGGCCGCCGAGATGGACGGCGCCACCGCCTGGCAGCGCTTCCGCCACGTCACCCTGCCCGGCCTGCGCACCGTCTCCTCGACCGTCGTGCTGCTCGGCATCATCTGGACGTTCAACCAGTTCGCCGTCATCTTCCTGCTGTTCGGCAACGGCGCCCCCGACGCCCAGCTGCTGGTCACCTGGGCCTACCGGCTCGGCTTCGGCCAGCAGCCCCGGGACTACGCGCAGTCCGCCGCCTACGGCGTCATCCTGCTCTCCATCCTGATCGTCTTCACCGCCTTCTACCGCCGCTGGCTCGCCCGCAACGAGCGGGCGAACGGCTGACCCCGGCGAACCCAGCGACCACGAAGGAGGCACTTCGATGAGCACCACCACCGACCGACCCACCCCCCTCACCGCCCGGCCCGCGGCCCCCGCCGCCCGGCCGGCCAAGGTCCGCCCCCGCGGCGAGTCCGGCCCGCTCGCCAGGACCCTGATGCACGGCGCGCTGACCCTGGCCAGCCTGATCGCGCTCTTCCCGGTGGCGTGGATCCTCTACGTCTCGTTCGGCCCGGACAAGACCGACTACCTGCACCCCGGCGAGATCCTCGGCAAGCTGACGCTGTCCAACTACTCGACGGTGCTGTTCGACACCGACTTCTTCAAGTGGTTCGGCAACGCCTTCCTGGTCTCCGGCGTCACCACCGTGTTCGGCGTGCTGATCGCCGCCTCCACCGGCTACGCCGTCTCCCGGATGCGCTTCCCCGGCCACAAGCCGCTCATGTGGTCGCTGCTGGTCACCCAGATGTTCCCGATCGCCGTGCTGATCGTGCCGATGTACACGATCCTGTCCAAGCTCGACCTGCTGGACAGCTACCTCGGCCTGATCCTGGTCTACTCGACCACCACCGTGCCGTACTGCGCCTGGCTGCTGAAGGGCTACTTCGACACCATCCCGGTGGAGATCGACGAGGCCGGCCGGGTCGACGGGCTCACCCCGTTCGGCACCTTCTGGCGCCTGGTGCTGCCGCTCGCCCGCCCGGGCCTGGCGGTCGCCGCCTTCTACTCCTTCCTCACCGCCTGGGCCGAGGTCGCCTTCGCCTCCACCTTCATGCTCAGCTCCGACAAGTACACCCTGGCCGTCGGCCTGCAGACCTTCGTCAGCGAGCACGACGCCCAGTGGAACCTGATGGCCGCGACCGCCGTGCTGATCGCCATCCCCTCCTCGGTCCTCTTCTACCTGGTGCAGCGCCACCTGGTGACCGGCCTGACCGCCGGCGCCTCGAAGTCCTGAACGACGTCACCCCTCGACGTCCCGACCGCTCCGCCCCCACTTCCCAAGGGATACCGTCCATGACCCAGAACCTGGCCGACACCTCCCGGCCCGCCGCCGACGCCACCGCTCACGAGGCCGGTGCCGCCGCGGACAGAGGCTGGTGGCGGGACGCGGTCATCTACCAGGTGTACCCGCGCAGCTTCGCCGACTCCAACGGCGACGGCATGGGCGACCTGCCCGGCATCCGCAGCCGCCTGCCCTACCTGCGCGACCTCGGCGTGGACGCCGTCTGGCTCTCGCCGTTCTACGCCTCCCCGCAGGCCGACGCCGGCTACGACGTCGCCGACTACCGCGCTGTGGACCCGGTGTTCGGCACCCTGCTGGACGCCGACGCGCTGATCCGCGACGCCCACCAGCTGGGCCTGCGGATCATCGTGGACCTCGTCCCCAACCACTCCTCCGACCAGCACGAGTGGTTCAAGCGCGCCCTGCGCGAGGGCCCCGGCTCCCCGCTGCGCGAGCGCTACCACTTCCGCCCCGGCAAGGGCGAGAACGGCGAACTGCCGCCCAACGACTGGGAGTCCATCTTCGGCGGCCCGGCCTGGACCCGCACCGAGGACCCGGACGGCACCCCCGGCGACTGGTACCTGCACCTGTTCGCCCCGGAGCAGCCCGACTTCAACTGGGAGAACCCGGCCGTCGCCGACGAGTTCCGCTCCATCCTGCGCTTCTGGCTGGACATGGGCGTCGACGGCTTCCGCATCGACGTCGCCCACGGCCTGGTCAAGGCCCCCGGCCTGCCCGACCTCGGCGGCGCCGACCAGCTCAAGCTGCTCGGCAACGACGTCATGCCCTTCTTCGACCAGGACGGCGTGCACGAGATCTACCGCAGCTGGCGCGGGATCCTCGACGAGTACCCGGGGCAGCGGATCGGCGTCGCCGAGGCCTGGACCCCGACCGTCCAGCGCACCGCCAACTACGTGCGCCCCGACGAGCTGCACCAGGCCTTCAACTTCCAGTACCTCGGCACCTCCTGGGACGCCGCCGAGCTGCGCGCGGTGATCGACCTCTCGCTCGACTCGATGCGCCCGGTCGACGCCCCCACCACCTGGGTGCTCTCCAACCACGACGTCACCCGGCACGCCACCCGGTTCGCCAACCCGCCGGGCCTGGGCACCCAGATCCGCACCGCCGGCGACCGCGAACTCGGCCTGCGCCGGGCCCGCGCCGCCACCCTGCTGATGCTCGCGCTGCCCGGCTCCGCCTACGTCTACCAGGGCGAGGAACTCGGCCTGCCGGACGTCACCGACCTGCCCGACGAGGTCCGCCAGGACCCGTCGTTCTTCCGTCAGGCCGGCCAGGACGGCTACCGCGACGGCTGCCGCGTCCCGATCCCGTGGTCCGGCACCGAGGCCCCCTACGGCTTCGGCCCGAGCGCCGGCGGACCGTCCTGGCTGCCGCAGCCCGCCGAGTGGGCCGGCCTCAGCGTCGAGGCGCAGACCGGCGATCCGACCTCCACCCTGGAGCTGTACCGCTCGGCGCTGGCCGTCCGCAAGGCGCGGCCCGACCTCGGCGCCGGCACGGACGTCCAGTGGCTGGAGGGCCCCGAGGGCACCCTGGCGTTCCGCCGCGGCTCCTTCGTCTGCACCGTCAACACCACCGGCGCCCCGGTCCGGATACCGGCCCCCGGCCGACTGCTGCTCACCTCCGCCGGCGCCGACCCGGTGGTGGCGGACGGCGAGGCGGTGCTCGCCGCGGACAGCACCGACTGGTGGGAGGTCTGACGTGGTTGCAATAGGCTCTGGGATCGTGACTACGGCGCGACTCTCAGACATCGCGGCGCAGGCGGGGGTCAGCGAAGCCACCGTCTCCCGCGTGCTCAACGGCAAGGCCAACGTCTCGGCCGCCACCCGGCAGACCGTGCTGGCGGCCCTGGACGTGCTCGGCTACGAGCGGCCGACCCGGCTGCGCCGGCGCAGCGCGGGCCTGATCGGGCTGATCACGCCGGAGCTGAGCAACCCGATCTTCCCGGCGCTGGCCCAGGTGATCGAGCAGGTGCTGAGCCGGCACGGCTACACGCCGGTGCTCTGCACCCAGACGCCGGGCGGCTCCACCGAGGACGAACTGGTGGAGATGCTGGTCGACCGGGGCGTGGCGGGCATCGTCTTCGTCTCCGGCCTGCACGCGGACTCCACCGCCGACCACGACCGCTACGCCCGGCTGGCCGGGCGCGGGGTGCCGTTCGTGCTGATCAACGGCTACAGCGAGCGGATCGACGCGCCGTTCATCTCGCCGGACGACCGGGCCGCGATGTGGATGGCCGTCCAGCACCTCGCCGAACTCGGCCACGAGCGGATCGGCCTGGCGGTCGGCCAGCAGCGGTACGTGCCGGTGCTGCGCAAGATCGAGGGCTTCACCGCGGCCATGCGGGAGGTGCTCGGGCGCAGCCGGGAGGAGGCCGAGGCACTCGTCCACCACACGCTGTTCAGCGTGGAGGGCGGGCACGCGGCGGCCGGGGCGCTGCTCGACAAGGGCTGCACGGCGATCGTCTGCGGCAGCGACATGATGGCGCTCGGCGCGATACGGGCGGTCCGGCAGCGGGGCCTGGCGGTGCCGCAGGACATCTCGGTGGTCGGATTCGACGACTCGCCGCTGATCGCCTTCACCGAGCCGCCGCTGACCACCGTGCGCCAGCCGGTGGAGGCGATGGCCACCGCGGCGGTGGACGCGCTGCTGGAGGAGGTCGGCGGCAACGCCGCGCAGCGCGGGGAGTTCATGTTCCAGCCGGAGCTGGTGATGCGCGGCTCGACCGGCGCCCGCGCGCGCTGAGCAGCCGTGTACTGAGCGGCCCGTGCGCCGATCAGGGTGCCGAAGGGGCCCGGGAGCGGATGTGCTCCCGGGCCCCTTCGGCGTTGCGGCCGCTCAGCCCTCCTGGGCGACCGGGCGGTCCTGGATGACCCGGTGGCCGTCGGCGGCGTCGCCGGTGCGGGTCTCGGTGCGCCGGCCCCGCTCCAGGTAGTCGCGGAGGATCAGTTCGACGGCGTCCTGCGGGTTCCTGGTGCCGGACAGCATCATCGCGTCGATCGCGAGGTTGGCGTCGAGCGTGACGGTGACCTGGGCCATGGTGACTCCTCCTCGGGTGCAGGGCAGCAGCATGCCCGGTGCGGCCCCGGTTTGACCATGGCCGCTCTTCGCGCGCCCGCGTCCGGGCATGCCGCGGCCCCCGGGGAGGAGCGACCGGACTCTCCCCGGGGGCCGCGGCGTGACGGGATCAGACCCGGCCGGCGAAGTCCGGCGCCCAGTTGGCGACGGTCTGCGTCCGCACGCCCGAGCTCGGGTTGGCGGCCTCGACGTACTTGCCGTCGCCGATGTACAGCGCGACGTGGTAGACGCCGGAGTCCTTGCCGTTGTTGGACCAGAACAGCAGGTCGCCCGGCTTGAGGGCGTCCAGCGAGACGTGGGTGGACGCGGCGGCCTGGTCGGCGGCGACGCGCGGGACGGAGATGCCCGCGGCGCGCAGCGCGGCCTGGGTCAGGCCGGAGCAGTCCCAGCCGCCGTTGCCGGTGCCGCCGTAGACGTAGGCCTGGCCGACCTTCGACTGGGCGAAGGCGACGGCGGCGGCCATGCTGCCGGTGGCCGTCGGGGCCGGCGCCGGGGTCTCGGCCTGCGCGGCGGGCTTGTTCGCCGGCTTGGTGGCCGGGGTCTGGGTCTGGGTCTGCGCGGACGGAGCCCGGGTGTCGCCCTGGGCGCGGTTGAACCAGTCGAAGCCCTGGCCCTGGGCACGGTCGCCCAGGCTCAGCCGCTGGCCCGGGTAGATGGCGTGCGGGCCGTCGGTCAGGGTGGCGCGGTTGAGCTCGTACAGGCGCTGCCAGCCGCCCTGGACGTGCTGCTCGTCGGCGATGGTGGACAGCCAGTCGCCGGCGGCCACGGTGTAGGCCTCGGAGGCCCGCTGGCCGCTCTGCTGACGCCACTGCCGGTCGCTCTGGCGCTGCTCGGCGGCGGGGGCGGTGCCGGGCGCGGTGGTGGCGGCCTGCGGCTGCGCGGCGGGCTTGCCCGCCGGCTTGGCGGCCGGGGCCTGCGCGGCGGGGGACTGCGCGGCGGGGGTCTGCGCGGCCGGGGCCTGGGTGGCCGGCTTGGCGGCGGCGGAGGTGTCCACCGCGGCCGGGGTGCCGCCCTTGGTCAGACCGGCCTTGACCGAGCAGACCGGCCAGGCGCCGGGGCCCTGCACGGCCAGGACCTTCTCGGCGATCGCGATCTGCTGGTCCTTGGTGGCGAGGTCGGCGCGCGCGGCGTACGCGGTGCCGCCGAACCCGGACCAGGTGGAGTTGGTGAACTGGAGGCCACCGTAGAAGCCGTTGCCGGTGTTGATGCTCCAGTTGCCGCCGCTCTCGCACTGGGCCACCTTGTCCCAGGTGGCGACGGAGGCGGCCGAGGCGGTGCCGGCGGTCAGGCCGGGGACGGTGAGGCCGATGCCCGCGACGCCGAGGGCGGCGATCGCGCGACGGGTACGGCCGGACAGTCGGGTGCCGTTGGTGGGCAGCATGAAGACGTGGTCCTCTCCCACGCCTGCGAGGTGAGCTGTCGGATTCGGGCCGGAGTTGCCCGGCCGCGCTGTGGACGCGGCTTCACCCCTAGCCCGGGGCCGGTCCGAGGACCGGTCCTGGGCGAACTACCTGTGGTTCCCCCGCTCCTGCCGTGGTGCATTGCGCTGCCAGCGCGCCCGACGGCAGGACTCGGCGTCGCGGACGTGCTGGGTCCGTGTGGCCACGAACGGGGAGCACGTTAAGCAGAGGCGCGTTCAAACCGCAAACATGTGTGACGCTCGTCACGGTTTGCGAAATCCGTGCTGAGCGGCTGTCCTTCATGATCAGAAATGACCGGTTTTCCGCAACGCCGGTCGTGGCCAACGCAACTGCCTATGCTTCAGAGCGTCGGCGGCGCGCCGGCACCGCCGCAGCCGTCCGGAGAGAGGGCTACGCACCGATGGGCATCGACGAGGAGCCGAACACCCCCCGTCCGGCCGCCCGGCCACGCGGAGCGCATCGCCGGGCAAAGCACCGCAGAGCGGACATCCCGACCGAACCGTCCCGAACTCACTTGACCCGCCGGGCACTACTGCGCTGGCTGGCCGTCGGCACCGCCTTCGCGGCGATCAGCGGCGAGGAGATCCTGCGCCGCTCGCTGACCGGCGAGACCCGGTTGGTCACCCCGGCCGCGGTCATCGGGACCACCCCGACCGAGGCCGCCGGCCCGATGGGCTCCGACGGCGGCCACGGCGCCGCCCCGCCGGACGGCACCGGCCCCCCGGGTACCGGCGCCCCCGAGCAGCCCGCCCCCGCGCCCACCGTCGACCAGGGCGGCCGCCGCTGGTCCGACCGGGCCGGCTGGGGCGGCAGCCCGCCGGGACCGCGCAGCGCGGTGCGGATCACCGACCGGGTCCTGCTCGACACCGACGCCGAGGTCGGCTCCCTGCTGGTCGAGCCGGGCGGCGCGCTCACCTTCGCCGCCGACCGCACCGTCACCCTCGCCGCCGCCGGGAACGTCGAGGTCCGCGGCGCCCTGGCCCTCGCCCCCGACGGCGGCCACGTCCACACCCTGCGCTTCCCCGGCGTCGACGAGAAGCGGTTCCAGGGCGACGGCATGAAGGTGGTCGACACCGACGTCGGCCTCTGGGTCACCGGCGCCGGCTACCTGCGGCTGGACGGCGCCGCCAAGACCGCCTGGGTCCGCGCCGACCGCGAGCTCGGGGCCGGCGACACGGTCGTCAACCTCACCTCCCCGCCGGCCGGCTGGCTGCCCGGCGACGAACTCGCCGTCACCCCGACCGGCCCGCCCGACCAGGAGGGTTTCGCCGCCGGCTACGACCTCGTCACCATCCGGTCCGTCAGCGGAACCACCGTCACCCTGGATGCCCCGCTGCGGTACGCCCACCCCCGGGTCGCCGCCGGAGGGGGCGTCACCGTCGGCGCCGAGGTGCTCAACCTGACCCGCAGCGTCCGGGTCGAGGGCACCGCCGGGGGCCGCACCCACGTCCACCTCACCAGCTCCCGCCGGGCCGACGTGCGGCACGCCGCGCTGCGCTGGGTCGGCCCGCGCGCCGACACCAGGGAGACCTGGAAGGGCCCGGACGGCACCGCCCCGGTCACCGCGCCGGTGCTCGGCCGGTACGGACTGCACTTCCACCGGCTCGGCGACGCCACCCGCGGCACCGTCGTCGAGGGCGTGGTGGTCCGCGACGCCGGCAGCCACGCGTACGTCCCGCACGCCAGCCACGGCATCACCTTCCGCAGCTGCATCAGCCACGAGACCTGGGAGGACGCCTACTGGTGGGACGGTCCGCTGGACACCCGCACCCCCCAGCAGCCGTCCGACGACATCGTCTACGAGTCCTGCGTCGCCTCCCGCACCCTGCTCGAACCCAACCCCCGGGCCTACCGGCTGACCGGCTTCAACCTCGGCGCGGGCACCGGCGGCAAGGCGCTGGACTGCGTGGCGGTCGGCGTGCAGGGGGCGAACGGCGCCTCCGGCTTCGAGTGGCCGGAGAACAGCGAGGGCGTCTGGACCTTCCAGCGCTGCCTGGCCCACAACAACCTGCAGGACGGCATCTTCGTCTGGCTCAACGCCAAGCAGCACCACGTGGTCACCGAGTTCGCCGCGTACCACAACGGCGGCTGGGGCATCGAGCACGGCGCCTACCTCAACGACTTCGACTACACCGCGAGCGTGCTGTACGGCAACGCGGGCGGGGGAGTGGCGCTGCACTCGCTCGGCCGCGACCGGGGCACCGTCTTCGACGGGCTGCTGATCGACGCGGCCGGGAAGAGCGACTTCGCGGTCTCCACCGCGCGGCACGAACTCGCCGGGGAGTCGGTCACCTTCGGCCGCTGCCGGTTCACCGGCTACCGCCGGGCCGGGATCGCCTTCCGCGCCGGGGCCGACGGCAAGCCGGACGACGTGCTGGTGCTGGACTGCGAGTTCGGCGGCAACGAGCTGTGGCTGGACCCGCAGGCCGGTCCGCCCAAGAACGTCCTGCTGCGCCGGGCCGGGTCCACCGAGGTGCTCCAGGTGCGCCGGGCGGGCGAGGAGGGCACCGCCCAGCCGCAGTGGAACGCCGCCGCGGCCGCGGTGCCCACGCTGGCCGGCCAGTCGCGGCCGGTGCAGGTGCCCGCGCTGAAGCTGAAGGACGCCGCCGCGCCCACCACCCGGGTGGGCCGGTAGGGAACGCGAGGAGGGCCCGGGGCGGTGCGTCCGTTCCGGGCCCTTCCGCGTGACGGGGTGCTACTGGGCGGCGTGCCGCCCGCCGGCGCGCGTGCCGTCGGCCTCGTCGGCGTCCGACTCGTCGGCCCCGGCCTCGGGGGCGACGGCCGGCAGCGCGGCCAGGTAGGTGGAGGCGAGCAGCTGGCCCACCGCCTGGTACGCGCCCAGCGGCGCGGCCGACGGGCAGCCGGACTCCTCGGCGGCCGTGGCGAGCAGCTCGGCGTCCGCCTCCGGGCCGATCACCAGCGGGGCCAGCGCCGGGTTCTGGGCGCCCATCTCCTTGAGGTGGGCGACGGCGTCGGCGACGGAGCCGGGCAGGTCCAGCGCGGCGGCGACCACCGGCACGGCGAGCCGGGCGGCCAGCAGCATGCCGGTGATGCCGGCGGCGTCGGCCGCGGCCTGCCCGCCGACGGTGGTGAGCACCACGCCGTCGGCGGCGGTCGCGATGGCGAACAGCCGGGCGCGGTCGGCACGGGCCAGCCCGGCCTCGGAGAGGCGGACGTGGACGCCCTCGGCGAGCAGCGGGTGCGGGCCCAGCGCGTCGGTGACGGGGGCGCCGTACTCGGCGGCGAGCCGGTGCAGTTCGGGCAGGAAGTCGTGCGGGCCGGGCACCAGCGGCACCACGACCGGCGCGGGCAGGCCGGCCTCGGCCGCCTCGGTCAGCAGTTCGGCGACGGTGCGCTCACCGCTCGCCCCGCCGTCACCGGAGGGGAGGTAGCCGGCGGCGGTCCGCACGCCGTTCTGCTCGCTGCGGACGATGGACAGCAGCTCCTCGACGACGGGCCGGGATTCCGGCCCGGCGGCCGCGGGGACGGCGAGCAGCAGGGCCGGGGAACCGGCCGGGATCTCGGGGCGCTCGGGACGGCGGTGGCGCCCCCGCGCACGGGAGCCTGGAGTGCGGACGGGCAGTGGCGCGCCCGGGATGGCTGCGGTGCTCATGGCGGAGATCGTAGGACATCGGTCCGCCCGGCCCGCAGTCGGCTGCCGAACCGGGCGGGGAGGCCGCGGGGAAATGCGGACATAACCGGCCCCCGGGCGGCAGTTCTCCCGGTACCCGCTCAGATGCGCCGGAAGGGGAACCGCGTTGCCGCTCCCGCGCGTGAGATGTCTCACAGCGCGCGGGCGGCCTGACGGAGGGTCACGAAAGGGCGACTCCCGGCGTTCGAAGATCAACAATCGGCGGGTGTTCGCCTACGGGCGGTTAGCGACGGCTTGCCGATTCAGTCGGCTATGTCCGCTTACGTACGGTCGGGGGAGTGCCTCGTGAAGAGTTCCGTTTCGGTGTCGAAAAGGCCGTGCACCTGCAACGTCCCGTGCTGATGCACGTGCACTGGAGCTATCATCACGTCAAGTGAGGCGTTGTGCCGGGCCGGTACGGGGCCGGCCCGTGCGTTCGGCCGGGGCCGGGGCGCCGAGCTGAACGACCCACTCCGGAGCTCTTCGGGAGATTTCTATGCACGACACGCACGACAGGTACGACAGGTACGACACGTACAACGGGATGGCTGCCACCGACCTCGAGGGCGTGGTCTGGCAGAAGAGCCTGCACAGCAACTCCCAGGGCAACTGCGTCGAGTTCGCCGCCCTCCCGGGGGGCGAGGTGGCGATGCGCAACTCCCGCTTCCCGGACGGTCCGGCGCTCATCTACACCCGGGCCGAGATCGCCGCACTGCTCCTGGGGGCGAAGGACGGGGAGTTCGACCACCTGGCGGTCTGACCGGCCGCCGGCTTCACCATTCGGGGGGCCGTCGTGGGTGCTGACACCACGACGGCCTTTGTCTTGTCCGGGATCCTCGCCCGGGCTCCTCGTCGGGAGTCGCGGAGTCGCGGAGCCCGTCGTCCGGAACCCTTCCGCGGACCGCCGTCGGGCGGCCCTGCCCGGGACCGGTCCCGGGATGCGCCGGGGATGCGCCGGGGAAGCGCTACGGTTCCCGCCCGCCGCTCTGCCGAGCCGCCGCACGCGGATCGGAGGAGCCGCCACCGCCGGGGGCTGCCGGTGCCCGCTGCCCGAGGGCCGCCGGTCGCCGCTGCCGGGGTGTCGTTCGCCGTGCTGTGGTGGTCGCGCGGGGCCGTTCCGCCGCACGCGGGTCCGCCGGGTGCCGATCAGGCCGAGCGTCGGTGCCGTCCGCCGAACTCCGCCACCGGGTCGGGCGCCGGACGCTGCGCCTCCTGCGCCTCGAACAGGGCCCAGACGACCTTGCCGCCGCCCAGCGGATGCCAGCCCCAGGAGCGGCTGAACGAGTCCACCAGGTGCAGGCCGCGTCCGGACTCCGCCACGAAGTCCGCCTCCCGGGCCACCGGTCCGATGCTGCTCGGATCGCTCACCGCGCAGACCACCTGGGGCGCGCGGTGCACGAGGCTTATTCGGATCGGCAGCCGGCTCTCGGCCGCCGGTTGCGTGGGAAAGTCGTAGTCGTCCGCCGCGGTGGGACACGCGCCGATCGCGTGCCGCAGCGCGTTGGTCACCAGCTCCGATGCCACCAGCGCGACGTCGTCGAAGAGCTCGTCCAGGCCCCAGCGCCGCAGGGCGGTTCTGGCGAAGTCGCGCGCGGTTCTGACGGCCTCATAGCGGGGGGCGAGCGTACAGGTGACCACATGGGGGTCGACTGCCAAAGCCGTTCCGGTGCTCATGAAGAGCTCCTCCCATAAGGGGGCGGACACGGCTGGACCCGCCGGGGTCATGCCGGTCACCTCCGACTCGCTCGGCCGCGCGGCCGCCCCCTCGACCAGGCGCGCGCGCACGAGGGCCCGGAGGCGCGGGGGCGCTGCCGGGCCGGTGCACGGAATCGCGCGTGGGGTCGACGCGGAGCCCGCGGGATTGCCAGGGATGTGCAGGTGCACGTGCACCATCGTGCTCTGCGCTCACTGCAGATGCAAGAGTCGATTCACGTGCAGTCGTTCAAATGGCATATGCAAGCGCCGGATGCACGTGCATCCTGGTGTGCGGAGTGCAGAACTGATAGGAACATCCGTCAGTATCGGCACCGTGAGCGCTCAACTGATGGCAGACTGTGCGCTGTTTGCCCTAGGTGGAGGTTAGGACCGCATGACCACAGTTCAGCCGGGCGGCGGCTCGATGGTCCGCCGGATCCTCCTCGGCTCCCAGCTGCGCCGGCTCCGCGAGACGCGTGGCATCACCCGCGAGGATGCGGGCTACGCGATCCGGGCCTCCGAGTCCAAGATCAGCCGCATGGAACTCGGCCGGGTCAGCTTCAAGGAACGTGACGTCGCCGACCTGCTCAGCCTCTACGGCGTGGACGACGGCCTCGAACGCGAGGCGCTGCTCGGCCTGGTCCGCGAGGCGAACAAGTCGGGCTGGTGGCACAGCTTCAACGACGTCCTGCCGGGCTGGTTCCAGACCTACGTCGGCCTGGAGGAGGCCGCTGCCCTGATCCGTACCTACGAGGTCCAGTTCGTCCCCGGCCTGCTCCAGTCCGAGGAGTACGCACGGGCGGTTTTCGGCCAGAGTCGGCCGGTGATCAGCGAGGAGGAGGTGGAGCGCAGGGTCAGCCTGCGCATGCGCCGCCAGAAGCTGCTCACCGAGGGCAACAGCCCGCGGCTCTGGGCGGTCATCGACGAGGCCGCGCTGCGCCGACCGGTGGGCGGGCCCCAGGTGATGCGGGGCCAGGTCCAGTACCTGATCGACGCCGCCGAGCAGGCCAACGTCGTCATCCAGGTCATGCCCTTCCGCTTCGGCGCGCACGCGGGCGAGTCCGGTGCGTTCACCATCCTGCGCTTCCCCGAGCAGGACCTCGCCGACGTGGTCTACCTGGAGCAGCTGACCAGCGCGCTGTACCTGGACAAGCGCGACGACGTGGACGCCTACATCCAGGTCATGGAGCGGCTCTGCGTGGACAGTCTCACGCCCGAGCGCACCATCGACCTGCTGGCCTCGATCCTGAAGGAGCGCTGAGCGGGAGCCGGGAGGCGGCCGGGGAACCGGGAGCCGACCGGAGCACGGCACGGGGACGGCCGCCGGCCGCCGCGGGTCAGCCGCGGGCCGGCGGCCGTTCCCGTTCCGGCGGGAGCGGCTGCGGCGGGCGGCCCAGCTGCCAGGGCAGGCCGTAGCGGCCGAACAGGTCGGCGCGGATCGGGGCCAGCGGCAGCTCCGCCCCGGGCAGCAGCACGCCTATGCACCCGCCCATCAGCGCGCTGCGCAGCACCGCGTGCTCGGCCACCGGGTCCGGCGCCCCCCAGTCGCGCAGCAGTCCCTGGAGGATGGCGCCGAGGCGCTGCTGCTCCGGGTCCTGGACGAAGGCGCCGGTGTCCGGGTCGAGGATCAGCGCGAGGTGCGAGCGCATCACCCGCGGGTGGTCCATGGCCAGTCCGAGTACCGCGTCGATGGCCCGGGCCAGCCGGGCCTCCGGGCCCGCGTCGGGGGCCAGCTCGTCGAGCGCGGCGGAGAGCGCCTGGTGCATCATCCGGTGGGTCGCGGACTGCATCAGCAGCCGTTTGCCGTCGAAGTAGTAGGACAGCAGCCCGCGGGCGAGCCCGGCCCGCTCGGCGATGTCGGTCAGCGTGGTGCCGGCGTATCCGCGCTGGTCGACCAGCTCGACGGTGGCCCGCATGATGCGTCGCCGGGAGCGCTGGCGCATCTCCTCATTGACCGAATCCCCGCGAGGTGCCATCGTGTCTGCTCCGTACGTTCGTTGGCTGGCGGCCAATATACTGGCCGGGCCGGCGGGCGAACCGCGGCGGCCGGCCCTTGGCCGGGCGGCCCGGTTCGGTTCGTACGGTGGCGCCGGCCCTACCAACACGGGGGTTTGGTAGAGCCGGCGCCCTGCCCGACGGAGAGGGCCGAACCCGGATCGGGGCCCTGCCGTCGTCCAGCGTTCGTGGGTCAGCGCTTGCTGAGGATCTCACCGCGCTGCTCTGCCAGGTCTTCCCGGCTGACTGACTGATAATCATAGTCCGGCACGGACGGCGGAGTTGCCTTCTTCCGCCGGTCGACCACGGCGCCGCCCACGGCGATCACCAGTCCGACCAGTGCGACCCCGGTGACGAAGAGCAGCGCGGGCCGGTAGCCGTCCAGCTGGGCCTGGGCGCTGGTGCCGCCGCCGTTGCCCGCGGTGATGATCGCGGTGGCGCCGGCCAGCACCACCGCGGTGCCCACCTGGATCGCGGTGTTCACCAGCCCGGAGGCGAGCCCCTGCTCCTCGTCGGCCACCCCGTCGGTGGCGGCGATGTTCACCGAGGGGAAGGCCAGTGCGAAGCCGACGCCGAGCAGCACGATCGACGGGAGCACCAGCGCCGGGTAGGAGCTGTGCTCGTCCAGCCGCAGGAACAGGGCGAACGCACCGACCAGGGCCAGCAGGCCGATCGGCAGCAGGCGGCCGGTGCCGAAGCGGTCCACCACCGGCCCCATGAAGGGCGCCGAGAGGGCGATCATCGCACCGGCCGGGAGCAGTCCGAGCGCCATCGCCAGGGCCGACCAGCCGAGCAGGTCCTGCAGGTAGAGGGTGACCACGAACTGGAAGCCGCCGTACGCGCCGGCCATCGCGAAGGCGATCACGTTGGCGCGGGCGACCGCGCCGTTGCGGAAGATGCCGAGCCTCACCAGCGGGTGCGCGGTGCGGCTCTCGACCACCAGGAAGGCCGCGACGAGCAGTACCACGACGGCGAGCGAGCCCAGGGTGCGCGGGCTGAGCCAGCCCGCGCCCTGCGCCTCGGTGGCGGTGAAGACCAGCAGCAGGACGGAGGCGGTGCCGGTGATCGCGCCGAGCACGTCGTAGCGGCCGTGCGCCTTCTCCTCGGTCGGGCGGGGGAGCAGCCGGACGGCGAAGACCAGCGCGATCAGCGCGATCGGGACCGGCATCAGGAAGGTCCAGCGCCAGCCCACCGAGGTGAGCAGCCCGCTGAGAACCAGGCCCAGCGAGAAGCCGCTGGCGCCGCAGGTGGTGTAGATCGACAGCGCCCGGTTGCGGGCCGGGCCCTCGGGGAACGTCGTGGTGATGATCGACAGGCCGGCCGGCGCGGTGAAGGCGGCCGCGACGCCCTTGAGGAAGCGGGCGGCGATCAGCAGTCCGCCGTCGTCGACCAGGCCGCCGAGCAGGGAGGCGCCGGCGAAGACGGCGAGCGCGGCGAGGAAGACCCGGCGGCGGCCGAGCAGGTCGGCGGTGCGGCCGCCGAGCAGCAGCAGGCCGCCGTAGCCGAGCACGTAGCCGGAGACCACCCACTGCAGGGTGGAGGTCGACAGGTGCAGTTCGGAGCCGATGGACGGCAGGGCGATGCCCACCATCGAGACGTCCAGGGCGTCCAGGAAGAGCGCGGCGCAGAGCACGATCAGGGTGCCCCAGAGGCGGGGGGTCCAGTGGCCCCCGGCGGATGACGGTGCGTCAGGAGTCGTGGCGGTCGCTGTGGTCATGGCGCAAGAGACTACATGCACATGCATTCAATGCAAGTGAATAAGATGTTAACGCATAAGTTGTGGACGCCTGTGATACCCTGGCGCGGTGGCTGAACTCGACTCCCCGGCGGAGGCAGGTCTGGTCGCCCAGTGGCGCGACCTGCTGGCCCGCCATGCCCAGACCGCCTGCCTGCTCGACCGCGAGCTGGGCGAGAAGCACGGCCTGGGCATGAGCGAGTTCGAAGTGCTGGAGCGCCTCGTCGAGGGCTGTGACGGCACCGGCGGCGGGCTGCGGGTCCAGGAACTCGCCCCCACCGTGCACCTCAGCCAGAGCGCGCTCTCCCGGCTGATCGGCCGCCTGGAGAAGGCCGGACTGGTCACCCGGGCGATGTGCTCGGACGACCGGCGGGGCATCAAGGTCGCGGTGACCGAGGAGGGCCACCGGCGCTACACCGAGGCGCGCCCGCTGCACCGCGAGGTGCTCTCGCTCACCCTGGCCGACGACCCGGTGCCCGCCTGCGGGCCGATCCCGGACTGACCCCCGTCAACACGCGGACGTGACCGGCCGGTTCGCCGCTGTGGTTTGCGCGGCCCGGCCGGTTCAGCGCAGGGCGAGCAGCCCCGGCGCGGCGGCCAGCACGACGACCGCGGCGGGCGCCGCGAGGGCGACCAGGGTCAGCCGCAGCCGGTTGGGCACGGACAGCCGGGGCCGCCCCGCCAGCAGCCGGTCCACCCGCTTCGGGGACTGCGCCAGCCCGGGCGGGCAGGAACCGAAGACCCCGCGCTCCAGATTGACCCCGGCCAGCGCCAGGGCCGTGGTGTGCCGCCCGTGCCGGCGCGCGGCCCGGTCGTCCGCCGCCAGCTCCACCAGCTCGCCCACCTGGTCCCGGAACGCGCTGAACACCCCGACGCCGGGGAATCCGGAGGCGAGCGCCTGGGCGCCCTGCGCCAGCCAGTGGTGCCGGGCCCGGACGTGCCCGCGCTCGTGGCTGAGAACCGCCGCCAGCTCCCGGGCGGTCAGCTTCCGCATCGCCCCGGTGGTCACCACCAGCCGGGACTCGTGCCCCGGCAGCGACCACGCCTCCGGGCGGACGTTCTCCAGCACCACCAGCCGCTCCCGGCGGGGCCGCGCGCCCCGGCCCGAGGCCGGCTCGATCGACTCCGGCAGCGGTGGCGACAGCTCGGCGAGCCGGGCGTGCCGGCGGGCGCGCAGCGCCTTCGCCGTCCGGACCTCGCGGGTCAGCGCGAACACCGTCTGCAGGCCGCCCGCCGCCAGCACCGCCGCGCACAACCGGCCCCAGCCCTCGGCGTTGTGCAGCCCGTACGCGGCCTCCACCCCGTTCGGCGCGCAGGAGAACAGCACCTCGCGCAGCGCGGGCAGGGCGGCCATCGCGGCCAGCACCAGGCTCAGCGCGCAGCACAGCAGCACGGCCACCACCAGGCACTGCCAGACCAGCAGGGCCAGCACCGGTTCGCGTTCCACCCAGCGCGCCCGGGTCAGCAACCGGGGAGCCGTGGTGGCGAGCAGCAGTCCGAGCAGCAGCAGGCCGAGCAGGGCCGTCATGGCATGGGCTCCCCGAGGACGCACGGAGCGCGACAAGCGCGCTTCCCGCCAACTTATGCGCTACCGGAGCGGGGTGGTACGGGTTTCGGCCACCCAGTGACCAACGCCACGGCCGTTCGGCGGCGCGGCGGGTTCCCTCGGCGCCGCGCGGCGGCTACATGGTCAGGAGCATGGCGAACATGCCGATGACCACCGACAGCCGGCAGGCCCGGGGCAGCCCGGCCGAGGCCACCGGCACCGCGCCGGCGGACCCGCTCAGCAGCCGGCTGCCGGACCACAGGGCGTACCCGCCGAAGTAGGCCAGCAGCGCGCCGGTCAGGGCCGGCGAGCCCCCCGTCGCGTGGTGTCCGGCGTGGCCCTGTCCGGCCGTCATCGCCAGTGCCATGTAGGTCATCGCCAGCGCGCCGACCGCGTGGTGCAGCCGGTGCGCGCGCCGGGCCGGACGGCGCAGGGCCGCCAGCAGCAGGAGCACCGCGGGCGGGCCGTACACCCAGGCCCACACCTCGCCCGGCACGGCCGTCCCGGTCACCGCCATGGCCGCCATCCCGCAGCCCATCAGCCCCTCGGCGAGGTCGGACTCGTGGGCGCGCAGCCGCCGCGGCCGGGCCGCTTCCCCGGCCCGGGCGCACGGGGCGCGGCGCAGCCGGGAGAGGCAGTAGCCCCCGGAGGCCGCGGTGAGGACGGCGAGCAGCCAGCTGACCAGGCTCGGACCGTGCAACGGCGGCCTCCCGGGCGGCGTGGGCGGGCGTCCCGTCCCACGATCCCGGCCGGCCGCCGCCCGTAGCAGGGCGCGTACGGGGGCGCGCGGGGGCGCACGGGTGTGACCGCCATGGTGCGACGGGCCGTCAGCGCCGCCCTGTCGCACCTGCCGGGGTGCCTAGCGGGCGAGCCGGCCCGAGGCGATCACCCGGCTCAGGAACCGCCGGGTCCGCTCCTGCCGGGGCGCCCCGAACAGCTGCTCGGGCGGCCCCTGTTCGAGTACCACCCCGGCGTCCAGGAAGCACACCTGGTCGGCGACCTCGCGGGCGAACCCCATCTCGTGCGTGGCGAGCAGCATCGTCATGCCCTGCTCCTTGAGGTCCCGCACCACCGCAAGCACCTCGCCGACCAGCTCGGGGTCGAGCGCGGCGGTGATCTCGTCGAGCAGCAGCAGCCGGGGCCCGGTGGCCAGCGCCCGGACGATCGCCACCCGCTGCTGCTGTCCGCCGGAGAGCCGGTCCGGGTACTCCCGCGCCTTCGCCGCCAGCCCGAGCCGCTCCAGCAGCTCCAGCGCCCGCTCGCGCGCCTCGCCGCGCGCCACGCCGTGCACCCGGCGCGGGGCGAGCGTCACGTTCTCCAGCACCGTCAGATGCGGGAAGAGGTTGTACGCCTGGAACACCACGCCGATCCGCCGCCGGACGGCGTCCTCGTCGACCCGCGGGTCGGTGATCTCCACGCCGTCCAGGAAGACCGCCCCGTCGTCGATCCGCTCCAGCAGGTTGACGCACCGCAGCAGCGTCGACTTGCCGGAGCCGGACGCCCCGATCAGCGCCGTCACCGAGTGCTCGGGGACGGTGAGGTGGACCTCGCGGAGCACCGGCGGGCCGGCCCCGAAGCCCTTGCGCACGGCCTCCAGCCGCAGGACCGGCTCGGTGCGGGCGGGATCGGCCGTCACGGCACGCCTCCTTGGTCTCGGCGGTGGCTCATCCGGGTGGTCAGCCAGCCGGTGAACCGTGTCAGCGGGATGGTCAGCAGCACGAAGACCAGCGCCGCCACCAGGTACGGGGTGGAGTTGAACGAGCGGCCGTTGATGATCTTCGCCGCGTAGACCGCGTCGATCACCCCGCCGATCGACACCAGACCGGTGTCCTTCTGCAGGCTGACCAGGTTGTTGAGCAGCGGCGGCACCACCCGGCGCACCGCCTGCGGCAGCACCACGAACCGCATCGCCTGGGGGTGCGACAGCCCCAGCGAGCGGGCGGCGGCCAGCTGGCCCGGGTGCACCGCCTCGATCCCGGCGCGGAACACCTCGGAGACGTAGGCCGTGTACGTCAGCACCAGCGCCGCGCCGCCCAGCCAGAGCGGGTCGGAGGTCACCCCGGCCAGCCGCAGCGCCGGGACGCCGGTGATCATCACCAGCAGGCAGATGATCATCGGCAGGCCGAGGAAGAAGTCCACGTAGACCGTGGCCAGCAGCCGCACCGGCAGGAACACCGGCCCGCGCAGCGTGCGCAGCATCGCGAGCAGCAGCCCGAGGACGAGGATCAGCGCCCCGCAGACGGCCATCAGCTCCAGGTTGATCCGCAGTCCCTTGAGCACCTCGGGCAGCGCCTGGCGGGCGTACCCGGCGTCGAGGAACGACCGGCGCACGGCCGGCCAGCCGGGCGAGGCGACCACCAGGGCGGTCAGGGCGCCGGCGGTCACCAGGGTGGAGGCGGCGGCGATCAGCGCCGAGCGGCGGGTGCGCCGGCGCCGGTAGGCCTCGTGGGCCAGCCGCCGTGCGGAGGGGCGGTACCCGTCCGGGGCCGCCGCCTTGTCGAGGGGGACGCGCGTGTCCGCCTCGTCGGTGCCCACCTCGTCCGCGCTCACGACAGGACGGGGGCCGCGACGGCGTCGGACAGCCACTCCTTCTCCAGCGCCGCGAGCGTGCCGTCCGCCCGCAGCGCGTCCACCGCGGCGGAGACGCAGCCGGTCAGCCGCGACCCCTTGTCCAGCACCAGACCGAACTGCTCGCCCCCGCCGGACCCGCCCAGCCGGCCCACCACCTGAGCCTCCGTCACCTCCGCGCCGGTGATGTAGAAGGCCGTCGGCAGGTCCACCACCAGCGCCTCGACCTGACCGTTGCGCAGCGCGGCCTTGGCGAGGTCGTTGGAGTCGAAGACGGCCGGCTGGGCCGTCGGCCGGATGGTGTCGGTGATCGCCTGCAGGCTGGTGGTGCCGACCTGCGCGCCGAGCTTGGCCCCCTTGAGGTCGGCCAGGGCGCGGGCCGAGGCGGCCCGGGAGCCCTTCAGCGCGATCACCGCCTGCCGGACGTCGTAGTAGCCGGAGGAGAAGTCCACCGCCTGACGGCGCTCGGCGCTGATCGACACCTGGTTGACGTCGAAGTCGAAGTCCTTGGGGCCGGGGGCGGTCGCCTTGCCGAACGGCGTGACCACCCAGGACACCTTTTCCTTCGGGTAGCCCAGCTTCGCCGCGACCGCGTACGCCACCGCCGACTCGAACCCCTTGCCGTTCTCCGGCCGGTCGTCCGAGAACCAGGGGGCGTAGGCGGGCTTGTCGGTGCCGACGGTGAGCGTGCCCGCCGTCCGGGTGGGCAGCGCGCCGGGCGCGCAGTCCGCGGCGTCGGAGGCCGAAGCGCCGGGGCCGGCGGCGTCCTCCTGGGCGGTGCAGCCGGTGGCCGCGGCCAGCACGGCCCCGGCGAGCAGGACGGCGAGGGCGGAGGTGCGGGGGAGGGGCATGGCGGTGCTCCTGGGCGCGGAGGGGCGGACCGGTCGGGTGGGAAACCTCCCCCGGTGGCGGGGTCCGGACACGCGCGGCATGGTCGCCTTGGGGGGCTTCGTCCGGCCCCGTCCGGAAGGTCCCGTCGACTGTTCACACGCCTGCCACACGCGCCCGGGGCGAGGCCCACCGCAGATCCGCCGCCAGGACCCCCCTTGAACAGAAGAACCTTTCGTACTTATGGTGGTCTCGTTGAAAACCCTCCTGTCGAAGTGAGTCCACGATGCAGAATCTTTCGCCAAGGCTCGCTGTGGCGGCCGACGCCCCGGCCCAGAACCTCGCCGAGCACCCGGCCTGGCTGCGACTGAAGGACGCCGTCGAGACCCTGCGCCCGCTGCAGTCCAAGGACGGCTCCATCGACCTGGCCGCCGTGCAGCGCCACACCGTCGACCCGCTGGTCGCCACCGTGCGCGCCGCCGTCGCCGAGCTGGCCCCGCTCTTCCCGCACGACGCCGTCTACCTGGCCGCCGTCGACGCCGACCTGGCCAAGTGGGCCGACACCGGCTACCGGGAGCCCGACTTCCTGGACTCGCTGCTCGCCTTCCAGCCCGCCGACCAGCGCGAGGACGGACTGCAGCACCTGGTCGTCTTCCCGATGTACACGCAGAACGGCAACCCGAACCGCAACCTCGAGGCCGTCCTGCTGAACGTCGTGTGGCCCGAGTGGCTCGCCGAGCTGGAGCGCACCCGCTTCGACAACCCGATGTTCGTGCCGATCACCTTCACCGACTTCACGGCCGGCTACGACACCAACTCCGCCGTCCTCTTCCCCGAGACCGTGGCCGTGCGCAAGGCGCCGGAACGTTTCACCTGGGGCGGCATCTTCTGCGACCGTGAGGCCGCCCGCTTCCGCGTCGTCTCCACCAACGCCGTCGAGCTGCTCGGCCTGGAGATCCCCGCCGACGCCGCGAGCCTGCTGGAGGACCAGGAGCGCTCGCAGCAGACCTTCGTGCTCTGGGACCTCATCCACGACCGGACCCACAGCCACGGCGACCTGCCGTTCGACCCCTTCATGATCAAGCAGCGCAGCCCGTTCTGGATGTACGGCCTGGAGGAGCTCCGCTGCGACCTCACCACCTTCAAGGAGGCGGTGAAGCTGGAGGCCGAGGGCAACGAGCACGCCCGCGACGTCCAGTACGCGATCCTCTTCGACCGCCTCTTCCGCTTCCCGGTCACCGGCGACCGCGTGCGCAACTACGACGGCATGGGCGGCCAGCTGCTCTTCGCCTACCTGCACAAGCACGACGCGCTGCGCTGGCGCGACAACCGCCTCAGCATCGACTGGGACCGCGCCCCGCAGGTCACCAACGAGCTCTGCGCCGAGATCGAGACCCTCTACCGCGACGGCATCGACCGCCCCAAGCCGGCCCACTGGATCGCCGCCTACGAGCTGGTCTCCCGCTACCTCACCCCGCACCCCGCCTCCACCTGGGCGAAGGGCACCGAGGCGCTGCCGTTCGACCTCGCCGACGGCAAGGCGCTCAACAAGGCCCTGTGCGACGCTGTGCTCCCCGACGAGTTCCCGCTGAGCATGTTCTACGAGGCCCTCTCCAAGAAGCTCGGCGGCGTCATCGCCTCCACCGCCGGCATCACCGGCGCCGGCCTGCAGGGAGTTGCCGCGTGACCACCGCACCCAAGGGACCGCTGACCGGCAAGGTCATCGCCGTCGCCGGAGCCAGCGGCCCGGCCGGCCAGGCCGTGCTGCGCCGCCTGGCCGCGGACGGCGCCACCGTCGTGGGCGCCGACATCGACGCCCAGCGCCTGGAGTCCGCGCTCGACTCCGTGCGCGTCGCGGTGCGCGGTGCGCGGATCAGCGGCCAGGTCATCGACCTCCTCGACCCGCAGGAGGTGCACGACTGGGCCGACCACCTGGAGGCCGAGCACGGCCACGTCGACGGCGTCTTCCACCTGGTCGGCGGCTGGCGCGGCAGCAAGACCTTCTTCGACACCCGGATCGACGACTGGGACTTCCTGCACGACACCGTCGTGCGCACCCTCCAGCACACCTCGCTGGCGTTCCAGCCCGCCCTGGTCCGCAGCGAGTCCGGCCGGTACGCGATGATCTCCGCCGCGGGCGCGCACAAGCCCACCGCGGGCGGCGCCGCCTACGCCGCCGCCAAGGCGGCCACCGAGGCCTGGACGCTCGCCATGGCGGACTCCTTCCGCAAGGAGACCACCGCCGAGGACGGCAAGCCCACCGCCGCGGCTGCCATCCTGGTGATCAAGGCGTTGGTCAGTCCCGAGATGCGGGCCGAGAAGCCGGAGGCGAAGTTCGCCGGCTTCACCGACACCGCCGACCTCGCCGCACACCTGGCGGGCCTCTGGGACCGCCCCGCAGAAGAACTGAACGGACAGCACCTGTGGCTGACAGCCCGATGACCGACCTCTCCGCGGCCGACCTCTCCGGCCGCACCGACGCGCAGCGGCGGCACGACCCCGCCGTCCGCGGCTTCGCCAGCGACAACTACGCCGGCGTGCACCCCGAGATCCTCGCGGCGATAGCCCTCGCCAACGGCGGCCACCAGATCGCCTACGGCGAGGACGACTACACCACCCACCTGCAGGACGTCTTCCGTCGCCACTTCGGCGACCAGGCCGAGGCGTACCCCGTCTTCAACGGCACCGGCGCCAACGTCGTCGCCCTGCAGGCCCTGCTCCCGCGCTGGGGCGCGGTGGTCGCCGCCGAGAGCGCCCACATCAACGTGGACGAGGGCGGCGCGCCGGAGAAGATGGGCGGCATCAAGCTGCTCACGGTCCCCACCCCGGACGGCAAGCTCACGCCCGAGCTCATCGACCAGCAGGCCTGGGGCTACGGCGACGAGCACCGCGCCCAGCCGCTCGCGGTCTCGATCACCCAGAGCACCGAGCTCGGCACCCTCTACACCGTGGAGGAGATCCGGGCGATCGTCGACCACGCGCACCAGCTCGGCATGCTGGTCCACGTCGACGGCTCGCGGCTGGCCAACGCCGCGGCCTCGCTCGGCGTCCCGCTGCGCGCCTTCACCACGGACGTGGGCGTCGACGTGCTGTCCTTCGGCGGTACGAAGAACGGTCTGCTGTTCGGCGAGTGCGTGGTCGTGCTCAACCCCGAGAAGGTCCGGAACATCAAGTTCCTGCGCAAGACCTCGATGCAGCTCGCGTCGAAGATGCGCTTCGTCTCGGTCCAGTTCGAGGCGCTGCTCTCCGGCGACCTCTACCTGCGAAACGCCGGCCACGCCAACGCGATGGCCCAGCGCCTGGAGGCGGCGGTGCGGAAGATCGACGGTGTGACCGTCGTCCGCCCGGCGCAGGCCAACGCGGTGTTCGCGATCCTCCCGCGCGAGGTGAGCGAGCGGCTGCAGAAGCGTTACCGCTTCTACTTCTGGAACGAGCACACCGGCGAGGTCCGCTGGATGTGCTCCTTCGACACCACGGAGGCCGACATCGACGCCTTCGCGGCCGCCATCGTCGAGGAGATGGGCCGCGCCTGACGCCGGCTCCGACCGCCGATCGTCCCGTCCTGCGCCAGCAGGGCGGGACGATTTGCATGTGGCGTGCGGTCTCCCCTAGAGTTCCGGAGTCGCCGCGAGAGAGCGGGGACAAGTGGAAAGCGAAGTCGGGTGAATGAAACTCCGGAAAACGGAGCGGAAAACGTCTGATAAGCTGGAAACACGAAAGAGCGAAGCGCCCGGAGGGCCGGTGTGAAAGCCGCCTGATGGAAGCGTCCGTTCCTTGAGAACTCAACAGCGTGCCAAAAGTCAACGCCAGATATGTT
>NZ_JBEPAM010000068.1:0-33710 GCF_040298605.1 Kitasatospora sp. NPDC001527 | reverse complement strand
CGGGAGCCGGGGCGGCCGGCGGGTCCCGCTGGTCCGACCCCCGCGGTGGAACGGACGAACGGGCGGGGGGGCCGCCGGGGGGGGCCCCCCCGGCGGCGGGGGGGGCGGCCGGGGCCCCGCGCGCGGGCGCCCCGGGACCCGCGGCCGGGGTGGGACGGGGACCAGGGGCCGCGCTCGGGCGCGGACCCGGGGTCGGGCCACCCGGCTTGGGTGCACCCGCGGCCGAACCGGCCGCGGGCTGGGGCGCCGCGGGCTTCCGCGGGCCCGGCTTGGCAGCGGAACCACCACCGGTGGGGGCCACACCAAGCGCGTCAGTCAACTTGCGTACGACCGGCGCCTCGATCGTCGAGGACGCCGAACGGACGAACTCACCCAGCTCGGTGAGCTTGGCCATGACGGCCTTGCTCTCCAAACCAAGCTCCTTGGCGAGTTCGTAAACCCGGACCTTAGCCACTTCACTCCTGTCTATGAGTCCGGGGGTCTCGTCCGCCGGACCGTCGCTACTTCATGGGCGTACCCATCGCGTACTCATCGCGTACTCATCGAGTGCTCATCGCAATCTCGACCTACTTCCACATCGCGAGGTACCTGACTGGTGGCACGGCGTACGGCTGCCCGCGCGCCGTGCTTGTTGCGGTGGTTCTCCGCCGCGCGAGCGGCGGGCCGTCACGGGGAGCTGACGCTCACCCGCTGCTCGATGTACTCGCGGAGCCGCCCGGTGTCGAGCGCGCCCTGGAGCCGGAAGGCCCGGGGGAACGCCCGTCGGCGGACCGCGAGGTCGAGGCAGGCCGGTTCGGGGTGCAGGTGTGCGCCCCGGCCCGGCAGTGCGCCACGGGGATCAGGGACGCAGACGCCCTCGACCGCCGTGACACGCAACAGCTGGTGCTTGGCCGCGCGCTTGCGGCAGCCCACGCAGGTGCGTTCCGGGCGTGCTCGGACATGCGTCCGGCCAGACGAAGGCAAGTCTACCCCTCCGAAGGGACATGGCGCCGCCCCGCCGATCCCGGGGGGAACGGCAGGGACGGTTCCGGCAACAACGACTACGGGGCCGCGGATTCCTGCTCGCCGCCCTCGGTGTCCGGCCGGATGTCGATCCGCCAGCCGGTCAGACGGGCGGCGAGGCGGGCGTTCTGCCCCTCCTTGCCGATCGCCAGCGACAGCTGGTAGTCCGGCACGATCACCCGCGCGGAACGCTGGACGGCGTCCACGATCTCCACGCTGGTCACCCGGGCGGGGGACAGCGCGGCGGCGACCATCTCGCGCGGGTCCTCCGACCAGTCGACGATGTCGATCTTCTCGCCGTGCAGCTCGCCCATCACCGCGCGCACCCGGGAGCCCATCGGACCGATGCAGGCGCCCTTGGCGTTCAGCCCCTGGCGGCGCGACCAGACCGCGATCTTGGTCCGGTGGCCGGCCTCACGGGCGATCGCGGCGATCTCGACGCTGCCGTCCGCGATCTCCGGGACCTCCAGCGCGAACAGCTTCTTCACCAGGTTGGGGTGGGTGCGCGAGAGCGTCACCGAGGCCCCGCGCACACCGCGGCGCACGGCCACGACATAGCACTTCAGCCGGGTGCCGTGCCGGTAGTCCTCGCCCGGGACCTGCTCCTGCGGCGGCAGGATGGCCTCCAGCTTGCCGATGTCGACCAGCACGTTCTTCGGGTCGTTGCCCTGCTGGACGACACCGGTGACGATGTCGCCCTCCTTGCCCGCGTACTCGCCGAAGGTCTGGTCGTCGGCGGCGTCACGCAGCCGCTGCATCATGACCTGCATGCCGATGCTGGAGGCGATCCGGCCGAAACCGCTCGGGGTGTCGTCGAACTCCTTCGGCTCGACGCCCTCGTCCAGCTCCGACGCGTCCTCGGTCGCCCAGACCGTCACGTGGCCGGTCCGGCGGTCCAGCTCGACCCGGGCGCGACGGCGCGAGCCCTCGGTGCGGTGGTACGCGGTGAGGAGGGCCGACTCGATCGACTCGACCACGAGGTCGAAGGGGATGTTCTTCTCGCTGACCAGCGCGCGCAGGGCACTCATGTCGATGTCCACGGCTACGCCTCCTCGTCTTTCGTCACGTTCATCATGGTGCGGTTGGTGCGCAGGTCCTCACTCCGCACCGTCGTCCCCCTCGTCGAGCAGCAGCTCGTCGTCCTTGCGGTTGAACTCCACCTGGACGCGCGCACGGGCGACCTCGCCGTACTCAAGACGGCGCTCCTTGGGCCGGCCGCGGCCCTTCACCGGCTGCACCTCGACCAGCGCGCCGTCCTCGTCCGCCTCCAGCACCCGCGCGACGATCTCCCCGCCGTCGACCAGGTGGACCTTGGCCAGCCGGCCCTCGGCGCGGATCCAGTGCCGCGGCGCGCTCAGCGGACGCTCCGCGCCCGGCGAGCCGACCTCCAGGACGTACGCCCCGGAGCCCATCACGTCCGACTCGTCCAGCGCCTCGCCGACCACCCGGCTGAACTCGGCGATGGTGTCCAGGTCCACGCCGCCGTCGGCGTCCACGTCGATCTGCACCTGACGGCGGCTGCCCGCCTGGGTGACCTTGACGTCCTCCAGGTCCAGGCCCGCCTGCGCGGCCAGCGGCTCCAGCAACGCGCGCAGCCGGTCGGTGTGGGTGGTGCTCATCCGGGTGGACTCCTCGGCCGCGTCTGCTGTTGTCGGAAGGTCGCCCCGCGCCCCCGGCGCCGGTGCGGCGCGCGGCCGGGTCGCGGCAGCTCGGCCCAAAGCCTAGCCGGTGAACCCCCCAACCACCGATTCCGGCCCCGGCCCCGCCCGATCCGGTGCGAGCAAGCTCACACGCCTCCCGCACGAACTCATCCGCGCCCACAGACGTAAGGATTCTGTAATCATTCACGCCATCGAGGGCAGGCGGGCAGGCCGTCCTCCCGTACACGCCCCGGAGTGACACCCATGCAGCCGCCCAGCCGACGCGCCTTCCTCACCCTCGGGCTGCTCACGCTCACCGCCTGCACCGGCGGGCACGGCTCCGACCCCACCGCCCCGGGCGGCGACCGCCGGCGGCCCGACCCCGACGAGCCGGTCCGCCTGCGCGCCGTCGCGGCCACCGACACCCTCCTCGCCGGCTACGACGCCCTCCTCCCCCAGGCCCCGCAGCTCCAGCCCCTGCGCGCCGAGGTCGCCCAGCACCGCGCCGCCCTGCAGCCCACCACCACGACCGCCACCACCCCCACCACCGCACCCACCGCCCCTCCCCCCACCCTGGCCGCCCTGGCCGCCCTCGAACGCCAGACCGCCCAGTCCCGCCTCGCCGACCTCGGCGCCGCCTCCCCCCAGCTGGCCCGTCTGCTGGCCTCCGTCTCCGCCGCCGGCGTCCGGCACGCGGTCGCCCTCGGCGACACCGCCCCCTCCCCCGCCCCCACCGCGACCCCCACCGCCCCCGGCGAGACGGCCACCCCCTTCCAGGACGCCCTGAGCGCCGAACACGCCGCCATCTACGGCTACGGCGTGGTCGGCGCCCGCCTCCCCGACGACCAGCAGCGCACCGACGCCCGCACCGCCCTGGCCGCCCACCAGTCCCGCCGCGACGCCTGGCAGCGCCTCCTCGCCGCCACCGGCGCCACCCCCGCCGCCGCGGCCGCCGGCTACCAGCTCCCCTTCCCGGTCACCGACGCCCCCGCCGCCACCCGCCTGGCCGCCCACCTGGAAACCCGCCTCACCACCGTCTACGCCGACCTGGTCGCCGCCGTCCCCGCCCCCCACCGCACCGCCGCCGCCGACGCCCTGCGCGAATGCGCCCTCCGCGCCCACCACTGGGGCGCCGCCCCCACCGCCTTCCCCGGCCTCCCCGACACCAGCACCCCGACACCCGCCCCCACCCCCTGACGCCCGCCCCTCACCCCCAAGCGGGCGCGGGCAAAGCCCCGCGCCCGCAAAAAAGCCACCCACCCACCCACCCACCCACCCACCCACCCCCGCCCCTCCCGACCCCCCACCAGGCGAGAGGGACGCGCTGCGGGAGGGGGCGGCGTAGGGGGTGGCCGCGGAGAGGGGCGTCGCGGGTGATTTTCGGACTGCCAACAGCGAGCACCCCACCTCCACCCCACCGGCAGTCGGAAAATCATCCAGCCCCCGGAGCGGCCACCCCCGGAGCCGACCCCGCGCCCACCCTCCCGAGAGCCGCGCCGCACACACCCACACTGCACACACCCACGCCGCCGCCGACAATGGACCCCGTACCACCACGGGGGACCCACAACCGGAAGGCCAGCATGTCGGCAGCAGCACCCTTCACCGTCCCCGACTGGCTCACCCGCAGCATCACCGCCACCCACCCCGCCGAGGCCGCCGCCTGGCTCGCCGGCCTGCCCGCGCTCGTCTCCGCCCAGCTCACCCGCCTCGGCCTCACCCTGGACCGCGTCCTGGACCCCGGCGGCACCCTCAGCCTCGTCGCCTACGTCCACCGCGACGACGACCTCGGCCCCGCCGCCCTCAAGGTCTCCCTCCGCACCCCCGAGACCGCCCACGAGCCCGAGGCCCTCACCGCCTGGGCCGGTCGCGGCGCCGTCCTGCTCCTCGACGCCCACCGCACCGAGAGCTCCGGCGTCCTGCTCCTGGAACGCCTCCACGGCGAGGTCCCGCTCCGTTCCCTCGCCGAACCCAAGGCCATGCTGGAGGCCACCAGCCTCCTCCACCGCCTGTGGCTCCCCCTCCCCCCGGACCACGGCTTCCCCGGGCCCGCCCCCGTCCCGGCCCCCGAAGCCCCCGCCCTCCCCGAAGCCGCCCCCCTCCTCGCCGAGGCGCGGGAGACCGCCACCGCCCTCGCCGCCTCCGCCACCGAGCGGTTCCTCCTCCACGGCGACTTCCACCACGGCAACGTCCTCGCCGCCGACCGCGCCCCCTGGCTGGCGATCGCCCCCCGCCCGCTGGCCGGCGAACGCGCCTACGACCTGGCCCGCCTCGCCCTGGACCGCGCGGACACCCTCGTCGGCTCCCCCGGTCTCCCCGCCGCCGTCCGGCGCCGCCTGCACCAGCTCGCCGAGGCCCTGGACGTCGACCGCGAGCGGCTGCGCGGCTGGACCCTGGTGCGCGCCGTCGACCTGGCCCTGGCCGCCCTCGCCGCGAACCGCCGCCCCGAGGCCGAGCTCTACCTGGAACTCGCCGGCGCGCTCTGAGCCGGGCCGCCGCCGGCCCCCCGCAGCGGCAGCGTCGCCCCCATCACCGCGTACCGCCGCTCCGTGTTCGGGAAGTGCACGGCCCGCGCGAGGTCCCGGTAGCCCAGCGCCCGGTAGAGCCGCCGGGCCGGCGTCTCGGCGTCGATCGCGGAGAGGATGCTGCGGTCCAGCCCGGAGCGCGCGGTGAGCGCGCGGATCAGCGCCGAGCCGGCCCCCCGCCCCTGGAACTCCGGCAGCACGTGCAGTTCGGTGACCGCGAAGACGCCGTCCAGCCAGTCCCCGTGCCCCCGGGCCACCAGGTAGGGCTCGATCACGGTGCTCCACCAGTGCTCACGGTGGTTGGGCATGCCGTACCCGAACCCGACCAGCCGCCGGCCGTCGAAGGCCCCGAACGCGATCACCCCGGGCTGCTGGGCGTGCCGTCCGACGATGTGCAGCCGGACCATGACCTCCTCCGGCGTGAGCCCGAACGCCACCGCCTGCACGTCGAGGGCCTGCGGAGCCCACGCCGCGAGGTCGATGGCCTCGATCACCAGCCCGGCCACCCTGCTCTCCCCGGTCAACCCGATCCCCGCCCCCTCAGAAGAGCACGCTCATGAACGCCCCGACCTCCCGGAACCCCACCCGCCGGTACGCGGCCCGCGCTCGCAGGTTGTAGTCGTTGACGTACAGCGAGACCACCGGCGCCACCTCCCGCAGCGCGATGTCCAGCACGGCCGCCATCCCCGTCTCGGAGAGGCCCTGCCCGCGGTGCCCGGGTGCCACCCAGACCCCCTGGATCTGGCAGGCTCCCTGCGTGACGGCCCCGATCTCCGCCTTGAAGACGACCTGCCCGTCCTCCCCGAACCGGGCGAACGAGCGCCCGGTGGAGACGAGTTCGGCCACCCTGGCCTGGTAGAGCAGCCCCCCGTCGCCGGCCAGCGGCGAGACCCCGACCTCCTCGGTGAACATCGCCACGCAGGCCGGCATCAGGGTGTCGATCTCGCCCCGCCGCACCCGCCGCACCAGCGGATCGGGCCCGATCTCGGCGGACGGCACGCTCGTCGCGAGCAGCGGCTGGTGCGCCCGCACCTCCCGGGCCGGCCCCCAGCTGCGTTCCAGCAGCGCCCACAGCGCCGCGGTGGGCCCGGCCGGGCCCACGATGGAGGAGCAGCGGCGCCCCTGCCGCCGGGCCCGCTCGGCGAAGGCCTGGACGGCCTGCGGACCGGCGTTCACCAGCACCAGGTTGGCCCCGGCGTAGCAGAGCGCGTCGAGTTCGCCGTTCTCGTCGTACCAGCCCCACATCTCGCCGCCGAGCCGCCAGGGGTCGAGGCCGACGGCCTCCACCCGGGTGGCGACGAAGGCGTTGGCGACCGGGTCGCGGTGGAGGACGGCGAGGGCGTCGGCGAGGTCCGGCGGTTCCAGCACGCGGGTGGTCGCCAGGGCGCGGGCGGCCTGGAACGAGCTGGGGAGCATCACACCTCGATCGAGCATCGAGACAGCACCTTACTGAGACGACTCTGGCCGCACCCTACTCCGTGGCCCCGCCCGGCTACGGCCGCGGGGCCGTCCGCGCACGGACGGCCCCGCTTCCGGAAGAACTGCGCAGACCTACCCGGCACCGGGGTGGGTCACTCGCCGGCGGTGACGGTCGGCGCGCCGGACTCGACGCCCTCGGCCTCCATCTGCTCGGCGATCTTGAAGGCCTCCTCGATCAGGGTCTCCACGATCCTGGACTCCGGGACGGTCTTGATGACCTCGCCCTTGACGAAGATCTGGCCCTTGCCGTTGCCGGAGGCGACACCGAGGTCGGCCTCACGGGCCTCGCCCGGGCCGTTGACGACGCAGCCCATGACCGCGACGCGCAGCGGCACGTTCATGCCCTCCAGGCCGGCCGTGACCTCCTCGGCGAGCTTGTAGACGTCGACCTGGGCGCGGCCGCAGGACGGGCAGGAGACGATCTCCAGGCCGCGCTGGCGCAGGCCCAGCGACTCCAGGATCTGGTTGCCGACCTTGATCTCCTCGGCCGGCGGGGCGGAGAGCGAGACCCGGATGGTGTCGCCGATGCCCTCGGCGAGCAGCGCGCCGAAGGCGACCGCGGACTTGATGGTGCCCTGGAAGGCGGGGCCGGCCTCGGTGACGCCGAGGTGCAGCGGGTAGTCGCAGGCGGCGGCGAGCTGGCGGTAGGCGTTGATCATCACGACCGGGTCGTTGTGCTTGACCGAGATCTTGATGTCGCGGAAGTCGTGCTCCTCGAACAGCGAGCACTCCCAGAGCGCGGACTCGACCAGCGCCTCGGGGGTGGCCCGGCCGTACTTCTCCAGCAGGCGCTTGTCGAGCGAGCCGGCGTTGACGCCGATCCGGATCGGCACGCCGGCGTCCTTGGCGGCCTTGGCGATCTCGCCGACCTTGTCGTCGAAGGCCTTGATGTTGCCCGGGTTGACGCGGACGGCGGCGCAGCCGGCGTCGATGGCCGCGAAGACGTACTTCGGCTGGAAGTGGATGTCGGCGATCACCGGGATCTGCGACTTCTTCGCGATGATCGGCAGCGCGTCGGCGTCGTCCTGGGAGGGGACGGCGACCCGCACGATCTGGCAGCCCGAGGCGGTCAGCTCCGCGATCTGCTGCAGGGTGGCGTTGATGTCCGAGGTCACCGTGGTGGTCATGGACTGCACCGAGACGGGGGCGTCGCCGCCGACCGGCACGTTGCCGACCATGATCTGGCGGGAGACACGGCGCTTGGCGAGCGGCTTGAGCGGCAGAGACGGAATACCGAGCGAGATCGCGGTCATGTGCGCAGGGTTCCCCGGGGTTGAGGTGTGGTCGGTCCGGCCGCTGGGACGGCCGAGCCCGGACGCGCCGACGATCGCACGCCCGGGCTCCAACGGTACGGCACGGGAACGGGCGTCCGCGCACCCGCCGTCCCGCCGGTCTAACTGATCTTGACGGGGTTCACCAGGTCGGCCACGAGCACCAGCAGGGTGAAGCCGATGAACACGCTGGCCACCACGTAGGCGAGCGGCATCAGCCGGGCCACGTCGAACGGACCGGGGTCGGGGCGGCGGAACAGCCGGGCGAAGCGGCGGCGCACCGACTCCCAGGCCGCGCCCGCGATGTGGCCGCCGTCCAGCGGCAGCAGCGGCAGCATGTTGAAGAGGAACAGCGAGAGGTTGATCCCGGCGAGCAGGTTGACGAAGTAGGCGACCCGCTGGCTGCCCGGGATGTCCAGGGCGAACACCTCGCCGCTGACCCGGGCCGCGCCGACCATGCCGATCGGCGAGTCGGCCTCGCGCGGGGTGCCGTCCACCACCGAGTGCCACAGGCCCGGGATCTTGCCCGGAAGCGCGGCGAGCGACTTCACGCCGTTCTCCGCCATGTCGTACATCCGGTCGACGGACTGCCCGAAGCCGAGCTGGACCACGCCGCTGGCCGGGGTGAAGCCGAGGAAGCCGGCCCGCACCGTCTCGCCCTTGACCGGCCGGCCGTCGGAGTCGTACTTCTGCACGTCGTTGACGGCGATGGTCGGGGTGAGGGTGAGGCGCTGCCCGTCGCGCTCGACCACCAGGTCGACCCGCCGGCCGGCGGACTTCCGGATGTCGTCCTGGAGCTGCTCGTAGCCGGTGATCCGGTCGCCGTCGAAGGAGACCACCTTGTCGCCGGGCTTCAGCCCGGCCTGGAAGGCGGGCGCCACCGGCGCGTCGGCCGGGCAGTTGTCGGTCGGCTGGCCGGCCTTGACGACGCACTCCGAGACGGTGCCGATGGTCGGCACCGACATCGGGACGCCGAAGCCCATCAGCACGGTCAGGAAGAGCCCGAAGGAGAGGATCAGGTTCATGAACGGCCCGGCGAACATGACGATCACGCGCTTCCACGGCTTGCGCGTGTAGAAGAGCCGGCTCTCGTCGCCCTCCCTGACCTCCTCGTACGAGGCCTCCCGGGCGTCCTCGATCATGGTCCGCCAGGGCGAGGTGGAGCGCTGGGTGATCCGCCCGTCCGCGCCGGGCGGGAACATCCCGATCATCCGGATGTACCCGCCCAGCGGAATGGCCTTCAGGCCGTACTCGGTCTCGCCCTTCTTCCGTGACCAGACCGTCGGGCCGAAGCCGACCATGTACTGCGGCACCCTGATGCCGAACAGCTTGGCCGTGGAGAGGTGGCCGAGCTCGTGCCAGGCGATCGAGAAGAGCAGTCCCAGTACGAAGACCAGGATGCCGACCACCGTCATCACCGTTGCCACCGCTGCTCCTCCGTCATGCCGCTCCGCTCATCCTGTCGTCGTACCGGTCGTCCGGCGCTGCCGTCCGGGGGACCCGGATCAGCCCGCGGCCAGCTCGCGGGCCCGGGCGCGCGCCCAGTCCTCCGCGTGCAGGACGTCCTCCACCGTCAGCGAAGTTCCCGCCGCCGGGGTGCCGTGCTCGGCCACGACCTTCGCCACAGTGTCCACGATCCCGGTGAAGGCGAGGCGGCCGTTCAGGAAGGCCTCCACGCACTCCTCGTTGGCCGCGTTGAACACCGCCGGGGCGGTGCCGCCCAGCGTGCCGACCTCGCGGGCCAGCTCGACCGCCGGGAAGGCGTCGTTGTCCAGCGGGAAGAACTCCCAGGTCGCCGCCTTGGTCCAGTCGCAGCCCGGGGCCGCGTCCGGCACCCGGTCCGGCCAGCCCAGGCCCAGCGCGATCGGCATCCGCATGTCCGGCGGGCTCGCCTGCGCCAGCGTGGAACCGTCCGTGAACTCCACCATCGAGTGGACGACCGACTGCGGATGGACCACGACCTCGATCCGGTCGAACGGCACGTCGTACAGCAGGTGCGCCTCGATCACCTCCAGGCCCTTGTTCACCAGGGTGGCCGAATTGATCGTGACGACCGGGCCCATCGCCCAGGTCGGGTGCGCCAGCGCGTCCGCCGGGGTGACGCCCGCCAGCTCGGCGCGGCCGCGGTTGCGGAACGGGCCGCCGCTCGCGGTCACCACCAGCTTGCGGACCTCGGCCCGGGTGCCGCCGGCCAGCGCCTGGAACAGCGCGGCGTGCTCGGAGTCCACCGGCACGATCTGCCCCGGCCTCGCGACCGCCTTCACCAGCGGACCGCCGACGATCAGCGACTCCTTGTTGGCCAGCACCAGCACCCGGCCGGCCCGCAGCGCGGCCAGCGTCGGGCGCAGGCCGATCGAGCCGGTGATGCCGTTCAGCACCGAGTGGCACTCCATCGCCGCCAGCTCCGTCGCCGCGTCCGGACCGGCCAGCACGGCCGGCAGCGCACGGCCCGCCGCCTTCGCCGCCAGCGCCTCGCGCAGCGCCGGCTCGGCCGCCGGCTCGGCCACCGCCACGGTGTGCACCCCCAGCCGCAGCGCCTGCTCGGCGAGCAGTTCCACCCGGCCGCCGGCGGCCGAGAGGGCCACCACCCGGAACCGGTCCGGGTTGCGCAGGACCACGTCGATGGCCTGGGTGCCGATCGAACCGGTGGAACCGAGGATCACCAGCTCCCGGGGGCCGGAGGGGGTGGTCACCTCGGGGGTGAACCGCAGCTGCGGGTGGGCGAGCGAAGTCATGCGCCCATTGTGTCCTGCCCGGCTCCCGGCCCGGCACCACGGGACCGTTCCCGGGACGCCGGGCGCGCTCCCGGGCTACCGTCGGAGCCATGCGCATCGTCATCGCCGGGGGCCACGGACAGATCGCCCTCCGCCTGGAACGGCTGCTCGCCGACCGCGGCGACCGCCCCGCCGGAATCATCCGCCGCCCCGAACAGGCCGACGACCTCGTCGCCGCCGGGGCCGAACCGCTGCTGCTCGACCTGGAGGCCGCCGCCCCGCCGGAACTCGCCCGGCTGCTGGAGGGCGCGGACGCCGTGGTGTTCGCGGCCGGCGCCGGGCCGGGCAGCGGGGCCGCCCGCAAGCTCACCGTCGACCGGGACGCCGCCGTGCTGCTCGCCGACGCCGCCGTGCTGGCCGGCGTGCGCCGGTACGTCATGGTCTCCGGGATCGGCGCCGACGCCCAGGCCCGCTACCCCTCCGACGAGGTCTTCGAGACCTATCTGCGGGCCAAGGGCGCCGCCGACGACGCCGTCCGGGCGCGCACCGCGCTGGACTGGACGGTGCTGCGCCCCGGCCGCCTCACCGACGGCCCGGGCACCGGTCTGGTCCGGCTCGCGCCGAGCGTGTCGCGCGGGTCGGTCGACCGGCAGGACGTCGCCGCCGTGCTCGCCGGGCTGCTGCACGAGCCCGGCACCGCCGGACAGACCCTGGAGCTGGTGGCCGGCAACGCGACCGTGGCCGAGGCGGTCGCGGCCGTCGCCGGCCACGGCTGAACCCGGCCACGGCCCGGCACGCGCGAGGGCCCGGCCGCACGGTGCGGCCGGGCCCTCGCTCAGGTCACCCTCAGAGGTCGAGGCCGGTGAGGACCAGGACCTTCTCGACGGTGTAGTCGTCCATCGCGTACCGGACGCCCTCACGGCCGACGCCGGAGTCCTTGACGCCGCCGTACGGCATCTGGTCGGCGCGGTAGGACGGCGCGTCGCCGATGATCACACCGCCGACCTCCAGCTCCCGGTGGGCGCGGAAGGCGGTCTGCAGGTCGTGCGTGAACACACCCGCCTGCAGGCCGAACAGCGAGTCGTTGACGGCCGCGAAGGCCTCGTCCACGCCGTCCACCTTGTGCAGCGACAGGACCGGGCCGAACACCTCGGAGGTGGCCAGGATCGCGTCGGCCGGCAGCTCGGCCAGCACGGTGGGGGCGTAGGTCGCGCCCTCGCGGGTGCCGCCGGTGAGCAGCTTCGCGCCCTTGGCGACCGCGTCGTCCACCCAGGACTCCACCCGCTTGGCGGCGTTCTCGTCGACCAGCGGGCCGACGTCCGTCGCGTCGTCGTTGGGGTCACCGGTGACCTGCGCCCGCACCTTGGCGACGACCTTCTCCGCCAGCGCGTCGTACACCGACGCGTCGGCGATCACCCGCTGCACCGAGATGCAGGACTGGCCGCCCTGGTAGTTGGCGAACATCGCGATCCGGGTGGCCGCCCAGTCCAGGTCCGCCTCGGAGGACCAGTCGGCGAGCACCACGGCCGCCGCGTTGCCGCCCAGCTCCAGGGTGGTGTGCTTGCGCGGCACCGAGTCCATGATCTGGTAGCCGACCTTGTCCGAACCGGTGAAGGAGATCACCGGCAGACGCGGGTCCTGCACCAGGGCCGGCATCCGGTCGTTCGGCACCGGCAGGACGCTCCAGGAGCCGACCGGCAGGTCGGTCTCGGCCAGGATCTCGCCCAGCACCATCGCCGACAGCGGGGTGGCCGGGGCCGGCTTGAGGATGATCGGCGCGCCGACCGCGATCGCCGGGGCGATCTTGTGGGCGACCAGGTTCAGCGGGAAGTTGAAGGGGGCGATGCCCAGCACCACGCCGCGCGGGAAGCGCCGCACCACCGCGAAGCGGCCCGTGCCGCCCGGGTCGGTGTCCAGCCGCATGGTCTCGCCGTTGGTCCGGCGGGCCTCCTCGGCGGCCCAGCGGAACACCGAGACGGCGCGGCCGATCTCACCGCGGGCCCACTTGATCGGCTTGCCGTTCTCGGCGGTGATCAGCTGGGCGATCTCCTCGGTGCGCTCGGTCAGCCGCCGGGCCACGTGGTCCAGGGCGGCGGAGCGCACGTGCGCGGGGGTCGCGGCGAACACCGGCAGCGCGGCGACGGCGGCCTCCAGGGCCTCCTCGACCTGCGCCTCGGTGGGGATGCTCACCTTGCCGACCAGGCGGCCGTCCCAGCTGTTGTGCACCTCGAAGTCGGCGTCGCCGCTCGCCCGGCGGCCGGCCAGCCAGAAATCGTACGTGGTGGTCACCGTGGTACCGGCCCTCTCCTCGTCGTCCTCACGCCCCACGGACGTGGAGCCAGAACCGAGGGTAGGGCGGCCGACGCGCCGACCGGATTGGACACCGAGTAGCGTTCGCCCCCACCGCCACTCCACCGCGTCCAGCCCCGAACGGGCGCCCCCGCTCACTCCTCGCCGGAACGCAGCGCCAGCCAGAGCTCCATCCGGACGTCCGTGTCGTCCAGCGACCGCCCCAGCAGCTCCTCCACCCGCCGCATCCGGTAGCGCAGGGTGTGCCGGTGCACCCCGAGGTCGGCCGCCGCCGCGTCCCACTGCCCGTGCCGCGACAGCCACGCCCGCAGCGAGGCCACCAGATCGCCGCGCGCCGTCCGATCGTGCTCCCGCAGCGGCCGCAGCAGGCCCTCCGCGAAGGCCGTCACGGCGTCCTCACCGAGCAGCGGCAGCAGCGAGCCCGCGCCGACCTCCTCGTGGTCCACCGAACGCCGCCCGCCGCGCAGCGCCACCGCCAGCGCCCGCTCGGCCTGCGCGTGCGCCGTCCCGGCGTCCTCCAGCGCGGCCGGCGCCGACACGCCCAGCGACAGACCCTCGTGCTCCTCCACCGCCCCCAGGCACGCCCGGTGCACCGCGCCGTTGTCCAGCGCCAGCACCATCAGCCGCGCCCCGTGCGCGCCGTCCTCCCGCGCCACCAGCAGCTTCTCGCCGACCCGCGACCCGGCCTGCTCGGCGCGGTCGCCCAGCTCGCCCAGCGCCTCCCCGGCTTCCGCCCCCTGGGCCGCCCCGGCCACCAGCACCCGCACGGTCCCCTCCGGCAGCCCGCCGAACAGACCGGCCGCCACCTGGCGCGCCGTCGCCACCTCGCCGGCCAGCACCATCCGCAGCAGGGCGGCGCCCATCCTCTCCTCGGCCTGCCGCAGCTCCCGCGACCGCTCCAGGGTCAGCGTCAGCAGCGCCACCGCCGCGTTCAGCACGTACCGCTCGGTCGGCGTGATCCGGTCCTCGGTGCCCACCGCCAGGAAACCCCGGGCCCGCCGGTCCGCCCCCAGCGACTGGACCACCACGTAGTCCTCGTCCGCCGTGTCTATCCCCGGCGCGCGGCCCTGCAGCGCGGCACTCGACGGCGCCGGCCGCCGGCGCAGCCGGTCCACCTCCGCCGCCAGCCGCCCGGCCCGGCGCGCCGCCCAGTCCGGCGCCACCACCGACAGCGCGCCCGAGCCGTCGTACAGCGCCGCCCAGCCGCCCAGCCGGGCCGCCAGCCGCCGCACCACCGCGGTCGTGCCGTCCTTGCCCAGCGCGGCCCGGGTCAGCTCCTCCTGCGCCTCGAAGCTGGTCGTCACCGCCTCGTACTGCTCGGCGGCCAGCGCCGCCGACACGACCTTGCTGATCGCGATGAACGGCGTCGGCTCCGGCACCCGCAGCAGCGGGAGGCCGCGCTGCGCCGCCGCGTCCACCAGCGGCTGCGGGACCTCGGTGTGCGACAGGCCCACCCCCAGTCCGAGCCCGACCACCCCCGCGTCGGCCAGCCGGTGCACGTAGGCCTGCAACTGGGCGGCCGTGCGGCCGAGCTTGATCCCGGTGGTGAGCAGCAGCTCGCCACCCTCCAGGAACGGCGTCGGGTCGTCCAGCTCGCTGGTGTGCACCCAGCGGACCGGCCGCTCCAGGTGGTCCGCACCGGCGAGGACCGTCAGATGGAGCGAGGTGTTGCGGACGACGGAGGCAAGTGTGGGGGGCATGGCACCTTCGAGGGAACGACCCGACCGCGCCGTTGCGGCCGGGCGAGAGAGGACTGGGGGTCCTGGGGGGATCCCACTTCTCATTATGGACGCCCCGGACAACCGGCACTGCCGAATCCACCTCGAAGGCGAGCTTTGTCCGCGCCCCTCTCCTCCCCTCCCCCGCGGCTCTCAGCCCCGGAGGTCCACCAGCAGCGGCGGCACCTGCTCCCCCGACACCGCCGTCAGCGACAGCACCGCGTGCCCGGCGGGCAGCGCGTGCGCCAGGTCCGACGGGGACCAGCGCAGCCGTTCCACCTCCCGGGTGGTCACCGACTCCGTCTGGGCGGTCGTCCCCGACAGCGCCTTGCGGCCCAGCCGCCCGGCCCGCCGCACGATCCCGCCCGAGGTGTCCGGCGCCAGGGTCACCGCCGTCTCCCGCACCAGGTGCGTGCCCCAGGCCTCCGAGAACAGCCGGCCGTCCCACGGCGCGATGCCCGGGAACGCCGCCCGGCAGCCCACCGCCCCGAACAGCGGCGCCCGCAGCGCCTCCGGCAGGTCGACCAGCGTCCGCAGCAGCAGCACCACCCCGGCGTTCGCCCCGCGCAGGCGCTGCAGCCCGCGCACGATCCCGGCGTCCAGGGCCGCCGAGGCGTCGTCCACCACCAGCCCGGCGAACAGCGACCGGTCCCCGCGCGCGCCCGCGGCCTGCACGAACTGGCCCACCAGCAGCCGCGACAGCATCCGCGCGGCCTCCGGGTGGCTGTGCTCCGGCAGCTTCACCCGCACCCGCAGCGGATGGTCCAGCACCCGCATCGCGAACGGCGGACGGCCCGTCCCGTCGGTCGCGAACACCCCCTCGAAGGCCGGCCGGTCCAGCAGCGCCAGCCGGTCCGCCAGCAGCGCCCCCGGATCGTCCGCCCGGCCGCGCTGGCGCTCCCGGTGCTCCAGGTCCCGCTCGTACGAGCCCAGCCGGCCCGCCGCCCGCAGCCCCTTCACCAGCGACTCCAGCGCCTCCGCCTCCCCGGCGAGCAGCGCCCGCAGCTCGCGCACCCCCGGGTAGCGGCCGAACGCGGCGTGGAACGGTCCCACCATCTGCTGCAACGCCGTCCGCGCCGTCTCGGCGCGCGCCGTCAGCTCGTCGGGCAGCAGCGCCTCCGCCAGCCGGGCCGCCGCCTCGTCCGGGTCCTGCGCCCCGCCGTACAGGTCCAGCCCGTAGCGGGACGCGGCGTGGCCCGGGGCGATCACCACGTCGTACCAGTCGTCCGGCCCGAGGTCCGCCTCCGCCGACCCGATCACCACCGCGCACGCCGTCCCGGCCAGCGCCTGCAGGCACAGCGCCTCCGCCACCGGGCGGGCCAGCCGGGCCGTCTTCCCCGTTCCGGCCGGGCCCACCGCCAGCAGCGAGGTGCCCAGCACCGCCGGGTCCAGCGCGAAGCCCGCCGCCCGGTGGGTCAGCGGGTTCTTCGGCACGTCCTGCGCGGTACCGAGCCGCACCTGGGCCAGCAGCAGGTCGTGCCGCTCCGCCCGCCCCGGCAACTCGCGCGCCTCCGACGGGTGCGCGAACGCGGCGGCGCCGCGCAGCGCCACCTGCTCGTCGAAGGCCGGCACGAAGGCCCGGTCGGCCTGGGCGGACTCCCACGCCCGCTGGATCCGCACGTAGTCGACGTCCCCGACCGCCTCGCCGTCCAGCCGCCCGGCCGCGGCCGCCGCCCCGCCCTGCCGCAGCACCGCCCACGGATCCCGCAGCCGCACCGTCTCCGCCTGCTCCTCCACGGACGCGGGCTCCTCCTCCGTCACCGTCCGCGACAGCAACGGCATCGCGTACCGCCGCCACACCTCCACCCACCGGCCCATCCGCCCGAAGACCTTGATGACCACGGCGATCGAGATGACGTTGACGACCAGCAGCGTGAACATGGCCCCGGCCTCCGAAGGCTCGGCAAGAGGGCCGATCCCCGTCTGTCGGCCGAACCAGACCAGCAGGTACATCAGCAACTGGGTGCCGTAGAGGTAGGCGAACCACGCCACCACCGCATTCAGGCCCGCGCGCAGGAGGAGGGGCCAGGTGGGGACCTTGGCGGCCTCGGCGCGGTCGGGGTCGAGCTGCCGGTAGCCCTCGCGGAAGACGCCCGGGGCGGCCTCCGGCCGCGGGGCCGCGACCCAGGCGGCGAGGTCGAACGGCGCGCGGGCCGGGGGTCGCGGGTGCGGCATCGGGGTGGACGCGTTCCGGGGGATGGCGGTGGTCCGCTCGCTGTGGCTCCGTGCCCCGTCCAGTCCCATGTACGGCCCCGCTCCCTCGCCCGCCGGCCCGACCGCCGTCGGTGCCGCCCATACCCATGCCGCCGCCCCGGCGACACGCCCGCGCTCAATGTAGTGGAGCGCGGCCCGCCGGTCGTGGCGTCGCGCGCGCTGGCCGCCCCGGACAAGTCGGACGGCCCACTGCTACCGAGTGGCGCATGCCCGCCCGGAGAGCACCGCCGTAGCCTGCGAACTACCGAGCCGAAGAGTCTGGAGAAACCCATGAGCGCCGCAACGCCGCTCCCGCAGGAGCGCCGCCTGGTCACCGCGATCCCCGGTCCGAAGTCGCAGGAGCTGCACGCCCGCAAGCTGGGTGCGGTGGCGGCCGGCGTCGGCACCACCCTTCCGGTGTACGTGTCCCGCGCCGGCGGCGGCGTGCTGGAGGACGTGGACGGCAACTCGCTGATCGACTTCGGCTCCGGCATCGCCGTGACCAACGTCGGCAACAGCGCCGAGGCCGTCGTGGCGAAGACGACCGAGCAGTTGGCCGCCTTCACCCACACCTGCTTCATGGTGACCCCGTACGAGGGTTACGTGGCCGTGGCCGAGCAGCTGAACGAGCTGACCCCGGGCGACCACGAGAAGCGCACCGCGCTGTTCAACTCCGGCTCCGAGGCCGTCGAGAACGCGGTGAAGATCGCCCGCGCCTACACCAAGCGCCAGGCCGTCGTGGTGTTCGACCACGGCTACCACGGCCGCACCAACCTGACCCTGGCGCTGACGGCGAAGAACATGCCGTACAAGCAGGGCTTCGGTCCGTTCGCCCCCGAGGTCTACCGGGTGCCGGTGGCCTACCCCTACCGCTGGCTGACCGGTGCGGAGAACTGCGCCGCCGAGGCCGCCGCCCAGGCGATCGACACCATCAACAAGCAGATCGGCGCCGAGAACGTCGCCGCGATCATCATCGAGCCGATCCAGGGCGAGGGCGGGTTCATCGAGCCGGCCAAGGGCTTCCTGCCGGCGATCGTGGAGTTCGCGAAGGCGAACGGGATCGTGTTCGTCGCGGACGAGATCCAGACCGGCTTCTGCCGCACCGGCCAGTGGTTCGCCTGTGAGGACGAGGGCATCGTCCCGGACCTGATCACCACCGCCAAGGGCATCGCCGGCGGTCTGCCGCTGTCCGCGCTGACCGGCCGCGCCGAGATCATGGACGCCGCGCAGACCGGCGGCCTGGGCGGCACCTACGGCGGCAACCCGGTGGCCTGCGCGGCCGCGCTGGGCGCCATCGAGACCATGAAGGAGCAGGACCTCGTCGGCAAGGCGCAGCGGATCGGCGAGATCATGCTGGGCCGCCTGCGCGCCCTGCAGGAGAAGTTCGCCGACTCCGACCGTGTCCGCATCGGTGAGGTCCGCGGCCGCGGCGCGATGATCGCCGTCGAGCTGGTGAAGCCGGGCGGCAAGGAGCCGAACGCGGAGGCCACCGCAGCCATCGCCAAGGCCTGCCACGCCGAGGGCCTGGTCGTGCTGACCGCCGGCACCTACGGCAACGTGCTGCGCTTCCTGCCGCCGCTGGTGATGCCGGAGCACCTGCTGAACGAGGGCCTGGACATCCTCGAGGGCGCGTTCGCCGCCGTCTGAGCCAGCCCGCGGCCGCGGCGACGGCCCGCACCGCACCGAAGACCCGCCGGAGGGATGTCCGGACAGCGCTGAACGGCCCGTGGGGACCTCGTCCCCGCGGGCCGTTCGGTTCGAACCCGGCGTGACGCGACCGGCGCGGACGGTGAAGATGGTGTGCGGAATCGCTGAAGCTCCTCGGCTGCGCACGGACCTTGACGTAGTGTCATCACAGATGGACAGCGAGCCCCAGCCATGGGCGGATCCGTCCGCGGCACCGCTCTCCGGGGCGGCTCCGCGCGAGGGCCGCGAGGACAACCAGGCCGTCCCGCCCGGGGCGGTGCATACCGAAAGCCGATCGACCGGCCGTCCGACCCACACCCCCCGGGGCGCACGGAGCGGCGATCATCAGGGCCGCCCCGGAGCTCTCCCCCCTGCTCCGGGGCGGCTGCCTCGCGTCCTGGCGCACCCGGTGGGGCCGGCGGTCCTCGGGGTGGTGCTGCTCCTGGTGTCCTGGCAGGTCGCGGTGGACGGGCCGCTGCTGGGGCTGGACCGCTGGACCCGGCACGCCGTCCTGGAGACCCGGCACGCGCTGCGCAGCACCCTGCTCAACCACCTCGGCAAGGCGCTCTCCGACCTGGGCGGCGGCTCGGTGGCGGTCCCGGTGCTGCTGTCCGGCGCGGGAGTGGCGGCCTGGCGGGAGTTCCGGGCGGGCTTCGCGCGCTGGTGGCTGCCGGTCCCGGTGGCGGTGCTGACGGCCGGGCTGATCCCGCTGCTGGTCGTGCCGGCGAAGGCGTGGTTCGCGCGGCCCGGGCCGTTCGGGCTGCCGCTGGCGGCGGACCAGTGGGGCTGGTACCCGTCCGGCCACACCGCGACCGCCGCGCTCGGCTACGGGGTCGCGGCGCTGCTGCTGGCCCGGGCGGCCGGCCGGCGGGCGCGGCGGGTGCTCGCCGCGGGAACGGCCCTGCTGGTGGCGGGTGTCGGGCTCGGGCTGGTGTGGAGCGACTACCACTGGCTGCTGGACGTGGTGGCCAGCTGGTGCCTGGGCGGCCTGGTGCTGTGGACCCTCGCCCGGTGGCCGCTCACCGGCCGCCCGGGCACGCCCCGGACGCCGCCGCCCGGGCGTTAGCCTCCAGCTGCCCGGCCTTCAGCCGTCAGCCCTCGGCCGGGTCCTCGTCGTTGCGGTGGACGAGGCCGGGCTCGCCGTTGTCGCGGTGCCACTCGACGACCAGTTCGTCGCGGGCACCGAAGCGGACCAGGTGACGGCCGACGACGTCCTCCAGGCCGGGCAGGTTCTCGGTCGCGCCCTCGACCGCGAGCAGCAGCGCGTCGGGGGCGGCCTCCAGCGTGGCGGTGCCGGCACCGAAGACGAGGGTGCCGCGGCCGGTCTCCTCGGACCAGTCGGCCTGGATCTTGCGGCCCATGTGGGCCGCGAGCTGCTTGGCGTAGCGGGCGGAACGGGCGGTGGCGACGCGGGCTTCGGAGCGGGGCACGGGCCCTCCAGAGTCGGGGGAGGGAACTTAGGGTGCCCTCACTTGTGGTCTACGCTAACCCAGATACTGAGCCTTGCTCAACATGTTTCCGAGCGCCTCGGGACCGGCCGATACCCTGGGTCGGACACCTGCCGAGGAGAGCCGCCATGACCACCACGCCGACCGACGACGCGGCGAGCTCCTCCCCCGTTCCGGACCCGGCGGGCGCCCCGGACACCGCCGCCGAGCTGGCCGACGCGATGACCCGGGCGATCAAGCGGATCCGCCGCCGCACCAGCGAGCGGCTGGAGCCCTACGGCATCACCCCCGGTCAGGGCCGCGCTCTGCGGGCCCTGGCACACGCTCCCGGCTGCGAGCTCCCCGACCGCGCGATGCGGCTGAGCGACCTGGCCGACCGGCTGCACATCGCCCCGCGCTCGGCCACCACGGTGGTCGACGCCCTGGAGGAGGCCGGTCTGGTCGAGCGGAACCCGGACCCGGCCGACCGCCGGGCCGTGCGGATCCTGCTCACCGCGGCCGGACGGTCGGCGGTGGAGCGGATCGGTCAGGTCCGGCACGAGGTCGCCCAGGAGTACTTCGGCCCGGTCAGCCCCGCCGAGCAGGACGCGCTGCTGCGGGCGCTGCGGACCGCCGAGTCCGCGTACGCGGCGCTCGCCGCGCCCAGCGCCGGGCCGCGCCGGACGGTGCCCCCGGGCGCAGCGCGGTGATCCCGATCCCGGCGACCACCAGCACCGCCGCGACGACGGCCGCCGGGCCGACCGACTCGCCGAGCAGCAGCCAGGCCGAGGACATCCCGAACACCGGCACCAGCAGCGAGTAGGGCGCGACGGCGGTGGCGTCGTAGCTGCGCAGCAGGTAGCTCCAGGCGACGAAGCCGAACAGGGTGGAGACCAGCCCGACGTAGCCGATCGCGCCGAGTCCGGCGAGGCCGATCCCGCGCAGCGCCCGCAGGTCCGCCTCCGGGCCCTCGACCAGCAGCGAGAGGCCGAGCAGCGGCAGCGGCGGCACGGCGCTGACCCAGACCATCCAGCGCAGCGCGTCCGGCGGGGCGGCCTTGCGGGTCAGCACGTTGGACAGGCCCCAGGCGGCCGCCGCGAGCACGACCAGGGCGAAGGCGCCGAGCGGCCCGCCGAGGCCGCGGTCGACGGCGCTCAGGCCGATTCCGGCGAAGGCGACGGCCAGGCCGAACAGCCGCTGCCCGCCGGGCCGCTCGCCCAGCAGGACGCCGGCGAACAGGGCGGTGAAGACCGCCTGCCCCTGGAGCACCAGGGAGGAGAGACCGGCCGGCATCCCGGCGTGCATGCCGAGGAAGAGCAGGCCGAACTTGACCACCCCGAGCACCAGACCGACCGCGAGCACCCACCGCCAGGCGACCTTCGGCGGGCCGACGAGGAAGACCGCCGGGACGGCGACCACCGCGAAGCGCAGGGCGCAGAAGAGCAGCGGGGGGAAGTTCTCCAGGCCGACGTGGATGAGGACGAAGTTGAGACCCCAGACGGCGGCGACCAGGACCGCCAGGGCGATGTGACGCGGCCTCATGCCGCCGTTGCCGCCGCCCGGGGCGGTCTGGGGGGATGCGCTCATGGCACGAGGATGGCCGCGGGGGACCGTGTAGCACCAGCGATGAATATTGAAGGCCATGCTTTAGCATGGCTTCATGATGGATCTGGGGCGCCTGCGGGCGCTGCACGCGGTGGCGGTGCACGGCTCGGTCGGCGGGGCTGCCGCGGCCCTCGGCTTCACGCCGTCCGCCGTCTCCCAGCAGATCGCCAAGCTGGAGCGGGAGACCAGGACGGTGCTGCTGGAGCGCCAGGGCCGCGGGGTGGTGCTGACCGACGCGGCGCGCGAACTGGCGGACACCGCGCAGGCGGTGCTGGGCCTGGTGGAGCGGGCCGAGGTGCGGCTGGAGGAGCAGCGCGGCCAGGCGGTCGGACGGCTGCTGGTGGCCGCCTTCGCGACCGGCGCGCGCGGGCTGATGCCGGGCGTGCTGGCCGACCTGCGCGAGCGCTGCCCCGACCTGGACGTGCGGCTGCTGGAGAGCGACCCGTACCCGGCGGCCGACCTGGTGGCGCGCGGGGAGGTCGACCTGGCGCTCGTCCAGGACTGGCCGACGGTGCCGCTGCCGGTCCAGGACGGCCTGTCCCGGACGGACCTCGGCGAGGACCCGGTGGACCTGCTGCTGCCGGCCGGCCATCCGCTGGCCGGGCTCCCGGTGGTGCCCGAGGAACGGCTGCGCGGACAGCGGTGGACCAGCGTGCCGCCGGGCAACATCTGTCACGACTGGCTGGTGCGGACGCTGCGCGAGGCCGGCGAGGAACCGGACGTGCGCTACCAGGTCGGCGAGTTCGAGACGCAGATCGCGCTGATCGCGGCGGGACTGGGCGTGGGGCTGGTGCCGCGGCTGGGGCGGGGAACGCTGCCGCCGGGGGTGGTCGCCAGGCCGGTCGTGCCGGAGCCGGCCCGGCGGGTGTTCGCGCTCTGGCGCTCGCAGGCCTCGCGCCGCCCGGCGATCACCGAAGCGCTGGCCGCGATGCGGGCCCGGTGGGACGCCCGGAGCGGCTGACCTGCCCGGAGCGTCGGGCCGGACCGGTCCGGCCCGACGCGGTGTCAGCCGGCGAAGCCGATCACCAGCCACATGAAGCCCACCCCGGCGAGGGTGCAGAGCAGGGTGGTGCGCGAGGGGTGCGGGCTGTGCGCCTCGGGCAGGATGTCGGAGGTCGCCAGGTAGAGCAGGAACCCGGCGAAGAACCCCAGGTAGAGGCCGAGCACGTGCTCGGAGATGGTGAACAGCAGGGTGATCGCGGCGCCGGTGACCGGCGCGAGCGCGTCCGCCGCGAGCAGGGTCAGCGCCCGCCGTTTGTTGTTCCCGTAGAGCCTGGTGATCGTGTAGGTGTTGAAGCCGTCGGCGAAGTCGTGCGCGACCACGGCGATCGCCACCACCGTCCCGACCGTCGTCCCGGCCTGGAAGGCCGCGCCGATCGCGAAGCCGTCCATCACGCTGTGGCCGACCAGGGCGAAGGCGGCGGTCAGGCCGACGCCCTGGTGCCCGTCGACGCCGGACCGGCTCCGGCCGTGCGCGTGCCCGTGGGCGTGGGCATCGCCCTGCGCGGGCCGCTGGCCGTGGGTGTGCGCGGCGTACTCCGCCTCGTGGCCGCGGTGGATGGCCACCGCCCGCTCGACGATGTGGATGGCCAGGAACCCGGCCGCGAACATCAGCAGTGCCTGGGGCACCCCGTGGACCTCCTCGGGCGCCTGGTGCAGCGCCTCCGGGAGGAGGTCGAAGGCGACCACCCCGAGCATCAGCCCGGCGGCGAAACCGAGCACCAGGTGGCGGCGGTCCCCGGTGCGCTGGGCGACCCAGCCGCCGATCAGCGTCATCAGGAAGGCCCCGGCGGCGACCAGGACCGCGGTCACCGCTGCCCCGCCGTGACGGACCGTCTGTTCACTCGTCTCCCCCCTGTTCCGCCGTCCCCGGGCCGGTCGTCGACCGGTGCGGGACGGCCGTGTCCCCCAGCGTCGTGCAGCCCGTCCCCCGACGCCCGCCGGACGGTCCGTCGGGGTGAGCCGGCCGGACGCCGGCGCGTCGTCGTACGGCGCCGGGCGCCCGGTTCAGCGCCCGGCGGCGAGCGGCAGCCCGAGGTGGGTGCGCGCCAGCTCGCGCACCCCGTCCCCGTCGACCAGGTGGATGTGCCGGTGCCCGTCCTCGCCGGTGAGGTCGAGCGCCCCGTCGGTGAAGTGGCCGGTGGTGAGCCGCAGGCCGCGCTCGGCGGACTCCTCGCGGACCGCCTCCGCCAGTGTGCGGATCTCCTCCTCCCCCACCGGATCGGCGCCCCGCGAGGCCCAGACCACCCAGCGGCCGGGCAGCGCGCTGCCGTTCGGCCCCTCACCGGTGGCCACCAGGCCGGCCGGGCCGCGCAGCCGCACGCTCCACTGGCCGAGCCCGCCCCGGGTGAGCAGTTCGCGGACCAGCTGGGCGAACTCGTTCGCCGACAGGTCCGGCGCGGCCGGGACGGCGGGCGCCGCCTGCGCGGCCGGTTCGACGCCCGCCCGCCCGTACGGGTCGGGGCTGACGGCGGCGCCGAGCCGGCGCAGCCGGACCAGGGCCTCGTCCTGCTCGGCGTCCGCGTAGACGCCCTCGCCGTCGGGCTCCTCGTCGGGGTCGGCGGGCGGCAGCAGCCTGGTGCGGGCCAGTGCGTCGCGGTCCGCGTCCACGCTCACCAGGCAGAGCGGATCGGTCCCGCCGGGCTCGCGCAGCCAGCCGTTGAGCACCACCCCGGCGAGGATCTCGTCGGTGTCGACGGCGTCGGCGGCCTGCAGGGCGCGCAGCGCGAGCCGGGCGACCAGCCGCAGGTAGTCGGCGGCCCGGTCGGCCGGCGGGCGCGGCACCGGGAGGATGTCGCCGTCCGGGCCGAGCCGGTAGCCGGTCAGCGAGGGCACCACGTCGAGGGGCGGCAGGTCGAGGTCGAGCACGGCGGTGCGGGTCAGCGGCCGGTAGACGGCCCGGCAGGGCGCCGGGAGGTCCTGGGTACGGGTCTCGGCGGCGGCGAGCGCGCGCTCCAGCAGCGACTCGACGGCGGCCGGCTCGGCCTGCCGGTAGGCCCGGCGGCACTCCTCCAGGGACTCGTTGTACTCGCGCACCGCGCGGGCCTTGGCCTGCTCGGCCTCGTCGTGGGCGCGCCGGGACTCGTCGGCGACCGGGTCCGCGGCCTCGGCCTGCCGGGTGCGCCATTCGCGCAGGGCGCGCTGGTGCGCGAGCCGGGCCGTGGCGAGCTCGCGCTGGTAGCCCGAGTCCAGCAGCCGGCGGGACGGGGCCTCGTCGGGGTCGGCGGCGGGCGGCTCGGCGGGCGCGTAGTCCTCCCAGCGCGGCTCCGGGTCCTCGCCGCCCGCCGCCGCGGCCGGCCCGTCGGCCGGGTAGGGACGCGGCTCGTAGCGGCGCAGCTGGCTCTCGAAGTCCATGGCCGAGACGGGCAGCGCGGCCCGTCGGAGCAGGTCGGCCAGCCGCTCCTGCTCGGCCTGGACGGTGAGCGTGCGGTGGTGGGTGAGCGTGGCGGCCCGGGCGTGGGCGGCGACGGCCTCGTCGCCGTCCGGGCCCGGCGGACCGTCGGGTGACGGACCGTCCGGGCCGCCGTCCGCGGTGCCGGGACGCGGGCCGGACGGTCCGGACGGTGCGGCCGGTCCGTCGTCCTCCGGCTCGACCCCGAGGTCACGGAAGACCGAGGCCAGGAAGCCCGGCTGGAGGGCCGTGACAGCACCGTCGGACTGGCCGTCTGCTGAGTACTGCATCGGTGGTCGTTCCCCCATGCTCGTCCGGCGCCTGCCCGGGGCGGTCGGCGACCCGTCGGCCGCCCCGAGGCCCGCCCCCTTCCGGACATTGTCCACCGAACGGGCGCACCGGTCAGCCAAGCCTCTCAGTTGGTCCGGGTGTTGGTCAGGTGCAGCCCGATGTAGCCGACATAGATCCGGCCACTGCCCGAACAGTCGTCGAGGTAGTGCAGCCGGGGCGCGGTGCGGCCGCCGCCGATCCGCAGGTGCGCGCCCATGAACGCGCGCCGGGACGCGTCCACGCATTCCGGCACCGGGAGCATCCGTTCGCGTTTCCACTTGGCGTGGCTGTGCACCGTCCGGGACTCGCCGCGCACCGCCTTGCGGGGCGGGAAGCGGTGGCAGCCGGCCGGGGTCCGCTCGCACCACTGCTTGAAGTCCCCGCCGGCCTGGCCGCGCACGGCCGCCTCGGCGTACTCCTGGAGCGCGGTGAGGCCGTCCCAGGTGAGCCGGGCCCAGCCGCCGCCGGCGCAGCGCAGGTCGTCGAGGGCGAGCGCGGCCTTCTGGTCGCCGGTGAAGGTGAGCAGCGGGAACTCGCCGAGCCGGGCCATGAGTTCGGTGAAGGTCAGCGGGACGCCGGCGCGCCCGCCGGGCGGTCCGGCCCGCCACCTCCCCGGCCGGTGGGCGGGAACGGCGGGTGCGGCGGGGGTGCCCGCACCGGCCGGCGCGACGCAGAGCCGGCCGACGGAGACACGCCCCTGGCCGGGACCGGCCGCCCGTCCGGTGGCGGCTCCGGCGGACGGCGCCTTGGGCTTCGGCCGTTCCCGGTGGTGTTCCCGGCGGCCCTCGTGCCGGGACGGGCGGGCACCCCGCTCGTGCTCCTCCCGCCCGTGGGAGGGTGCCGGGGCCGCGGGCGCGGGCTCGGGGACCGGGCCGGGCCTGGGCACCCGCAGCGCCGGGACGCCCGCCAGCACCGCCGGCAGCGGCCGTTCGGCGGCGAGCCGGCGCGGCTCGCGGGACAGCAGGGCGGCCGCGCGCCGCAGGTCCTCCTCGATCCGGTTCCGTGCCAGCACCGGGTGGCGCCGGCCGTCCCGGCGGGAGGCCGGGTCGACCTCGGGCAGGTAGGTGCGGACCGCGCCTCCGTAGACGGCGTGGTACTCCAGCGCGACGTTGAACCTGGTCCGGGCGTCGGCGTCGAGGACGTACAGGCCGGCGAGGCCGGGCAGCTGGTCGCAGAGCGGGCCGACCACGTCGGCGAGCCACTGCCCGGTGCCGAGGCCGGCCGGGACGCTGGCCACCACGGTGGGCATCCGGCGGTCCGGGTCGCAGAGTTCGTCGACGAGCCGGTCGACCCCGGCGGCGGTGAGCACCCGGGGTGCGGCCGGCACGGCGGCCGGGCCGTCGGCGGCGTCCAGCAGGGGCAGCAGCGCGCGGACCACCTCGGGCAGCGGTACCCGCCCGGGCGTGCGCACACCGCTGCCGGTGGTGCGGGTGGCGGCCTCCAGCCGGAGCCAGGTGGGGCCCACGGGCCCGGTCGCCACGGTCAGGGTGAGCCGGTCGGTGCCGTGCGGAGCGGGGGTGCGCACCTGGCGGCGGTCGTAGCGGCCGCCGGGCGGCGGGCCGTCGAGCGGGCCGCCGTCGCGGTCCAGCAGGACGCGCTCGCCGAGCCGCAGCCGTTCGGCCCGGGGTACGGCCTCGCCGGTGGGCGGGGCGGGTTCGAGGGGTGGGGGTTCCTCGCGCCATTCCCGTTTCAGCCAGGCGGCGAGGCACTGGTCGGCCAGGGCGAGGGCGTCGGCGTGCGGGAGGGCGGTGGTGACGGTCATCCGGTAGGGCGTCGGGCCTCCGGGTCCGGGCGGACCGGCAGGGGCGGGCACCGACGACGACGAGCGGTCCGAGGTCATGCGCATACCTCCGGGTTCGGTGGTGGGGTCCCGTGTCCTCCATCGATGGGTCATTGGTCCGGTTCGCCGGACCTGTGCCCAGGAAACGCCATGGCCCGGAGCGGAAGTTCCAACTCCGGGCCACGTCACTACATTCGGGTGAATCTGCTCAAGCCGCCCAGCGCGGACGACGAGGATCTGCTGGGGCCGGCGAGCGGTCCCCCGACCGCTCCTGCGGGCGCGTCAGGGTCGCGTCGGCCGGTGCGGCGTCCGGCGCCGGCACGGCTCCGGCCGGGCCCGGGCACCGCTCAGACCGGCACCTCGACGTACGTGCGGCCCGCCGCCACCGCGACCGCCGTCCCGCCGGTCGCCTCGGCCAGCCAGGTGTGGAACGCCGCGACCTCCGGCTCCGGCACCCCGACCTCGATCCGCACCCCGGCCGCCTCGTAGGCCAGGTCGCTCACGGTGAACCCGGCTGCCCGCAGGTCGTTCTCCACCCGCCCGGCCCGGGTGTGGTCCGCCGTCACCGCGAGCAGCGCGACCGGCCGCCGCTCCAGCAGCCCGACCTCGTCCAGCGCCTCCGACACCGAGCTCCCGTAGGCGCGCACCAGACCGCCCGCGCCGAGCTTGATGCCGCCGAAGTACCGGGTCACCACCGCCACCGTGTCGGTGACGCCGCGCCGCCGCAGCACCTCCAGCATCGGCACCCCGGCGGTCCCGCCGGGCTCACCGTCGTCGCTGGAGCGCTCGCGGCGCTGCTCGTCGCCGACCACGAAGGCCGTGCAGTTGTGCCGGGCGTCCCAGTACCGCTTGCGGATGCCCGCGATGAACGCCTGGGCCTCCTCCTCGTCGGCGACCCGGGCGAGGTGGCAGATGAACCGGGACTTCTTGATCTCCAGCTCGTGCGTGCCCGCGCTCCGGATGGTCAGGTAGGGCCTGGGGGTCGGCTCCGGTGTGGCGGACATGGCGCGGCGGTTCTCCCGGAGGGCGACGAGGGGCGGGCGGTGCGGCCCGCACCGGGCGACAGCTCGACCGGGGACCGCTCCGCCAGCCTAACCCCCGGCCGGTGCCCGACCGGTTGCCCACCGGCGGCGGCCGTTCAAGGGCGGCCGTTCAGCGGCGGCCGGCGAGCGCCTGCAGCCGGGCGCGGTCCAGACCGGTGGCCCCGGTGACCTCGGCGAGGTCGACAGCCCCGCAGTCCAGCCCGCGCACCAGGTACCCGCCGAGCGCCCGGGCGGTCGCCGGCTCGTCCATGACGTCCCCCGTGGCGTCCCCGCCCGCCTCGGCCACGTACGCGGACAGCCGGGCGGCGGCCGCGGCGAGACCCTCCCGGTAGAAGGAGTACACCGCGGCGTACCGGGTCGGCAGGTGCGCCGGGTGCACGTCCCATCCCTGGTAGTAGGCCCGGGCGAGCGAGCGGCGGACCAGGTCGTGGTGGAGCCTCCAGGCGGCGTGCACCTGGGCGGTGGTCCCGGCCGGGACCACGTTGGTGGAGCCGTCGGAGAGTCGGACCCCGGTCCCGGCGGCGGCCACCTGCATCACCGCCTTGGCGTGGTCGGCGGCCGGGTGGTCCATGCGCTGGTGGGCGGCGGCGACCCCGCACGCGGCGCTGTAGTCGAAGGTGCCGTAGTGCAGGCCGGTGGCCCGTCCGCCGGCCGCCCCGATCATCCGGGCGACAGTGGCCCGGCCGTCCGGGCCGAGGATCGCCTGGGTGGTCTCGATCTGGATCTCGAAGCCGAGCCGCCCGGCCGGCAGCCCGGCGGTGCGCTCGAAGTCCTCCAGCAGCCGGACCAGCGCGGTGACCTGCTCGGCGTAGGTCACCTTGGGCAGGGTGAGCACCAGCCCGTCGGGCGCTCCGCCGTGGGCCAGCAGGGTGGAGAGGAAGAGTTCCAGGGTGCGGATGCCCCGGTCCCGGACCGCCGCCTCCAGACACTTGATCCGGATGCCGAGGTACGGCGGGGCGCTGCCGTCGGCGACCGCGGCGGCGAGCAGCTCGGCGGCCCGGACGGCGGCCGCGTCCTCCTCCGCGTCGGGCCGCGGGCCGTAGCCGTCCTCGAAGTCGATCCGCAGGTCTTCGACCGGCTCGCGTTCCAGCTTGGCCCGCACCCGGCGGTGGACCTCGGCCAGCAGCGCGTCGTCCGGCACGCCGAGCGCGCGGGCCAGCTCGGCCGGGGTCCCGGCGTGGGTGTCGAAGGCCTCCAGGGCCTGCCGGCCCCAGGTCCGCACGGTGTCGGCGGCGAAGGCGTCGGCCGGCACGTAGACGGTGTGGACCGGCTGGCGGCCGCCCGGGTCGCCCGGGTAGCGGCGGGCCAGCTCGGCGTCGACGGGTGCCAGCAGCGCGTCCACGGCGGCCCGGGCGGCGGTGGAGAACCCTGCCGCGCCCGTCGGCCCGGTCCGGCCCGTCCCGCCCTGCGTCATCCGCCACCCCTCAGGCAGACATGCGCGCGGGCCCGCGCCCGGCCGGCGCTGCAACGGTTTGTTGATGCGAAGGTAGACGGGCCCCGACCCGGCGTCAATGACCGGGTGTGCGACCGGACGGGGGTCAGTCCCGCCCGGAGGCGGCGTAGCGGTCGCGCAGCTCGGGGATGAGCCGGTCGACCTCCTTCGGGTGCACCGACCCGTCCGGACGGCTGCCGCGCGCGCCGAGCTCGCGGGTCAGCCAGTCGGCGAGCCGCTCCGCGTTGGGCTGCTGCCCTTCATGGCTGTCGAGGTAGCTGACCAGTCCCTGGTAGGCCAGCTCCGGGTCCAGCCGGTGCGACCCCGCCCGCAGCGGGCGCTCGGCGACCACCGCCTCCTGCGGGAACTCCGGCAGCGCGTCGAAGTCCGGCTCCTGCGGGAAATCCCCCTCCGGGTACTCGGCGTACGGCGGCGCCTCCTCCCCGAGTTCGACACCGTGCGCGACGACCGCCGGGTGCGCCTCCTGCGGTTCGTCCGCACCCGTCGGGCGCGGCGGCTTGAACCACGGCGAGGCCTGACCCGGCACGCGGCCGCCCGGCGCGGCCTCGTTGGAGTGGCCGGTCGCCCGCACGGCGCGCTCGGTCCAGACGTTCAGTTCGTCCCTCGGCTGCGGGGGGACCACCTCCCCGCCCTCGGGCTCCTGCGCCGCGCGCAGCCGAACCTGGGCGAGCTTGGCGAGCATCGGCGCCGCGACCTCCGCGGGCAGCGGCTCCGGACCGGCCGGCACCGCCTCGGGCTGGGGCTGGAGCTGGGGCTGGGGTTGAGGCTGAGCGTGGGGCTGGGGCTGGGCCTGGAGCTGTTCCTCCTGCCGACCCGGCTCCTTCGGCCCGGCCGGCACCAGAGCCGCCGCCGCGCGGCTCTCCGCCAGGGCCCGGGCCTCCTGGGCGGCCAGCGCCTCCGCGCGGGCCGCGGCCTCGGCCTCCCGGGCCTCCTTCGCCTCGCGGACCGCCTGCGACTCCTCGTCCATCCGGTCGAACACCGCCGGATCGAGGGGCACACCGTACTTGGCCAGCTTCAGCGGCAGCAGCGCCTGGATCGGCGCCGACCGGCGCCAGCCCCGCCCGTACCGGAACCGCAGCTGCGCCCGGTAGACCAGCCGGTTCTGCTCCAGCCGCACGACCTCGTCGTACGAGCGCAGTTCCCACAGCTTCATCCGCCGCCAGAGCCGGAAGGTCGGCACCGGGGACAGCAGCCAGCGCATCACCCGGACCGACTCCATGTGCCGGTCGGCCGTGATCGCCGCGATCCGGCCGACCGCGTGCCGCGAGGCCTCGACCACGACGACGAACAGCAGCGGGATGACCGCGTGCATGCCCATGCCGAGCGGGTCGCCCCAGGAGGCCGCGGCGTTGAAGGCGATCGTCGCGACCGTCAGCAGCCAGGCGGTCTGCCGCAGCAGCGGGAAGGGTATGCGCAGCCAGGTCAGCACCAGGTCCAGCGCGAGCAGCACCACGATGCCGGCGTCCACGCCGATCGGGAAGGCGTAGGAGAAGGCGCCGAACCCCTTCTCCTCGGCCAGTTCCTTGACCGCGTTGTACGAACCGGCGAAGCCGATCCCCGAGATGACACAGGCCCCGGCGGCGACCAGGCCGAGAAGACCCCGGTGGGCCTTGGTGAGCGATGGGCGTGCCATAACGTCTATCAACCCCTGGATGTCGGCTGCGGCCGTACGCTGCTCCGGCTGCCGGTTCCCGCGTGTCGGGGCGCCGGACGGCTGAAGCACCTCCGGGCTCGGCCCACCGGAGTTTACTCGTACACCCGTCTCAGCGTTCTCGCAGCCCGGACCGTCACAGCGCCCCGAACAGGTGGCCGGTCAGGCCGCCCGTCCCGCCGTCCCGTTGAGGTACGCGAGCACGGCCATCACCCGGCGATTGGCGTCCTCAGCCGGGGCCAGCTCCAGCTTGGTGAAGATGTTGGCGATGTGCTTGGCGACCGCGCCGTCGCTCACCGTCAGCCGGGCGGCGATCGCCGAGTTCGAACAGCCCTCCGCCATCAGCTCCAGCACCTCACGCTCGCGCGGCGACAGGCGCTGCAACGGGCCGGGACGACGGGAGGTGGTCTGCATCAGCTTGGCGATGACGTCCGGGTCCATCGCGGTTCCGCCGGCCGCCACCCGGCGGACCGCGTCGATGAACTGGTCGGCGGCGAACACCCGGTCCTTCAGCAGGTAGCCGATCCCGCCCGTGCCGTCGGCCAGCAACTCCCGCGCGTAGAGCTGCTGGACGTGCTGCGACAGCACCAGCACCGGCAGGCCGGGGATCTCCCGGCGCGCCTTGAGGGCCGCCTGCAGACCCTCGTCGGTGAGGGTCGGCGGCAGCCGCACGTCGACCACCGCGACGTCCGGACGGTGCGTCAGCAGCGCGTCCAACAGCTCCGGCCCGGTCTCGACCGCGGCGGCGATCGTGAAGCCGTGCGCTTCCAGCAGCCGGATCAGACCTTCTCGAAGGAGGTAGAGGTCCTCTGCGAGGACAACTCGCACGGCAGCTCCAAGGTGATGGTGGTCGGACCGCCCGACGTACTGTCGATGGCGAGGACACCGTCGAAGGTACCCAATCGGCGTTCTATCCCGCGCAGCCCGGTCCCCCGGGTGGGATCCGCCACGCCGACACCGTCGTCCGTCACCGTGACCCGCAGCCGGCCCGCCCGGTACAGGATGTCCACCCAGACCTGCTCGGCCCCCGAGTGCTTGGCCGCGTTCGCCAGCAGCTCGCAGATGCTGAAGTACGCCGTGGCCTCCACCGGCGCCGGCGGGCGGTCCGGCAGGCTCACGCACACCTCGGTCGGCAGCGCGCAGTCCAGCGCCAGCGCCCGCACCGCGTCCCCCAGCCCGCGCTCCGCCAGCACCGGCGGGTGAATGCCGCGGACCAGGTCGCGCAGCTCCTGGAGCGCGCGGGCCGAGGACTGCCGGGCCTCCGACAGCAACTCGCGCGCCGCCGCCGGATCCGTCTCCATCAGGTGCTCGATGGTGCCCAGCGTCATCCCGATCGCGACCAGCCGCGCCTGCGCACCGTCGTGCAGGTCCCGCTCGATCCGCCGCAGCTCCGCCGCCTGGCTGCCGACCGCGTCGGCACGGGTCTCGGTCAGCTCCGCCACCCGCCGGGTCAGCTGGGCGTGCGTGGCCCGGCCGTCCTGGTCGAGCACCCGCCGTGCCACCTCCGCGTACAGGCGGACCGCGTACGGCGCCAGCAGCACGCCGGCGGCGATCAGCGCGAGCCCCAGCAACCCGGCGAACAGCGCCGTCGTCTCAGGGTTCGGACCGTAGGACCGGTAACTCTCCACCGCCATGACCAGGTACACCACCCCGGCGGCCAGCAGCCCCGTCACCAGCGCCCCGAGCGCGGTCACCAGCAGCGGCCTGACCACCAGCCAGAGCATCTCCGACCGGGTCGCCCGGTCCCTCAACGACCAGTGCAGCAGTTGCGCGAACCGGGCCACGTTCTGGGACCGGTGGTACGAGTACCCCGTCCACCAGTGGCCGCGCGCGTCCGCCTCCAGCGCCGGCCGCGGACTGTAGGAGACGGGCAGACGGACCCCGTACCAGTTGCCCAGCTGTGCCCGCGTCCGACGCGCGCACGGGCGCACGAACATCCCGGCCAGCGCCAGCCCCGCCACCACGGCGGCGACGAGAGCGAACAACGCCGCCGGGTAGTAGGAGTCCAGCATCCACGCGACGGTGGCACCCGCGAACACCGCGCCGAAGGCCGGCACCGCCACGAGCGGGACCGTGCCCAGCACCAGCAGCGACAACCGGGCCAGCCCGAGACCGCCCGCCGCGAGTGCCGCCTCGGTCCGGGCGCGCACGGCGCCACCGCCGCTGATTCGACTCTCCGTTGCCACGAGCGCTCCTGTTGCTGATCCCACTGGTAGGCCGATGCCGCACACCGGCTCCGATCGTCCTGACCAAGTTTTCCCCGCACACCCGGCGAGCGCACTGGCCGTCCCACCCGACTTCAAGGTGGTGTTAGGTCCACCCCTGGCCCGGTGCCTCCTCAGGGCGCGGAAATGCGAAAAGCCCCTGCCGGTTCCCCGGCAGGGGCTTCTCAGAAGAATTGTTCGGCGGCGTCCTACTCTCCCACAGGGTCCCCCCTGCAGTACCATCGGCGCTATGAGGCTTAGCTTCCGGGTTCGGAATGTAACCGGGCG
>NZ_JBEPAM010000067.1:0-36272 GCF_040298605.1 Kitasatospora sp. NPDC001527 | reverse complement strand
CTTCGCGGAGTGGTCGACCACGCGTGGGCCCGGCCACTTCGGCGGCTCCTCGCCGCACCCTCCTCAACGCGGAGGCCGCGCTGTCGCGGCGCCGGGCGGCCCGGCCGGCGGGGGCTATCCGGCCCAGCCGGAGGTGCGCCAGGTGTTGACGCCCGGGCGCGGGGCGGCGCGCAGCCGGCGCGCGCGGTCGTTCCAGGCGGAGTCCGGGCCGGCGCCTGCGCGGCGGGCGGCCTCGGCGGCGGCCTGCGCGGCGGCGGCCCGGGCCTGGACCACCGCCAGGACGGTGGCCAGCTCCTCGGGGGTCGGCTGCCCGTGCAGCACGTGGATCGGGGCCATGCTCAATCCTCTCGCGGTCCTCCTGCTCGGAGCCACTACAGCGGGATGTTGCCGTGCTTCTTCGGCGGGAGCGTCTCGCGCTTGCCGCGCAGCGCGCGCAGCCCGCGGACGATGTGCCGGCGGGTCTCGCTCGGCGCGATGACGGCGTCCACGTAGCCGCGCTCGGCGGCCAGGTACGGGTTGAGCAGGGTGTCCTCGTAGGAGGCGATCAGCTCGGCCCGCTTCTCGTCGGCGGTCCCGGCCGCCTCGGCCTCGGCGATCTCCCGGCGGTGCAGGATGTTCACCGCGCCCTGCGCGCCCATCACGGCGATCTGCGCGGTCGGCCAGGCCAGGTTGAGGTCGGCGCCCAGGTGTTTGGAGCCCATGACGTCGTACGCGCCGCCGAAGGCCTTGCGGGTGATCACGGTGATCAGCGGCACGGTGGCCTCGGCGTAGGCGTAGATCAGCTTGGCGCCGCGCCGGATGATGCCGTCCCACTCCTGCTCGGTGCCGGGCAGGAAGCCGGGCACGTCGACGAAGGTGAGCACCGGGACGTTGAACGAGTCGCAGGTGCGGATGAACCGCGCGGCCTTCTCGCTGGCGGCGATGTCCAGGCAGCCCGCCAGGTCCATCGGCTGGTTGCCGACGACGCCGACCGGGTGGCCCTCGACCCGGCCGAAGCCGGTGACGATGTTGCCGGCGTACAGCGGCTGGGTCTCCAGGAACTCGCCGTCGTCCAGGACGTGCTCGATCACCTTGCGGATGTCGTACGGCTGGTTCGCCGAGTCCGGTACCAGGGTGTCGAGTTCGAGGTCCTCCTCGGTGACGGACAGGTCCGCCTCCTCCGGGAAGGACGGCGGGTCGGAGAGGTTGTTGGAGGGCAGGTACGACAGCAGGCTCTTGACGTACTCGATGGCCTCCTTCTCGTCCGTGGCCAGGTAGTGCGCGTTGCCGGACTTGGTGTTGTGGGTGCGCGCGCCGCCCAGCTCCTCCATGCCGACGTCCTCGCCGGTGACGGTCTTGATCACGTCGGGGCCGGTGATGAACATGTGCGAGGTCTGGTCGGCCATCACCACGAAGTCGGTGATCGCGGGGGAGTAGACCGCGCCGCCCGCGCAGGGGCCCATGATCAGCGAGATCTGCGGGATCACCCCGGAGGCGTGCACGTTGCGGCGGAAGATCTCGCCGTACAGGCCGAGCGAGACCACGCCCTCCTGGATCCGGGCGCCGCCGGAGTCGTTGATGCCGATGACCGGGCAGCCGGTCTTCAGCGCGAAGTCCATGACCTTGACGATCTTCTCGCCGAACACCTCGCCGAGCGAGCCGCCGAAGACGGTGAAGTCCTGGGCGAACACCGCGACCTGACGGCCGTCGACGGTGCCGTAGCCGGTCACCACGCCGTCGCCGTAGGGCCGGTTCCTCTCCTGGCCGAAGTTGGTCGACCGGTGCCGGGCGAACTCGTCGAACTCGACGAAGGAGTCCTCGTCCAGCAGTTCCGCGACGCGCTCGCGGGCCGTCAGCTTGCCCTTGGCGTGCTGCTTCTCCACCGCCTTGGCGGAGCCGGAGTGCACCGCCTCGTCGATCCTGCGCCGGAGGTCGGCGAGCTTGCCGGCGGTGGTGTGCGGGTCGTACGACGCCTCGGTCATTCCGGTGGCTCTCCCTGATCCTGGGCCGCGACCTGTTTTCGCGGGCGCGCGGGCCGGGTGGGGGCCGGCGCGGACGAGGGGTGCAGGGCGGCACAACGAACTACCGTTGGGTAGCGTAGCCAGCCCGGAGGCCGGGCGTAACGGCCGACCGTTATGGTCAGCGACACAGTGTTGCCGGGGCCCGTTGTGGGGGACGATGGATCGGCCTGGGCCCGTTCTAGGGTGACCACATGACCTCCGACACCCCCCGCCGCAGTGGACTGCGCGGCCTCGGCCACGCCGGGCCGTCGCCGTGGACCGACCTGGACCGCCCGCCGCTGGACGCCGCCGCGCTGCGCCGGGACCTGCTGCTCCCCGGCGGGCTCTGGACCTCGATCGACGTCGTCGAGGAGACCGGCTCCACCAACACCGACCTCGCCGCCCGCGCCCGCGAGGGCGCCCCGCAGGGCGCGGTGCTGGTCGCCGAGGCCCAGAACTCCGGCCGCGGCCGGCTCGAACGGCAGTGGAGCGCCCCCGCCCGCTCGGGTCTCTTCCTCTCCGTCCTGCTTCGCCCGGACGAGGTACCCGTCGAACGCTACGGCTGGCTGCCGATCCTGGTCGGCGTCGCCGCCGCGAGCACGCTGCGCCGGGTCGCCGAGGTCGAGGTCGGCCTGAAGTGGCCCAACGACCTCCAGGTGGAGATCGACGGCGCGGAGCGCAAGCTCGGCGGCATCCTCACCGAGCTGGGCGGCGGCGCGGTGGTCGCCGGCCTCGGCCTCAACGTCTCGCTGCGCGCCGCCGAACTGCCCGTCCCCACCGCCGGCTCGCTCGTCCTGGCCGGCGCCGCCGTCACCGACCGGGCCACCCTGCTGCGCGCCCTGCTGCGCGAGTTCGCCGAGCTGTACGGGGAGTGGACGGCCGCCGCCGGCGACCCGCACGCCAGCGGGCTGCTGCGGGCCTACGCGGAGCGCTGCACCACGCTGGGGCGGCCGGTGAAGGTCCTGCTGCCCGGCGACCGCGAGCTGCACGGCGAGGCGGTCGCGGTGGACGGGGACGGCCGGCTGGTGATCCGCACCCCGGACGGCGCCCGGCGGGCGGTCGGCGCGGGGGACGTCGTCCACGTACGCCCGGAGCCGCGCGCCGCGGGGTAGCAGGCCCCGCGCCGCGGCCGTCCCGCTCCGTGCGCCCGGCGGGAGCCGGTCCCGTGCGCCGGGTGGTCACCCCGTGCGTCCCCTTACCTCCCCTTGACCCGGGCGGATGCCCCGGATCGCGCGATTCCGTGCGAACATTCCACCTGGCAGCAGTGTGAGGCGCGCCACTGCCCGCCGGGTGGCGGGCGCGCCCCGCACGCAGGACACGAGGCGAGTGCGGCGACCGCACGGGGACGGACCGGTGGCAGAGGACGGCAGCAACGGCGGCGACAACGGCGCCGGAGGCAACGGCGGCCCGGCGGGCTCCAACGACCAGACCGTCGCCCTCGACCTCGAACGCCTGATCCTGGACGCGCCGCGCCGCTACACCCCGTACCAGGCCGCCCGGGCCGCCGACGTCCCGATGGAGCTGGCCACCCGCTTCTGGCGGGCGATGGGCTTCCCGGACATCGGGCAGTCCCGGGCGCTGACCGACGGCGACGTGATCGCGCTGCGCCGGCTGGCCGGCCTGGTCGAGTCGGGCCTGCTGAGCGAGTCGATGGCGATCCAGGTGGCCCGCTCCACCGGCCAGACCACCGCCCGGCTGGCGGGCTGGCAGATGGACACCTTCCTGGAGAACCTCACCCAGTCCGTCGAGCCCGGCCTGACCCGCGCCGACGTCGCCTACCCGCTGGTCGAGCTGCTGCTGCCGGAGCTGGAGCAGTTCCTGGTGTACGTCTGGCGGCGGCAGCTGGCCGCCGTCACCGGCCGGGTGGTGCAGGCCGCCGAGGACCACGAGATCACCAGCGGCCGGCTCGCCGTCTGCTTCGCCGACCTGGTCGGCTTCACCCGGCTGTCGCGGCGGCTGGAGGAGGAGGAGCTCGGCGAGCTGGTCGAGACCTTCGAGAACACCTGCTCCGACCTCATCGCCGGCCAGGGCGGCCGGGTGATCAAGACGCTCGGCGACGAGATCCTCTTCGTCTCCGAGGACCCGGTGACCGCCGCCGGGATCGCGCTCGGGCTGATCGAGGCGCTGGCCGAGGACGACACCATCCCCGCGCTGCGGGTCGGCATGGCCTTCGGCGCGGTCACCTCGCGGATGGGCGACGTGTTCGGCACCACGGTCAACCTGGCCAGCCGGCTCACCTCGATCGCGCCCAAGGACGCGGTGCTGATCGACGGCGAGTTCGCGGCCGCGCTGGAGCAGAACGGCAGTGTCGCGCCGCCCGGCGCGGACGGCCCGGGGCTCGCCGACGCGCTGTCGGCGGCGGCCGGGATGCCGCCGTCCGGCCCGCCGGCGCCGGACGCCGCCCACCGGTTCAACCTGCAGCCGATGTGGCGCCGGCCGGTGCGCGGGCTCGGGCTGGTCGAGCCGTGGCTGCTCTCCCGGCGCGCGCGCACCGAATAGCGCGCCCCGCCGCGCCCTCCCGCGACCTCCCGCGCCCTGCCGCGACACGCCGAACGGCGGACGGCCGTGGGGCGTTGCGGGTGCGCGGCCGCAAACAGGGCATAACCGAACGAATCCGCCATAGTCTTGGTGCAGGCGCCCCGATCCGATCGGCCGCGGGGGCGGCGCCGGCGGACGGGCAGGAGCGGGTAGGTACCGGGTAGGAAGCGGCGGCGCCGCCCGAGGCCGTCGCCCGTGGGCGCGGGCGTCCGGGCGGACCACCAGCAGGACCGAGCACAGGGAGCGAGGCGAGCCGGTGAGCAGTGAGGCGATCATGGCGGACCGCGGCCGGACCCGGCAGCCGCAGCCCGCCGTCCCCGAGCCCGCCCCGGGGGACGGTCCGGTCGCCGACGCGCGGCTGAAGGCCGTGGTCGGACTCGCCCAGGACATGGCCGGCGCGCTCACCCCGCTGGAGGCCGTCCGGGCCGCGGCGGCCCGCGCCACCGAGGCGCTCGGCGCGACGATGGCCGCCGTCTCGGTCTGGGACCGCGAGTCCGGCCGGCTGCGGGTCCTGGTCAACCACGGTGAGCTCGCCCCGGGGGAGGAGGAGCTGCCCGAGGACGAGTCCTACCCGGTGGCCGACTTCCCGGAGATCGTCACGTACCTGGAGGAGCGCTGGACCACCGGCCGGCTGCCGCGCGCCTGGGTGCAGACCGCCGACAACAGCCAGCCGCACGCCGGGCACGCGCATCCGACCGCGGGCGCGTACTGCCAGGAACGCGCCGCCGCGCTGCGCCGGCGCGGGCGGGCCTGCTGCGTGGTCGCGCCGATCGTGCTGCACGGGCAGGCCTGGGGCGAGCTCTACCTCGCCCGCACCGAGGGGATGCCCGCCTTCACCGAGGCCGACGCCGACTACGCGACCCTGCTGGCCGCCCAGGTCTCGGCCGGCCTGGCCCAGACCGAGCGCCTCGCCGACCTGCGCAGGCTCGCCTTCTCCGACCCGCTCACCGGTCTCGCCAACCGGCGCGCGGTGGACGCCCGGCTGGAGAGCGCGATGGCCGCGCACAACCGGGACGACACCGTGGTCTCGCTGGTGGTCTGCGACGTCAACGGCCTCAAGCGGGTCAACGACCAGCTCGGCCACGAGGTCGGCGACCGGCTGCTGGAACGGTTCGCCCACCAGCTGTCGCTGGCCGCCGCCAAGCTGCCCGGCAGCCTCGCCGCCCGGCTCGGCGGCGACGAGTTCTGCCTGCTCGTCGAGGGGCAGAAGGCCGACGAGGTGGTGGCCGTCGCCGAGGAGCTGTGCGCGCGGGCGCTGGCCCTGGCCGAGGGCGAGGGGGTGGCCTGCGGGGTCGCCTCCACCGGGGACTCGATCGGTCCCGTCACCACCGCCGACCGGCTGTTCCGGCTCGCCGACGCCGCCCAGTACCGGGCCAAGGCCGCGCGGTCCGCCCACCCGGTGGTGGCCGGGCGCAGCCACGGTCCCGGCTTCGCCCCCGACCCGACGGTGCTGCTCGCCGACGCCGCCGACCCGCAGCACCGCGGCGACGGCCGGTTCCGCCCCGGCGGCCGGGCCGGGGCCGGGGACCGGCGGCGGTTCCGCGGCGCCGCGCACAGTGCCGACCCGGGGCAGCTGCTCACGGCGGTGCTGGCCGCGCTCGACCGGCAGGCCGCGGTGCGGGCGGTGCACCCGGCCGACACCATCGGCAAGCTCGCGGTGGTGGCCGAGACCTCGGCCCGGCTGCTGGACGCGGTCGGCTGGTGGATCTCCTACGTGCCGCCCGGCTCGCAGCTGATGCGCACCGCGCGGCACGCCGTCTACCGGATGACCAGCGGGCCGAGCAGCAGCCGGGCGGAGACCCAGCGCGCCCAGATCGAGGCCCCGGACGCCGTCTTCGACCTGCGCCACTACCCGATGACGCGGCGGGCCGTGCGCGGCGGCGCCTTCGCGCTGCGGGCGGGCGCGGCGGGCAACGACCCGGCGGAGGAGGCGATGCTGGTGGTCTCCGGCTACCGCGGCATGGTCGCGGCCGGCGGCCGGAACGCGGCGGGCGGCTGGCTGCTGGAGCTGTTCGCCGACGACGCCACGCTGCCGCTCGGCCAGGTGACGTCCGCGCTGCGCGCCCTGGTGGCGGTGGCGCTGGCCGGTCCGGCCTCCCCGCCGGAGGGCTGAGGGCCCGCTCGCCCGGCTGCCCGGCCGGGGAGTGTGCTGCTCCGGTGACCGGTGTGTTCCGGGCCGGTCGCGGTGCGGCCGAGGGGGTGGGCGCGGCGGGGCGCGCGTGGGAAGGTGTCGGCGGTCGGCGGGCCGTCGGGGCGCCGCCGGATCGGACGACGGGGTTGGTTGCTGTGCGTGCTCGGTTGACGGGTCTGGTTCTCTGCGGGGTGCTCGCCTTCGGCGGCGCCGTGCCGGCGGCCGCTCAGGCGGCCCCGGCGGCTCCCGCCGCGCCGCGGGCGGCGGCGGTGGGCACGGTCGGTGCGGCGGGTGCGGCGGCGGGCGGCGGGGCCGTCCAGGAGGTCCGGGCCGGGGTGACGGCGGACCGGCACGGCACCACCCGGCTGGCCAAGGACAAGTCCAAGAAGAAGAAAAAGAAGAAGGGCCTCGGCAGGTTCCTCGGCCTGATCATCGGCGCCGTCGCGGTGCTGCTGGTGGTCGTGCTGGTGATCGTCGTGGTGCTGATGCTGCGCCGCCGCAACCGGTCCTGAGCCGGGGCCGGTCCCGGCTCAGCCGCCGGCGGTGCCGAGCGCGGCCAGCAGGGCCGCCACCACGTGGTCCGCGTAGCCGGCGTCGAGCGGGCCCAGCCCGTGCAGCCAGCGGTAGTACAGCGGGCCGTAGAGGAGTTCGACGGCGAGGTCGAGGTCCGCGTCCGCCCGCAGCTGCCCGGCCTCCCGGGCGGCCCGCAGGCGGTCGCGGGTGACCTCCAGCAGCGGGTCCAGCAGCCGTTCGCGGTACTCGCGCAGCAGGCCGGGGTCGGTGAGGACCTCGGCGGTGAGGGCGCGTCCGGTCCGGTTGAAGGCGGGGTCGGCGAGTTCGAGGGCGGTGAGCCGCAGGACGGTCCGCAGGTCCTCGGCGAGGTCGCCGGTGTCGGGCAGGGCGAGGCTGCCGGAGGCGTTCTCGTTGGCGGCCAGGAAGGCGTCGAAGACCACCGCACCCTTGGACGGCCACCAGCGGTAGATGGTCTGCTTGCCGACGCCGGCGCGGGCGGCGATCTTCTCGATGGTGAGCTTGCCGAAGCCGATCTCGCCGAGGAGTTCCGAGGCGGCGGTGAGGATCGCCGTGCGGCTCTGCTCGCTGCGGCGGCTGGGGTCGGGGGTGTTCTGCGGTCTGGCCATGAAGGCCATCCTACGAGCTGACGAGACGATCCGTATCGTCTTGACAGTTCGCCCGGGACGGAGCATTCTTGTGGAACGTCAGCGAGACGAACCGTCTCGTCTCGTAATCTCCGAGAGGAACACCGGGATGACCCGCCGCTCCGCCCACGTCGTCATGGCCTCCATTCCCGCCCACGGCCACGTGAACCCGAGCCTCGCCCTGATCACCGAACTCGTCGCCCGGGGCCACCGGGTCAGCTACGTCAACGACGCGTCCTTCGCCGGGACCGTCACCGCCGCGGGTGCCGCGCTCGTCCCGTACCCGGCCGCGCTGCCGCTCGACGGAGACCCCTCGGGGTGGCCGGAGGACCCGGTGGCCGTCCAGGACGTCTTCCTCGACGACGCCCTCGCGATGACCCCCGTCCTGCAGAAGCTCTTCGCCGAGGACCGCCCCGACCTCGTGCTCTACGACATCGGCGCCTTCGCCGCCCGGGCGGTGGCCGAGGCCCACGGCGTGCCGGTGGTCCAGCTCTCGCCCACCATGGTCGGCTGGGAGGGCATCGAGCAGGACATGGCCGGCGTCTTCGAGGCGCTGCGCACCGGCCCCGGCGGCCCCGAGCACTACCGGCGGTTCGCCGACTGGCTGGCCGGGACCGGCGCCGCCGTCCGGGACGTCGAGCAGTTCAAGAACCGCCCCGCCCGCGCGCTCGCGCTGATCCCGCGCGCCCTGCAGCCCAACGCGGACCGGGTCGACACCGGGCGGATCACCTTCGTCGGCCAGTGCTTCGGCGACCGCTCGCACCAGGGCCGCTGGGAGCGGCCCGCCGGCGACCGGAAGGTGCTGCTGGTCTCGCTCGGCTCGGCCTTCACCGACCGGCCCGCCTTCTACCGGGAGTGCCTGGAGGCCTTCGGCACCCTGCCGGGCTGGCACCTCGTCCTGCAGATCGGCAGCCACACCGACCTCGCCGCGCTGGGCGAGGTGCCGGAGGGCGTCGAGGTGCACCGCTGGGTGCCGCAGTTCGACGTGCTGGCGCAGGCCGACGCCTTCGTCACCCACGCCGGCACCGGAGGCGCGAGCGAGGGGCTCTACCACGGCGTGCCGATGATCGCGGTGCCGCAGGCCGTCGACCAGTTCGCCAACGCGGACACCCTGGTGGCGCTCGGGGTGGCCCGGCGGCTGGACACCGAGGACGCCACGGCCGCCGCGCTGCGGGCCGCGCTGCTGGAGCTGACCGGCGACCCGGCGGTGGCCGGCCGCCTCGCCGCGCTGCGCGCCGAGGTCCGCGCCGAGGGCGGCACGGCGCGGGCCGCGGACCTGGTCGAGGCGGAGCTGGGGTGAGCGCCGGTCAGAGGATCCGGTCGGGGCGGGTGTAGACGTTGGCGCCCTCGCCGCGCAGGAAGCCCACCAGGGTCAGGCCCAGCTCCTCGGCGAGGTCCACGGCCAGCGAGGACGGCGCCGAGACGGCGGCCAGCAGCGGCGCGCCGGCCAGCGCCGCCTTCTGGGTCAGCTCGAACGAGGCCCGGCCGCTGACCAGCAGCACGTGCCCGGTCAGCGGCAGCCGGCCCTCGCGCAGCGCCCAGCCGACCACCTTGTCCACCGCGTTGTGCCGCCCGACGTCCTCGCGGACGCAGAGCAGCTCGCCGCCGCGCCCGTCGAACAGGCCGGCGGCGTGCAGGCCGCCGGTGGAGTCGAAGGTCCGCTGGGCGGCGCGCAGCCGGTCCGGCAGCCCGTACAGCAGCGCGGGCGGGACGGTCAGCGGGTCGTCGCCGACCGGGTGGCGCACATGGGTGCGCACGGCGTCCACGGTGTCCCGGCCGCACAGGCCGCAGGCGCTGGTGGTGAGCAGGTTGCGGTGCGCGGAGAGCGGCAGCGCCCGGGCGGCGCCGCGCGGGGTCGCGTCCACCACGTTGTAGGTGTTGGCGCCGTCCTCGTCGGTGCCGGCGCAGTAGCGCAGCGCCGCGAGGTCCTCGGCCGAGTGGACGATCCCCTCGCCGACCAGGAAGCCGGCCACCAGGTCGAAGTCCTGGCCGGGGGTGCGCATGGTGACGGTGAGCGGCTCGCCGCCCAGCCGGATCTCCAGCGGCTCCTCGGCGGCCAGTGCGTCAGGCCGGGTGCTGCGCCCGTCCCCGCGCAGCCGGACCACCCGCCGCCGTGCCGTCGCCCGTGTCATCGCCCGCCCGCCTCTCCGTGCGCCGCACCCGGCGCCGCGTCGTCCGCCTCCCCACAGCGTGCGCCACGGGGCGGGATATCCGAAAATCCTGGTGACCGGCCGGTGCGGTGGTCGGCTTTCCATCGCGCCGGGATGGTTGTCATATCTTCATTCACCTGGTGAGATGGTGTATATGGATATGCACAGTGCTGCGGCCCCCCACGCGCCGCTCGTCCAGGTCGGCAAGGCCGACGTCAGCGCCGAGGACGTGCTGGCCGTCGCCCGGGGGAACGCTCGGGTCGAGATCGGCCCCGACGCGCTCGCCGAGATGGCGGCCGCGCGCGCCCGCATCGAGGCCCTGGCCGCCGAACCGCGCCCCGTCTACGGCGTCTCCACCGGCTTCGGCGCCCTCGCCGTCCGGCACATCAGCCCCGAGCTGCGCGCCCAGCTGCAGCGCTCGCTGGTGCGCTCGCACGCCGCCGGGATGGGCCCCGCGGTCGAGCGCGAGGTGGTCCGCGCGCTGATGTTCCTGCGGATGAAGACCCTCGCCAGCGGCCGTACCGGCGTGCGTCCGCTGGTCGCCGAGACCATGGCCGCCATCCTCAACGCCGATATCACCCCGGTGGTCCGCGAGTTCGGCTCGCTCGGCTGCTCCGGTGACCTCGCGCCGCTCTCCCACTGCGCGCTCGTGCTCATGGGCGAGGGCGTGGCGACCGGCCCCGACGGCGCCGAGAGGCCCGCCGGCGAACTGCTGGCCGCCGCCGGCATCGAGCCCGTCGAACTGCTGGAGAAGGAGGGCCTCGCCCTCATCAACGGCACCGACGGCATGCTCGGCATGCTCGTGATGGCCATCGCCGACCTGCGGCGCCTGTTCACCACCGCCGACATCACCGCCGCGATGAGCCTGGAGGCGCTGCTCGGCACCGACAAGGTGCTCGCCCCCGAGCTGCACGCCCCGATCCGCCCGCACCCCGGGCAGGCGCTGTCCGCCGCCAACATGCTGGCCGTGCTCAAGGGCTCCGGCCTCACCGGCCACCACCAGGACGACGCGCCGCGCGTCCAGGACGCCTACTCGATCCGCTGCGCCCCGCAGGTGGCCGGCGCCGGGCGCGACACCCTCGCGCACGCCCAGCTGGTCGCCTCCCGCGAACTCGCCGCCTCGGTCGACAACCCGGTGGTGCTGCCGGACGGACGGGTCGAGTCCAACGGCAACTTCCACGGCGCCCCGGTCGCCTACGTGCTGGACTTCCTCGCCATCGCCGCCGCCGACCTCGGCTCGATCGCCGAGCGCCGCACCGACCGGCTGCTCGACAAGGCCCGCTCGCACGGCCTGCCGGCCTTCCTGGCCGACGACCCGGGCGTGGACTCCGGCCTGATGATCGCCCAGTACACCCAGGCGGCGCTGGTCAGCGAGAACAAGCGGCTCGCCGTGCCGGCCTCGGTCGACTCGATCCCCTCCTCGGCCATGCAGGAGGACCACGTCTCGATGGGCTGGTCCGCCGCCCGCAAGCTGCGCCAGGCGGTGGAGAACCTCGGCCGCATCCTCGCCGTCGAACTCACCGCCGCCGCGCGGGCCCTGGAGATCCGCCGGCAGGCCGGCGCCAGCGGCGACCTGGCCCCGGCCACCGCCGCGGCGCTGGCCGCCGCCCGGGCCGCCGGGGTGGGCGGCGCCGGGCGCGACCGCTTCCTGTCGCCCGACCTGGAGGCCGCGGCCACGCTGGTCGCCTCCGGCGAGCTGGTGCGGGCGGTCGAGCGGGTCACCGGGCCGCTGGCCTGACGGACGGCCCCGGCGGAGCGGGTGGGCGGGACGGTGGACCGGACCTCAGTCCCAGTCGCTCCCGCTCCGCGGGGCCGACGGACGGCCCGCCTCCTCGCGCCGCTCGGCCAGCGCGGCGGAGAAATTGACGCCGACGATGCCGCCCCAGCAGACCAGCAGACCCCAGAAGCCGGCGGCGCCGGCCGCGATGCCGGACAGCGGGATGCCCAGCGCCATCGAGACGATCGGCAGCCGCACGCCCGAACGGCCGGGGCGGCGCGGGTGGTGGCCGTACCCCGGCGGGCCGTAGGGGCGGCCGGCCGCGGCCGGGTGGCCGTACCCGTCGGCCGGACCGAGCCGCTCACCGACCCGGCGCTCCACCCGGGCGTCGAGGCGCGCGTCGAGCCGCGAGAGGAAGGAGTCGAGGAGTTCCGACTCGTACTCCGGGCCGAGTTCCTTGCGGGCCTGCACCGTGGCGTCCAGATCGCGCTTCAGGTCGTGCTGGCTGGTGTCCATGGACACCAGCCTGGGCCCGGCGGGGCGGGCGGGTCCACCCGGTTCGCCGGGAATCCGGGCGGTCTCAGGGGGATTTCAGGGTCACCCCGAGGCCGCCCGCGCCCCTCGGCGGGTCCGCCGTCCGGAGGCCTGGGCGGGCGTCCCGGCCGAGTCTCAGCCGGCGTTCCGTCGTACGAGACGTCTTTGCCAGCGGCCGCCCGCTGCTGCACAGTCATCCGAACAGCTCCCACCCGGAGGTACCGCCATGACCGCCACCGAGGACGCCGGCACGGTCGGTCCCTCCGCCCGGCTGCTCCAGCTCTTCGAGGGGCACCGGCTCACCCCCACGCAGCGGCGGATCGCGCACTCGCTGGTGCGGCACGCCACCGAGGCGCCGTTCCTCTCCAGCGTCGAGGTCGCCGAACTGGCCGGCGTCAGCCAGCCGTCGGTGACCCGCTTCGCGGTGGCCCTCGGCTACGACGGCTACCCGGCGCTGCGCAAGCAGCTGCGCGAACTCGGCGCCGGGGAGCCGGCCACCCCCGAGACCCCGGCCGACGCCGTGCGCAACGAGCACCAGCAGGCCGTGCTCGCCGAGATCGAGCACCTGCGCCACCTCGCCGAACTGCTCGCCGACCCCGAGCCGGTCACCCGCGCCGCCCGGCTGCTCGCCGCCTCCCGGCCGCTGCCCGTCCTCGGCCTGCGCGCCGCCTCCGCGCAGGCGCGCGGCTTCGCGTACTTCGCCGCCAAGGTGCACCCGGACGTCCGGCTGCTCGACGAGGGCGGCAGCATGCTCGCCGACCGCCTCGAACAGGCCACCGCGGCGGGCGCGAGCGTGCTGCTCTGCTTCGCCCTGCCGCGCTACCCGCGCGAGCTGATGGACGCCCTGGCGGTGGCCCGCGACTGCGGACTGACCGTCGTCACCGTGGCCGACAGCGTCTTCGCGCCGGTCGCCAAGCTCTCCGACCTGATGCTGCCGGCCGCCGTCGGCACCGGGCTGGTCTTCGACACCGCCTGCGCGCCGATGATGCTCGGCCGGGTGCTGCTGCAGCGCATGTGCGACGAACTGCCGGGCGCCGAGGCCCGGTTGGAGGCCATCGAGCAGTCGGCGACGGCGCGCGGGCTGTTCCTGGAGTAGCCGGCCGACCGGCGCGGCTGCCGGATCAGGCTTCGAGGGTCCGGCGGATCCTCTCCAGGGTGGTCCGCATGCCCGCCCGGTTGGCCGCCGCCCGCCGCTCCGGACGGACCCCGGTGAACACCCTGCCGAGCAGTTCGGCGACCGGTGCCCCGCGCCCGGTCCGCAGGTCCCGCCAGTACTCGGTGAGGGTGGTGCCGCCGTCCCCGCCGGGCGCGATGCGGTAGCCCCACTGGGCGATCGGCAGCCCGAACGACTCCACCCGGAAGGCGAACTCGCGACCGGGCTCGGCCGTCGTCACCCGGCAGGTGGTGAACCAGACGTACAGGCCGCGGCGGTTGAAGCCGACGAACCGGTCACCGGCCCGCAGCGGGCCCCGGCGGGCCCACACCGCCCGGCACTCGGGACTCCACTCACCGGTCCGCCGCACCGTGCTGACAGCGCGGTAGACCACCGCCGGCTCCACCGCCACGCCGACGCTCTCCTCGATGCCCCACTCGCGGTCCATGCCCGACCTCCCCGTCCGGATCGCGGCCCGTGCGCCGCCCCGGTGACCGTACCCGCAGGTTGGCGATCCGCCCAGGGCGGGCATCACTCCAGTCAGGGGGTGCCGCCATGCGCGTGATCCACGAGATGAAGTTCGTCGGCCGGCTCGCCTCCGGAGCCGACGAGTGGTCCTGCCCGACCTGCGGACGCCGCGTCACCCTGCGCCGTCTGCCCGATCCCGAACTCACCGTCCTCGACCCGGGCGACCAGGCCGTCGTCCACGTCGGCGTGATCGAACCCGACGCCCGCGCCGCCGCCGTCGCCGAACAGTACGGCCTCGGCCCCGTCCAGGAGATCCCCCGCCCGCCCCGTCCCTCGGCCCCCGACGAGGCCGACCGCCGCTGGCTGGAGGAGATCGGCATCCACTGGGACGACGACGCCGCGGCGTGACGGGAGGTCAGCGCTTGGGGGTGTACAGCGGCAGGTCGGACGTCTGCAGCTCGGCGGGAAGCGGCGCGGTGAGCGGGATCGGCTCGCCGTACTTGCCGTGCAGCACGCCCTGATAGGCGTTGTCCCGCGGGCGGGTGTAGAGCGTCCAGACGCCCTCGCGCGGGTCGACGGCGAGCAGGACGCCCACTCCCGCCGTCGCGTACCAGTCGGTCTTCGTGGCGACTGCCCGAACGCCCTCGGAGTTGGAGATCACCTCCATGGCGAAGGCGGCCTCCCGCGGATCGGCCAGCCACTCGTCGTCGCGGTCCCAGTCGACGGGGAGGATGACCAGGTCGGGGGTGACGTAGTCCTCCTCGTTGCCCGGCATGTAGATCGACGACACCTCGTACGCGCCGAGATCGCCGGGGAGTGCCGGTTCGAGCTGCCGACGGAGCAGCCGGACGGTCCCGGCGTGCTTGCCGCGCGGGGTGGGAGCCATCACCAGGGTTCCTCCGATGATCTGCACTCGGAGGCCGGTGCTCCGTTCGATCTCCTCGGCGGCGTCACGGAGTCTTCCCGGCCGCACGGTGATGGCCGTCATCGCGTCCTCCATTCGTCGGCGCCCGGCCGAGTGGCTGCTGCCCGCCGGGTTCAGCCTAGCGCGCGCGGATGCGGCAGGGCCCCGCCGTGTGGGGGTGGCGGGGCCCTGCCGGTGTGGGGGTGGGGGATCAGACGAGGCGTGTGGCGGAGACGGTGAAGTCGAACCGCTGGTTGGCTCCGCCGTTGCAGTCCCACAGGACGAAGCGGGTGCCGTCGGTGGTGTTGCCCCAGGGGAGGTCGAGGCAGCGGCCGGACTGCGGGTTGAGCAGCGAGCCGTCGGTGCGCGGCAGCCAGACCTGGTTACCGCCGCCGTTGCAGGTCCAGAACGTGGTCGCGGCGCCGTTGGCGGTGCCGTTCGCGTAGGCGTCGAGGCACAGGTTGCCCCACCTGAGGGTCCCGTCCGAGGAGTGGCTGGTGAAGGACTGGGTCGAGGACGATCCGCAGTTCGCGACGCGGACCGGCGCGCCGGGCTGGTCGGGGCTGCCCGCGGCGGTCGCGCACTTGGCCCGGTCGAGTCCGAGCCGGTAGCTGGACTGCCAGCCCTGCGGCGGCGCGGCGGCCCGCCGGAGCACGGCGACGTCACTGAGCTCGCCCTTGAACCGCGCGTTCGGCTCGCCCTGGTAGCGGTACTGCCCGAGCTGGAAGGCGCCGGTGGCCTGGAAGGAGTCGCGGGCGGCGTGGTGACCGGTGGCCACCACAGTGCCGTTGACCTGCAGGGAGATCTGCTCGGTCCGGGCGTTGTAGGCCACGCTCAGCTGGTTCCAGACGCCGGGCGTGAAGCTGTCCCGGCCCGCCGCGTAGGGCGTGACCTGGTCGTAGGACCAGGAGTCGTCGTCCTGCCGGCCCAGCGCGGCGTGCCAGCGGCCGTCGCTCGGGTCGGCCCAGAGCGCGAAGGCGCTCGACCGCGCGCCCTGCTGGCTCAGGACGACGCCGCCCTCGGCGGTGGGCTTGGCCCAGGCGGTGACGGTGAAGCTCTCCCGGGTGTCGATCAGCGGACGGTCGGCGGAGAGCGCTCCGGTGCCGTCCAGGGAGGCGACCGTGGCGGGGCCGGGAGTGCTGCTTCCGTCCGGGGCCGTGAACGGGCTGTGGTTGTCCACCCAGGTGACGCCGGGACCGGCCGCCAGCGGGGCGGTGCCGGCGGCGTCGGAGCCGGGGCTCTCACGGCCGAGCTGCCACTGGTGCTGCGGGTCCGCCAGGTCCCCCAGCAGCGGCTGGCCGGGGTAGGCGAAGGTCGGGATGACGACCTCGGCGGAGTAGTTGCCGGCCTGGTCCACGTCGCGCACGCGGAGCGCGGCCGAGTTCGGCTGGGGCAGGGGGACGTCCAGGTCGACGGTCGGCCAGGAGAGGCTGCCGGGCCATCCACAGCTCGCCCTGGTCCACGGGCCCGTTTCGCCGGTGCGGTACTCCAGGCAGCCGTGGCCGGAGGTGTAGATGCGTTCCCAGCTGTAGGAGTCTTGGACCTGGAAGGTGAGGCGGTTCGTGCCGGCCTGCGGGGTGCTCGTCGACAGCAGCGAAATCCGGGGGCCACGGTGGTCGACCCGGAAGTGGCAGTCGGTGGTGGCCGCGGAGCGGTTGCCGTCGGCGTCCGTGCCGACCACGTTCCAGGAGTAGGCGTGGCCCTCGACGAGCTTGGTCGGGTCGAGGGCGAACTCGGCCTGCGTGCCGGGGGCGAGCCCGCCCACCCGGCCGGTGAGCACGTCGGTGTTCGGGGCCGCGGTGTCGCGGACGTGGAACTCGGCGCCGAGCGCGGCGGAGGAGCCGTTCAGCGTGGCGGTGAGGCTGCTCGTGCCGCCGGGCAGCCAGCCCCACTGGTCGGTGCTGGCGATGCCGCAACTGTCGGTGCGGGTGTCGGGATAGAGGGTGCCCGGTGAGAGCGGGGCGACGCGGGTGCCGGTGGGCGTCTCCACCGGGGCGGGCTCCGCGGCCCGGGCGAGCGAGGCGCCGGCGAGCGGGGCGCCGGCGAGCAGGCCGGCGGCGAGGGCGAGGACGCTGCCGCGGGCAGCCGTCCGGCGGACCCGTCGGCCCGGCGGAGGCGCGAACGGGCGTGGCAGAGCAGACATGGTGGTACCCCCCAGGAATCGTCCGGGCAGAGCCGCCCGAATTCGTTCGTATGCAGCATGACGTCGGCCCCGGGGGCCGTCAACCATGTTCGGGATCGGATCGTCCGGACTCTGGCCGGAGGCTGGATGTTTGGATATATTCAGCCGAGTCGAGCCTGAATGAATTCATCCGCAAGGAGGCCGGGACATGGTGCAGCAGGCGAGCGGGCCGCGAGAGGTACGGGCGGCGCGGGGGACGGGGCTGACGACGCAGGGGTGGCAGCAGGAGGCGGCCCTGCGGATGCTGATGAACAACCTCGACCCCGAGGTGGCCGAGCACCCGTCGAAGCTGGTCGTGTACGGCGGCACCGGCAAGGCGGCGCGCGACTGGCGGTCCTTCGACGCCATGGTCCGCACGCTGCAGGGGCTGAAGCAGGACGAGACCATGCTGGTGCAGTCCGGCCGGCCGGTCGGCGTCATGCAGACCCACGAGTGGGCGCCGCGCGTGCTGATCGCCAACTCCAACCTGGTCGGCGACTGGGCCAACTGGGAGGAGTTCCGCCGTCTGGAGAGCCTCGGGCTCACCATGTACGGGCAGATGACCGCCGGATCGTGGATCTACATCGGCACCCAGGGCATCCTCCAGGGCACCTACGAGACCTTCGCCGCCGTCGCCAACAAGAAGTTCGACGGCACGCTGGAGGGCACCATCACCCTCACCGCCGGCCTCGGCGGCATGGGCGGCGCCCAGCCGCTGGCCGTCACCATGAACGGCGGCGTGGCGATCTGCATCGACTGCGACCCGTCCCGGATCTCCCGCCGGATCGAGCACCGCTACCTGGACGTCGAGGCCAAGGACCTCGCCCACGCGCTGGAGCTCGCCACCGCCGCGCGCGACAAGCGGCAGCCGCTCTCCATCGGCGTGCTCGGCAACGCCGCCGAGCTGGTCCCGCAGCTGCTCGCGATGGACGCGCCGATCGACATCGTCACCGACCAGACCAGCGCCCACGACCCGCTGGCCTACCTGCCGGTCGGCGTCGCCTTCGACGACATGGCCGCCTACGCCGCCGAGAAGCCCGCCGAGTTCACCCAGCGCGCCCGCGAGTCGATGGCCCGGCACGTCGAGGCGATGGTCGGCTTCCAGGACCGCGGCGCCGAGGTCTTCGACTACGGCAACTCGATCCGCGGCGAGGCCCAGCTGGCCGGCTACGACCGCGCCTTCGCCTTCCCCGGCTTCGTCCCCGCCTACATCCGCCCGCTGTTCTGCGAGGGCAAGGGCCCGTTCCGCTGGGCCGCGCTGTCCGGCGACGCCCGCGACATCCACAAGACCGACCAGGCCGTCCTCGACCTCTTCCCGGAGAACGAGTCGCTGGCCCGCTGGATCCGGATGGCCCAGGAGAAGGTGCACTTCCAGGGCCTGCCCGCGCGCATCTGCTGGCTCGGCTACGGCGAGCGCGACAAGGCCGGCGAGCGCTTCAACGACATGGTGGCGAGCGGCGAGCTGTCCGCCCCCATCGTCATCGGCCGCGACCACCTGGACTGCGGCTCGGTCGCCTCCCCCTACCGGGAGACCGAGGCGATGCTGGACGGCTCCGACGCGATCGCCGACTGGCCGCTGCTCAACGCCATGGTCAACGTCGCCTCCGGCGCGTCCTGGGTCTCCATCCACCACGGCGGCGGCGTCGGCATCGGCCGCTCGATCCACGCCGGGCAGGTCACCGTCGCCGACGGCACCGCGCTGGCCGGCGAGAAGATCCGCCGGGTGCTCACCAACGACCCGGGCATGGGCGTCATCCGGCACGTCGACGCCGGCTACGACCGGGCCGAGGAGGTCGCGGCCGAGCGCGGCGTGCGCGTCCCCATGGCCGAGCAGAGCCCGACGGGTGAGCTGTGACGCCGTCCTTCGAGGAGATGTGGGCGGAGCTGCTCCCGGTGGGCCGCTCCGCCGCGTCCGGCGGCTACCGCCGGTTCGCCTGGAACGCCGCCGACGCCGAGTGCCGCGCCTGGTTCGAGCAGCAGGCCCGTGACCGGGGCCTCGGCTACGAGCTGGACCGCAACGGCAACCAGTGGGCCTGGCTGGGCGATCCGGAGGAGGGCGACGCCGTCGTCACCGGCTCGCACCTGGACTCCGTCCCCGACGGCGGCGCCTTCGACGGCCCGCTCGGGGTGGTGTCCTCCTTCGCGGCGCTGGACGAACTGCGCGCCCGGGGCGCCCGGTTCGCCAGGCCACTGGCGATCGTCAACTTCGGCGACGAGGAGGGCGCCCGGTTCGGCGTGGCCTGCATCGGCTCCCGGCTCACCACCGGCCTGCTGAGCCGGGAGGCCGCGTACGGGCTGCGCGACGCCGACGGCGTGCGGCTGCCCGACGCGATGGAGCGGGCCGGCCAGGACCCGACGGCGATCGGCGCCGACGGCGAGCGGCTGGCCCGGATCGGCGCCTTCGTCGAACTCCACGTCGAGCAGGGCCGCCACCTCGCCGAGCACCAGCCGGTCGGCGTCGCCTCGGCGATCTGGCCGCACGGCCGCTGGCGGTTCGACTTCCACGGCGAGGCCAACCACGCCGGCACCACCCGGATCGAGGACCGCCGCGACCCGATGCTGACCTACGCCACCACGGTGCTCGCCGCCCGCAAGAAGGCGAAGCTCGCGGGCGCGCTGGCCACCTTCGGCAAGGTCGCCGTCGAGCCCAACGGCACCAACGCGATCGCCTCCCTGGTGCGCGGCTGGCTGGACTCCCGGGCGGCCGACGAGGCCACCCTCACCGCGCTGGTCGGGGAGATCGAGCGGGCCGCCGCCGAGCGCGGCGGGCGCGACGGCGTCCGGGTCGAACTGACCCGTGAGTCCTACACCCCGGTGGTGGACTTCGACGGCCCGCTGCGCGACCGCCTGGCGCGGGTCGTCGGCGGGAAGGAGGGCCCGGGCGGCGCCCCCGTGCTGCCCACCGGCGCGGGACACGACGCCGGGATCCTGGCATCGGCCGTGCCGACCGCCATGCTGTTCGTACGGAACCCGAGCGGCGTCTCGCACTCCCCGGCGGAGCACGCCGAGACCGCCGACTGCCTGGCCGGGGTCGCCGCCCTCGCCGACGTACTGGAGGACCTGGCGTGTCAGTAGGCCGTGCCGCAGGCGCGCAAACGACAACCTTCTGGGCGCAGTACGCCTGGCTGCCGTACGTCAACGGGCCGGTGGTCGAGCAGGACGTCCTGATCAACACCGGTGCCGGCGGCAAGATCGCCAAGGTGCAGCCGGACAGCGGGCCCTGCCCGCCCGGCGCCGTCCGGCTGGAGGGCCTGCTGCTGCCGGGCCGGGCCAACGCGCACTCGCACGCCTTCCACCGGGCGCTGCGCGGCCACGTCCAGGTCGGCTCCGGCACCTTCTGGACCTGGCGCGACACCATGTACCGGTTCGCCGGCGCCCTCGACCCGGACCGCTACCTGGCGCTCGCCACCGCCGCCTACGCCGAGATGGCGCTCGCCGGGATCACCGCCGTCGGCGAGTTCCACTACCTGCACCACGCGCCCGGCGGCGCCCGCTACGACGACCCCAACGCGATGGGCGGGGCCCTGATCGAGGCCGCCGCCCGGGCCGGCATCCGGATCACGCTGCTGGACACCTGCTACCTGTCCTCCGGCTTCGGCGCCGAGCCGACCAAGCCGCAGCGCCGGTTCAGCGACGGCGACGCCGACGCCTGGGCCGAGCGGGCCGACGCCCTGCGCGGGCGCGAGCACGCCCGGATCGGCGCCGCCATCCACTCGGTGCGCGCCGTGCCCGCCGAGCAGCTGGGCACCGTCGCCCACTGGGCGGCGATGCGCCGGGCGCCGCTGCACGTCCACCTGTCCGAGCAGACCGCCGAGAACGACGCCTGCCTGGCCGCGCACGGCGTCACCCCGACCCGGCTGCTCGCCGACCACGGCGCGCTCGGCCCGCGCACCTCGGCCGTGCACGCCACCCACCTCACCGAGGAGGACGTCAAGCTGCTCACCGACTCCTCCACCACCGTCTGCATGTGCCCCACCACCGAGCGGGACCTCGCCGACGGGATCGGCCCGGCCCGGCAACTGGCCTCCGGCGGCTGCCCGATCACCCTCGGCAGCGACAGCCACGCCGTCGTCGACCCGTTCGAGGAGGCCCGGGCGCTGGAGCTGGACGAGCGGCTGCGCACCCGCACCCGCGGGCACTGGACGGCGAACGCGCTGCTGCGGGCCGGCTCGGAGGACGGGCACGCCTCGCTCGGCTGGCCCGAGGCCGGGCGGATCGAGGCGGGGGCGCTGGCCGACTTCACCGTGATCGCGCTGGACTCGGTGCGCACCGCGGGCCCGGCGCCGCGGCTGGGCGCGGAGACCGCGGTGTTCGCGGCCTCGGCGGCGGACGTGCGGCACGTGGTGGTCGGCGGGCGGCACGTCGTGCGGGACGGCGTGCACCAGCTGGTGCCGGACGTGCCGGGCGCGCTGAAGTCCTCGATCGACGCCCTGAGTTGCTGAGCTGCTGTCGTTGCTGCTGTCGTTCTCCGAAAGGCATGACGTGACCTCCCCGAGCATTCCGAGCACGCTGATCACCGGCATCGGCACACTGGTCACCAACGACCCCGCGTACGGGACCGGGCCGCTCGGCCTGCTCACCGACGCGGCGGTGGTGATCGACGGCGACGCCGTCGCCTGGGTCGGCCCGGCCGCCGAGGCGCCCGCCGCCGACGAACGGTTCGACGCGGCGGGCCGCGCCCTGCTGCCCGGCTTCGTCGACTCGCACGCCCACCTGGTGTTCGCGGGCGACCGCACCGCCGAGTTCAACGCCCGGATGTCCGGGCAGTCCTACTCGGCGGGCGGCATCCGCACCACCGTGGCCGCCACCCGGGCCGCCGCCGACGCCGAGCTGGACGCCAACCTGGCCCGGCTGGTGCGCGAGGCGCTGCGGCAGGGCACCACGCTGGTCGAGTGCAAGTCCGGGTACGGGCTCACCGTCGAGGACGAGTCCCGGGCGCTGCGGATCGCCTCCTCGTACACGCCGGAGACCACCTACCTCGGCGCGCACGTGGTGGCGCCGGAGTTCGCGGACGACCCGGCCGGCTACGTGGAGCTGGTCACCGGCCCCATGCTGGACGCCTGCGCGCCGTACGCCCGCTGGGTGGACGTGTTCTGCGAGAAGGGCGCCTTCGACGGCGACCAGGCGCGGGCGATCCTGACCGCCGGGATGGAGCGCGGGCTGACGCCCCGGGTGCACGCCAACCAGCTGACGTACGGCCCGGGCGTGCAGCTGGCCGTCGAGCTGGGGGCGGCCTCCGCCGACCACTGCACCCACCTGACCGACGAGGACGTGGCCGCGCTGGCCGGCTCCTCGACGGTGGCGACGCTGCTGCCGGGCGCCGAGTTCTCCACCCGGGCGGTCTACCCGGACGCGCGCCGGCTGCTGGACGCGGGGGCGGTGGTGGCGCTGTCCACCGACTGCAACCCGGGCTCCAGCTTCACGAGTTCGATGGCGTTCTGCATCGCGGTGGCGGTGCGCGAGATGGGCATGACGCCGGACGAGGCGCTCTGGTCGGCGACGGCGGGCGGCGCGCACGCGCTGCGGCGCACGGACGTCGGCGCCGTGCGGGTGGGCGCCCGGGCGGACCTGCAGCTGCTGGACGCGCCCTCGCACGTGCACCTGGCCTACCGGCCGGGCGTGCCGCTGACGGCGGCGGTCTGGCGCGCGGGCGTGCGCGAGGTCTGAGCGGCCCGAGCGGTGTGACGGCGGGGCCGGGGACGGGCGTTCCCCGGCCCCGCCGCCGTGCTCAGAGCCGCAGCGCGCGCCGCAGGAAGGCGAGTTCGTGCAGCAGCAGGTTCTCCGCCACCGATTCGTCGGTGGGCCGGTGGCCGGTGCCGCGCAGCGGGAGCACCTCGTGCGGGCGGCCCGCGGCGAGCAGGGCGGCGGAGAACCGCAGGGCGTGGACGGGCAGCACGTTGTCGTCGGCGAGGCCGTGGGCCAGCAGCAGCGGGCGGCGCAGCGTGGGCGCGTCCGAGAGCAGGGAGCAGGCGTCGTAGCGCTCCGGGTGCTCGTCGGGGTGGCCGAGGTAGCGCTCCTGGTAGTGGGTGTTGTAGATCCGCTGATCGGTGGCCGCGGCGCCGGTGGAGGCCGCGTGGAAGACGTCGGGGCGGCGCAGGACGGCGAGCGCGGCGAGGTAGCCGCCGTAGGACCAGCCGCGGACGGCGACCCGGTCGAGGTCGAGCAGGCCGGGCCGCAGCCGGGCGGCCTCGTGCAGGCCCTCGACCTGGTCGGCCAGGGCGGGGCCGGCCTTGTCCCCGGCGATCGCCTTCTCCCAGCGCGGGCCGCGCCCGGGGGTGCCGCGGCCGTCGACGGCGAGCACGGCGAAGCCCTGGTCGGCGAACCACTGGGAGGCGAGGTCCCACCAGTGCGGGGCGGCGGTGACCTTCTGCAGGGCGGGTCCGGCGTAGGGGTCGAGGAGGACGGGCAGCGGGCCGTCGCCGTCGCGGTGGCCGGCGGGCAGGAAGAGCGTGGCGCGCAGTTCGCGGGGGCCGAGCCGGAGCAGCTCGGGGCGGGAGGTGAGGGCGGGCGTCTCGGCGCGGGAGGCGAGGGTGCGGGCGGCGGGCAGGCCGTCGCGGTGGACGGTGGTGCGGCCGGTGGGCGCGCCGGGCGTGCGTGCGGTGTGGACGAGCGTGCCGTCGCGGCGCGCGCCGGTGTGCACTCCGGGCTCGTCGCTCAGCCGGACGGCGCCCGTGACCGGGTCCCATGACCACAGGTGGGTCTCGGTCGGCTCGTCAGTGGCGGTGAAGAGCACCTGCTCGCCGTCGGTGCCGAGCACGGAACGCACCTGCAGTCCGGCCGGGGTGACGGGCTCGCCGTCGACGGTGAGGTGCCGGGTGTCGCCTTCGTCGGCGGCGTCGACGAGGGCGCCGGCGGCGGTGCGGGCGGGCAGTCCGGGGAGCAGGGCGACCCAGTGCTCGTCGCGCCGCTCGGCGAGGACGCGGGTGGCGCCGTCGGCGGGGTCGATCGCGAGGGTGAGCACGGTGCGCTGGTCGCGGCTCTGCACGGCGGCGTACGGGCCGTGCCCGTCCCAGCCGGCGGCGGTGAGGTACTCGTACCCGGCCCGGTCCCAGCGGACCTCGGTGCGCCCGCCGTCGAGACCGAGCAGCCAGAGGGTGACCTCGGCGTTGGCGGTGCCGGCCAGGGGGTAGCGGATGACGCGGGGCGGCCGGGCGGGGTCGGCCGGGTCGGCCAGGTGGAGGCGGGTGACCGGGCGCTCGTCGACCCGGGCGACCAGCAGCCGGGTGCCGTCGGGCGACCACCAGTGGGCGCGGGTGCGGTCCATCTCCTCGGCGGCGACGTACTCGGCGACGCCGTAGCGAACGTCCTCGGCCTCGGGTCCGGCGAGCGCGCGGTCCTCGCCGCCGTCGGCGGTGACGACGCGCAGGGCGCCGTTGCCGACGTAGGCGATCCGCAGGCCGGACGGGTCGGGGCGGGGGTCGTACACCTCGGTGGCGGTGGGGACGCGGCGGACCTCGCCGGTGGCGGTGTCGGCGAGCCAGAGGCCGCCGCCGAGGGCGAAGGCGGCGAGCCGGCCGGCGGCGTCGGTGGCGTACGCGGTGATGCCGCGGGCGTGGACGTGGGCGCGTTCGCGGCGGATCCGCTCGGCCTCGGGCAGATCGGCGTCGGAGTCCGCCGCGCCGAGGACCGCCGGGTCGGCGAGCAGGCGTTCGTCGCCGCTTCCGGTGTCGAGGGCCCAGAGGCAGGTGACGGGGTCGTCGCCCGCCCGGCTGCGCAGGAAGAGCACGGTGCGCCCGTCGGCGCCGATGGCCGGCTGGGAGGGGGCACCGAGGCTGAGCCGGGCGCGGGCGAGCTGACGGGGTATCGAGTCGGTCGGCATGGGGCACCATAGGCACACCCACGGGGCCGGGTCGAGGGGGCAGGGCGGGGGGAGAACGCGACCGGGGCCGCCGCGGATCTCAGGAATCCGCGACGGCCCCGGGGCCGGGTGGGAGGGACGTCAGTGGACGTCGCCCATCAGCGCCACGACCTTGCGGCGCTGGGTGTAGAGGGCGATGCCGGCGGCGATCGCCATGCCGCCCTGGACCGCGAAGTACCAGGTGGAGCCGACCACCTCGTCGCCGAGGACGAGCTGGAAGATGGCCGCGACGCAGTCGCCCGCGGTGACCGCGAGGAACCAGACGCCCATCATCTGGCTGGCGTACTTGGCCGGCGCCAGCTTGGTGGTGACCGACAGGCCGACGGGGGAGAGGGTCAGCTCGCCGACGGTCTGGATCAGGTAGACCATGGCCAGCCAGAGCGGCGTGACCTGGGTGCCGCCGGAGGCGGCGGCCATGGCCAGCATCATGACCATGAACGAGGCGCCGATCATCAGCAGGCCGAAGGAGAACTTCGCCGTGGTGCTGGGGTTCTTGGAGCGGCGGGCGAGCGCCACCCAGATCCAGGCGAAGACCGGGGCCAGGGCCATGATGTACAGCGGGTTGAGCGACTGGAACCAGCTGGACGGGAAGTCGAAGCCGAACAGCGTCGACGAGGTGTGGTCCTGCGCGAAGATGTTCAGCGTCGAACCGGACTGGTCGTAGATCATCCAGAACACGGCGGCGGCGACGAAGAACCAGATGTAGCCGCTCATCCGGGACTGCTCGGTCGCGTCGAGGTCCTTGTCGCGCTTCACCTTGGCGAAGACGAAGACCGGGATCGCCAGGCCGGCGATGGACAGCGGCCAGATCGCCCAGTTGATGGTGAAGTGGCCGGTCAGCGCGACGACGGCGTAGAAGACGGCGGCGACGGCGAGCCAGAGGCCGGCCTTCTTGAAGATCGCGCTCTTCTCGGCGGCCGAGATCGGCGAGGTGACCACGTCGCTCTTGGCGCTCAGGTGGCGGGTGCCGAGCAGGAACTGGGTGAGGCCCAGGGCCATGCCGACGCCGGCGAGGGCGAAGCCCAGGTGCCAGTCGACGTTCTGGCCGATGGTGCCGATGACCAGCGGGGCGGCGAAGGCACCGAGGTTGATGCCCATGTAGAAGATCGTGAAGCCGCCGTCCCGGCGCGGGTCGTTGGGCCCGTCGTAGAGGTGGCCGACCATCGTGGAGATGTTCGCCTTGAGCAGGCCGGAGCCGATCGCGATGAACGCGAGGCCGCCGAAGAACGACACGCTGACCGGCAGGGCCAGCAGGAAGTGGCCGATCATGATGATCGAGCCACCGAGGGCGACGGTCTTCCGGGCGCCGAGGAAGCGGTCGGCGATCCAGCCGCCCGGGAGGGCCAGCAGGTAGACCATCGCGGTGTACACGCTGTACACCGCGCTCGCGACGGCGAGCTTCATGCCGAGGCCGCCGTCGGCGACGGAGGCGGTCATGTAGAGCACCAGCAGGGCACGCATGCCGTAGTAGCTGAAGCGCTCCCACATCTCGCTCATGAAGAGCGTGGCGAGGCCCCGGGGGTGCCCGAGGAAGGTCTTGCCGCCGGAAGAGGCCGACTGTATGCCGGACTCCATGGTCGTAGACGCCATGAGTAGTGGTTCCTTGCCTGACAGCGTCCGCCAAAGGGGGTGGCGGCGGACGTGGACAGAACCACTCTACGTGGCGACATTTGGCGTTATCAGCTGACAAAAGATGCCAATAAGGTATGGCGATAGTAAAGACAGCGACAGATTTGCTTCGCCGATCCATGGTAAGACCGGCCAAATTCCTTCGGATGCAAGATCAAAACGGAAGATCTTCGCCGAACGAGCGGCCCGGGCGTGTCGGTTGAGGGTGGATCGCCCTCCGTATAACGATCACGCAGTGTGAACTACCTCACGGAGCGGACGGCCATACCCGGGACGACTACCATCACCACATGACCTGTGTGCTGCTCGCCGAGGACGACCCGGCGATCTCCGAACCGCTCGCCCGGGCCCTGCGCCGCGAGGGCTACGAGGTGCTCGTCCGCGAGGACGGGCCGTCCGCACTGGCCGCGGGGCTCGGCGAGGAGGTCGACCTCGTCGTCCTCGACCTCGGTCTGCCCGAGATGGACGGCCTGGAGGTCTGCCGCCGGCTGCGCGCCGACGGCCGCAGCTGCCCCGTGCTGGTCCTCACCGCCCGCGCCGACGAGGTCGACACCGTGGTCGGCCTGGACGCCGGCGCCGACGACTACGTCACCAAGCCGTTCCGCCTCGCCGAGCTGCTCGCCCGGGTCCGGGCCCTGCTGCGGCGCGGCAACGTCGACCAGCTCACCACCGGCGCCCACGGCGTCAAGATCGACATCGAGTCGCACCGCGCCTGGCTCGGCGAGGAGGAGCTCACCCTCTCCGCCAAGGAGTTCGAGCTGCTGCGGGTGCTCGTCCGGGACGCCGGCCGGGTGGTCACCCGCGAGGAGATCATGCGGCAGGTCTGGGACACCACCTGGTGGACCTCCACCAAGACCCTGGACATGCACATCTCCTGGCTGCGCAAGAAGCTCGGCGACGACGCCGCCAACCCCCGCTACATCGCCACCGTGCGCGGGGTGGGCTTCCGCTTCGAGAAGAATTAGCCCCACCGGGCGCCCCGGACGGGCGCCCACGACCACGGGAGCGGCAGCGTGAAACGCCGGATGATCAACTCGCTGCTGTGCGTCGTCCTCGTGGTCGTCGTGGTGTTCTGCGTCCCGCTCGCCCTGGTCGAGAAGCGCACCATCGTCAACAGTGCCCAGGACCGGGTGGACGCCGCCGCCGTACGGGTCCTCGCCCTGGTGGAGAGCCGGCTCGCCGCCAGGGAGCCGGTCACCGGCGACAAGTTCGCCAACCAGGTCTCCGAGGGCCAGTACGTCGAGGTCGAGATCCCCGGCCAGGGGACCGTCTCCAGCGGCCGGCGGCCCGACAACGACCACGTGCTCACCGCCGTCGAGCGCGGCGCCAGCGGCGAGACCGTCACCGTCGCGCAGTCCCGCGAGGCGGTCGACCACGAGATCGCCAACATGCTGCTGCTGCTCGGCGTCGTCGCGCTGCTCGCCGTGCAGGCCGCCGTCGCCCTCGCCGTCTGGCAGGCCAAGCGGCTGGCCCGCCCGCTCACCGACCTCGCCGAGACCGCCGAACGGCTCGGCTCCGGCGACCCGCGCCCGCGCGACCGCCGCTACGGGGTGCCCGAACTCGACCGGGTCGCCGAGGTGCTCGACACCAGCGCCGAGCGGATCGCCCGGATGCTCACCGCCGAACGCCGGCTCGCCGCCGACGCCTCGCACCAGCTGCGCACCCCGCTCACCGCGCTCTCCATGCGGCTGGAGGAGATCACCGCGCTCGCCGAGGAACCGGAGACCGTCAAGGAGGAGGCGACCATCGCCCTCCAGCAGGTCGAACGGCTGACCGACGTCGTCCAGCGGCTGCTCACCACCCAGCGCGACCCGCGCAGCCCCACCGCCGTCGCCTTCGACCTCGACGACGTGGTCAAGCAGCAGGTCGAGGAGTGGGGGCCGTCGCTGCGCGGCACCGGCCGGGTGCTCCAGGTCGAGGGCCTGCGCGGGGTCAGCGTCGTCGGCACCCCCGGCACGGTCGCCCAGGTGCTGGCCACCCTGATCGAGAACTCGCTGATGCACGGCGCCGGCACGATCACCCTGCGGGTGCGGCCGTCCGGGACGTCGGCGGTCGTCGAGGTGCAGGACGAGGGCCCCGGGGTGCCGCCCGAGCTCGGCAACCGGGTCTTCGAGCGCGCGGTCAGCGGCCGCAACTCCACCGGCATCGGCCTCGCCGTCGCGCGCGACCTCGCGGAGGCGGACGGCGCGCGGCTGGAGCTGCTCTCGCTGCGGCCGGCGGTGTTCGCGCTCTTCCTGGGGCGCAGCCAGCGCGAGGGCTGAGGCGCGTCAGAGCCGGTCGTCCCGGACCACGTCCAGGTCGGTGAAGGTGGGCGGCGCGTCGCAGAGCGCGACCATCTCGCGGTAGATCCGGTCGGTCTCGGGCAGGCCCGAGTTGCGCATCGCGGCCTCGTACGACGGGAACTCGACGATCTCCACCACGTGCCGCGGGTCGGAGCGGTCGGTGGCGACCATCGCGTGGTCGGCGGTCCGCCGGCCCTCGGTCTGCTCGGCCCAGCGGTCCATCAGGCCGTTGAGCTCGTCGAGGTGGTCGGTGCGGCAGTCGATGATCTGGACGAAGGTCATGGCGAGCCTCCTGCGTCCCCCGCGGCTTCGATCGTTCGCCGGCCGTGCTCGCCCTCCGCCACCACTGTCCCCCGCCGCCGCACCGGCGGCAAGCGGGGGGCGGGAGCGGACGGGGGAGGGGCCTACTCGGCCTTGGCGAACCGGATCTGCTCGGCGGCCAGCATCAGCTCGGCCTGGGCGACCACGCCACCGGCCGGGGCGTCCGGCCCGGACCGCTCGGCGCGCGCCTCGGCGAGCTGCTCCTCGGTCGGCTCCGGGACGGCCTTGAACACCCAGGTGCGGTAGGAGATGAAGCGGAACACCGTGCCGAGCGCGAGGCCGCCGACCTTCGCGGCCAGCTGCTCGAAGTGCGAGGAGAGCCCCAGCACGTACACCGAGAAGCCGAGCACTCCGGTCTCGATCAGCATGCCGGCGCCGCTGAACAGCAGGAACAGCGTGATCTCCCGCTTGCGCGAGGCGGCGTCCCGGTCCCGGTACAGCCAGTAGCGGTAGCCCAGGTAGTTGGTGGCGATCGCGACCAGCGTGGCCACGATGTTGGAGCGCAGCGAGGCCAGGTGCAAGCCGTTGATGCAGATCCAGAAGACGACGAAGTTCACCACGACACCGCTGAGACCGACCAGGCCGAACTTCACCGCCTCGCCCGACAGGCCGCGCAGTTTCTGCGTCAGCGAGGGGTTCGACGCCGTGGTCGTCGCCATACCGGGCTGCCTCCATGTGCCTGCGGACGAAAGGGTGCCGAGGCCTGGGTGCCGTCAACCCCTTGAGCCCTGCGTGCACGCACATGATCGGATCGCGCATATCAGGACCTGGCCGACCAGGCTACCCGGTTCCACCGATCGGCTCAGCCCCTCGGGCGCTACCACATCGGCCCGTCCTCTGGGACGCGGTTGCGCGGGGAGCGGTTCCACGGCCTCCGACCGGCCCGGATATCCTGGCGGGGTGACTTCCCCGGGCAACGCGAATTTTCCAGTGGTGGGCATGATCGGCGGCGGGCAGCTTGCCCGCATGGCACACCAGGCGGGCATCCCGCTCGGAGTCCGGTTCAAGCTCCTCGCCGACACTCCCCAGGACTCGGCGGCGCAGGTCGTCTCCGACGTCGTCCTCGGCGACTACCGAGACCTCGACACCCTCCGGCGCTTCGCCGCCGGCTGTGACGTGATCACCTTCGACCACGAGCACGTGCCGACCGAGCACCTGCGGGCCCTGCAGGCCGACGGCGTCGCCGTCCGGCCCGGCCCGGACGCGCTGGTCAACGCCCAGGACAAGGGCGTCATGCGGGCCAAGCTGGACTCCATCGGCGTCCCCTGCCCACGGCACCGGATCGTCGCCGACCCGGCCGACGTCACCGCGTTCGCCGCGGAGGGCGCCGGGTACCCCGTCGTGCTCAAGACCGTCCGCGGCGGCTACGACGGCAAGGGCGTCTGGGTGGTCGGCGACGAGGAGGAGGCCGCGGCCCCGTTCCTGGCCGGCGTCCCGGTGCTCGCCGAGGAGAAGGTCGACTTCGTCCGCGAGCTGGCCGCCAACGTGGTCCGCTCGCCCAGCGGCCAGGCCGTCGCCTACCCGGTGGTGGAGAGCGTCCAGGAGAACGGCGTCTGCGCCGAGGTCACCGCTCCCGCGCCCGGCCTCGACCCGGCCCTGTCCGACGAGGCCCAGCAGCTCGCCCTGCGGATCGCCGGAGAGCTGGACATCACCGGCCACCTCGCCGTCGAGCTGTTCCAGACCCGCGACGGCCGGATCCTGGTCAACGAGCTGGCCATGCGGCCGCACAACTCGGGGCACTGGAGCCAGGACGGCGCCGTCACCTCGCAGTTCGAGAACCACCTGCGGGCCGTCCTGGACCTGCCGCTCGGCGACCCGCGGCCGCGCGCCAAGTGGACGGTCATGGTCAACGTCCTGGGCGGCGACTACCCGGACATGTACCACGCCTTCCTGCACTGCATGGCCCGCGACCCCGGTCTGCGGATCCACATGTACGGCAAGGACGTGAAGCCCGGCCGCAAGGTCGGCCACGTCAACGTCTTCGGGGACGACCTCGACGACGTCCGTGAGCGCGCCCGCCACGCGGCCGCCTACCTGCGAGGAACGATCACCGAATGACACATCCGCTTGTTGGCATCGTCATGGGCTCGGACTCCGACTGGCCCGTCATGGAGGCCGCCGCCCAGGCCCTCGACGAGTTCGAGATCCCCTACGAGGTCGACGTCGTCTCCGCGCACCGGATGCCGCGCGAGATGGTCGCCTACGGCGAGAACGCCCACAAGCGCGGGCTGAAGGCGATCATCGCCGGTGCCGGCGGCGCCGCCCACCTGCCGGGCATGCTCGCCTCCGTCACCCCGCTGCCGGTGATCGGCGTGCCGGTGCCGCTGCGCTACCTGGACGGCATGGACAGCCTGCTGTCGATCGTCCAGATGCCGGCCGGCGTGCCGGTGGCCACCGTCTCGGTGGCGGGAGCCCGCAACGCGGGCCTGCTGGCGGTGCGGATGCTGGCCGCCTTCGACCCGGAGCTGACCGAGCGGATGACCGACTTCCAGGCCGAGCTGAACGGCCAGGCCACCGAGAAGGGCAAGAAGCTTCGGGCCAAGGTGGCGGGTTCCTCCTCCTTCGGCTTTGGAAAGTAGTCTCATCGGATACAACAGCTCGTATGACCTCTGAGCTGCTGGACTCCACCCCCGCCCTGCTGGAACGCGCCAAGGCCGTCCTGCGGGCCGCCCCCGTGGTGGACGGCCACAACGACCTCCCCTGGGCGATGCGCGAACAGGCCGGCTACGACCTGGACGCCCTCGACCTGGCCGCCGACCAGAGCGACCGGCTGCACACCGACCTCGCCCGCCTCACCGCGGGCGGGGTCGGCGCGCAGTTCTGGTCGGTCTACGTGCCCAGCCGGCTCGCCGGGGACCACGCGGTCAGCGCCACCCTCGAACAGATCGACTTCGTCCACGCCCTGGTCGACCGCTTCCCCGAGCGGCTGCGGCCGGCGCTCACCGCCGACGACCTGGAGGCCGCCCGCGCCGAGGGCCGCATCGCCTCCCTCATCGGCGCCGAGGGCGGCCACTCCATCGACTGCTCGCTCGCCACCCTGCGCGCCCTGTACGCGCTCGGCGTCCGCTACATGACGCTCACCCACAACGACAACACGCCCTGGGCCGACTCCGCCACCGACGAGCCCGTCTCCGGCGGCCTCACCGCCTTCGGCGAGGAGGTCGTCCGGGAGATGAACCGGCTCGGCATGCTGGTCGACCTCTCGCACGTCTCCGCCGACACCATGCGCGACGCGCTGCGGGTCAGCGAGGCGCCGGTGCTGTTCTCGCACTCCTCCTCGCGCGCCGTCTGCGACCACCCGCGCAACATCCCGGACGACGTGCTGGCCCAGCTCCCCGGCAACGGCGGCGTCGCGATGGCCACCTTCGTGCCCAAGTTCATCCTGCCCGCGGCCATCGAGTGGACCGCCACCGCGGATGAGAACATGCGCGCCCACGGCTTCGACCCGCTCGACACCACCCCCGCCGGGATGGCCTGCCAGCGCGCCTTCGAGCGGACCAGCCCCCGCCCGGTCGCCACCGTCGCCACCGTCGCCGACCACCTCGACCACATGCGCGAGGTCGCCGGCGTCGACCACATCGGCATCGGCGGCGACTACGACGGCACCGCCTTCCTCCCGGACGGCCTCGACGACGTCGCCGGCTACCCCAACCTGATCGCCGAACTGCTGCGCCGCGGCTGGTCCGAGACCGACCTCGCCAAGCTCACCTGGCACAACGCCGTCCGCGTCCTGCGCGACGCCGAGACCACCGCCGCCCGCCTGCGCACCGAGGGCCGCACCCCCTCCCTCGCCACCCTCGGCCTCCACGGCCTGGACGCCTGACGCCCTGACGCCTGACGCCCTGGCGGCCGAAAGCGGGCCGCAGACCGGCCGCAGCCGGGCCGCGGGCTCAGTCCAGCCGCGGGATCTCGATGGCCGGGCACTTGTCCATGACCATCTCCACCCCGGCGGCCGTGGTCCGCGCGTACGCCGCCTCGTCCACCACGCCGAGCTGGAACCAGACGGCCTTCGCCCCGGCGGCCACCGCCTGGTCGGCGACCTCGCCCGCCAGCTCGCTGTTCACGAACACGTCCACCACGTCGACGGGGAACGGGATCTCGGCGAGCGAGCGGTAGCCCGGCTCGCCGAGGACCGTCTCGGCCTTGGGGTGGACGGGCACGATCCGCTTGCCGTAGCGCTGCAGCTCCCGCGCCACGCCGTACGCGGCGCGGGCGGTGTTGGTGGACAGGCCGACCACCGCCCAGGTGTCGCCCTGGGCGGTGAGGATGGAGCGGACCGTCGCTTCGTCGCCGTAGTTCGTCATGGTCGGGGCAACGACGGGGTGCGGCCCCGGATTCCCCGCCGGCCGGGGATCCCCCCGGTCGGCGGGGCGGGCGTCAGCTGGGGCGGCCGAGGGCGCGGTAGGTCCAGCCGGCCGCGCGCCAGGCGTCGGCGTCGAGGACGTTGCGGCCGTCGAGCAGGCGGCGCTCGGCGACCACCGCGCCCAGTTCGGCCGGGGCGAGCTCGCGGAACTCCTTCCACTCCGTGAGGTGCAGGACGACGTGCGCGCCCTCGGCGGCCTCCAGCGCCGAGGGCGCGTAGGCCAGGCCCGGGAACATCTTGCGCGCGTTGTCCATCGCCTTGGGGTCGTAGACGGTGACCTGCGCGCCCTGCAGCTGGATCTGGGCGGCGACGTTGAGCGCGGGGGAGTCCCGGATGTCGTCCGAGTTGGGCTTGAACGCGGCGCCCAGGACGGCGACCCGCCGGCCCAGGAAGCCGCCGTCGCACTGCTCGCGGGCCAGCTCGACCATCCGGGAGCGGCGGCGCATGTTGATCGAGTCGACCTCGCGCAGGAAGGTCAGCGCCTGGTCGGCGCCCAGCTCGCCGGCCCGCGCCATGAACGCCCGGATGTCCTTGGGCAGGCAGCCGCCGCCGAAGCCCAGGCCGGAGTTGAGGAACTTGCCGCCGATCCGCTCGTCCAGCGCGAGCGCCGCGCTCAGCTGGGTGACGTCGGCGCCGGCCGCCTCGCAGACCTCCGCCATCGCGTTGATGAAGGAGATCTTGGTGGCCAGGAAGGAGTTGGCGGCGGTCTTCACCAGCTCGGCGGTCGCGTAGTCGGTGACCAGGAACGGCACCCCGGCGCCGATCGGCTCGGCGTACACCTCGCGCAGCACCCGCTCGGCGCGTTCGCTGCGGGCGCCGACCACGATCCGGTCCGGGCGCAGGGTGTCCTGGACGGCGAAGCCCTCGCGCAGGAACTCCGGGTTCCAGGCGAGCTCGGCGTCCTCGCCGACCGGGGCCAGCGCGGCCAGCCGCTCCGCCAGCCGGCCCGCCGATCCGACCGGCACGGTGGACTTGCCGACCACCAGCACCGGGCGGGTCAGGTGCGGGGCCAGCGCGTCGATCGCGGCGTCCACGTAGGACATGTCGGCGGCGAACTCGCCCTTGCGCTGCGGGGTGTTGACGCAGACGAAGTGCACGTCGCCGAACTCGGCGGCCTCCTGCGCGGAGGTGGTGAACCGCAGCCGCCCGGTCGAACCCTCGTGTCCGGCCACGTGCTTGAGCAGCAGTTCGGACAGGCCCGGCTCGTACATCGGGACCTGGCCGGCGGTCAGGGTGGCGATCTTCTCCGGGTCGATGTCCAGCCCGAGCACCTCGAAGCCGAACTCCGCCATGGCGGCGGCGTGGGTGGCGCCGAGATAGCCGGTGCCGATCACGGAGATGCGGAGGGTCACGGTTTCCCCTTAGGGCGGGCGACGGACGGCACGGCACCCCGGGTGGTGACCGCGCCCACCGATGCTATCCGGCTGCCGGGGGAGGGCCCAGACGGCCGCTCGGGCCCCGGTTCCGGCCGTTGTCCGCAAAGCCCCGCGCGCGGGACGGGGCCGACGGCACAATACGCCCATGGAGCCGGTGGACGAACCCTCGGACGAGCCCGTGCGGCCGTCGGCGCCCTCCGGGCTGAGCCTCTTCCGGCCCCGGGAGCACCCGGGGGAGCCCGGGGACGGGCCCGGCGACGCCCCGGAGGACGGGTCCGACGCACCGGAGCCCGGCGCCGAGCCGCCGGCCCGGCGCCGCCGCACCCGCCGGGTCCTGCTCTGGACCCTCTCCACCCTGCTGGTGCTCGTCCTCGGCGGCTGCGGCGCCCTCTGGTGGACGGCCGAGCACTACGCCTCCTCCGTCCGCCGCATCCCCGACGCCTTCCCGGCCGTGCCGGAGTCCGCCCAGCCGAGGCCCGTCCCCGGCAGCGGCCTCAACCTCCTGCTGGTCGGCCTGGACGCCCGTTCCGACACCCCCACCACCGGCAGCGCCGCCAAGGCCCCGGTCTGGCAGGCCGGCGCGGCCCGCAGCGACACCATGATGCTGCTGCACCTCTCCGAGGACCGCCGCTCCGCCACCCTGGTCTCGCTGCCCCGGGACACCTGGGTGCCGGTGCCCGGCCACGGCGAGGCCAAGCTGAACGCCGCCTACGCCTGGGGCGGCCCGGCGCTGATGACCGAGACCGTGCAGAACCTCACCGGCATCCGCGTCGACCACCTCGCCGTGATCGACTGGAACGGGTTCCGGGCCCTCACCGACGCGGTCGGCGGCGTCGACATCACCGTCGCGCGCACCATCGAGGGCGTCGGCGAGGCCCGCGCCTGGGAGGCCGGCACCCACCACATGGACGGCGCCACCGCGCTGCTCTACGTCCGCGAGCGCTACGGCCTGCCCGGCGGCGACCTCGACCGCACCAAGCGCCAGCAGAACTTCCTGCGGGCGCTGATGCTCAAGGTCATGGACTCCGGCACGCTCACCAGCCCGTCGCGGCTCGGCGGCCTGCTGGGCACGGTCGGCGAGGTGGTCAGCGTCGACGACCGGCTCTCCAACACCGACCTGTTCCAGCTCGCCTGGAGCCTGCGCTCGTTGCGCGCGGACGGCGTGCGCTTCCTGAACGCGCCGTTCGGCGGCTTCGCCACCCGGGACGGGCAGAGCGTGGTGCTGCTGGCCGACCGCCCGGCCGAGCGGCTCTGGGAGGCGGTCCGCAACGACCGCACCGAGCAGTACTTCCAGGAGCACCGGGCCGGCGACACCCTGGGCGCGGACGTCGACTGACCTAGGCAGCCGCAGGTCGGAGGCCTAGGATCTACTGAACGGTAGTTAACCGGTTCCACAGTCGGTGACGACGATTCTCCAGAGGCAGGCATCATGGCGGGCAGCGCAGGGGCGGCGGAATTCGATCTCTTCCGGGTCTCCGAGGAGCACGGGATGCTCCGTGAGGCGGTGCGTTCGCTGGCCGAGGCGAAGATCGCGCCGTTCGCGGCGGACGT
>NZ_JBEPAM010000066.1:0-37243 GCF_040298605.1 Kitasatospora sp. NPDC001527 | reverse complement strand
CGTGCTGTGGCTGCACCTGATGGTCGTGGTGCTCTACTGGGTCTTCGACCGGACCGAGGACACCGAGCGGACCAGGGCCCCGCCGCGGCTCCGGCCGCTCCGGCGGCCGAGTTCTCCTCGCCGGCCCCCGTGGCCGGTGAGACCCAGGCCCAGCGCCCGGCCGCCCAGGCCCCGCGTCCGGCCGGTGCCGCCACCGGCGGTGCCCGTCCGGGCCCGCGTCCGGCCGGTCCGCGTCCGGGCAACAACCCGTTCACCTCGGGCAGCGCCACCGGTATGGCCCGCCCCGGCGACCGCCGTCCCGGCGCGCCGGGTGGGCGTCCGGGTGCGCCGGCCGGCCAGGGCGGCGACCGTCCGCGTCCGGGTGGCGACCGTCCGCGTCCGGGTGGCCAGGGTGCCCCCGGCGCCGGTGCCCCGCGTCCGGGTGGCGACCGTCCCCGTCCGGGTGGCCAGGGTGCCCCCGGCGCCGGTGCCCCCCGTCCGGGTGGCGCCCCGCGTCCCGGTGGCGCGCCGCGTCCGGCCGCTCCGGGTGCCCCGGGTGCCGGTGCTCCGCGCCCCGACGGCATGCCGCGTCCGGCCGGCCCGCGTCCGACCCCGTCGGGCATGCCGCGTCCGAACCCGGGCATGATGCCGCAGCGTCCGGCCGGTCCGGGCCCGCGTCCCGGCCCGGGTGGCCGCGGTCCGGGTGGCCCCGGTGGCCGTCCGGGTGGTCCGGGTGCCGGTGGCGCCCGTCCGGGCTTCCAGGGCCGTCCGGCCGGTCCGGGCTCGCGTCCGGCCGGTGGCGGCTTCGGCGGCCCCCGTCCCGGTGGCGGTGCCCCGGGCGGCGGCGGTGGCTTCGGTCCGCGTCCGGGTGGCTTCGGCGGCCGTCCCGGTGGCCCGGGTGCCCGTGGTGGCACGCAGGGTGCCTTCGGCCGTGGCCCCGGTGGCCGTCCGGCCCGTGGTCGCAAGTCGAAGCGGGCGAAGCGCCAGGAGTACGAGGCCATGCAGGCCCCGTCCGTCGGCGGTGTGATGCTGCCTCGCGGCAACGGCCAGACCGTTCGCCTGTCGAGCGGCGCCTCGCTGATGGACTTCGCGGAGAAGATCAACGCCAACCCGGCCGCGCTCGTCTCCGTCATGTTCAACCTCGGTGAGATGGTCACCGCGACGCAGTCGGTCTCCGACGCGACGCTGCAGTTGCTGGCCGACGAGATGGGCTTCCAGCTCGAGATCGTCAGCCGGGACGACGAGGACCGCGAGCTGCTGGAGTCGTTCGACATCGACTTCGGTGCCAACGAGGGCGACGAGGACCAGCTGGCCCCGCGCCCGCCGGTCGTCACCGTCATGGGTCACGTCGACCACGGTAAGACCCGCCTGCTGGACGCCATCCGCAAGTCCAACGTGGTGGCCGGCGAGGCCGGTGGCATCACCCAGCACATCGGTGCGTACCAGGTGGTCACCGAGGTGAACGGCGAGCAGCGCCCGATCACCTTCCTCGACACCCCGGGTCACGAGGCGTTCTCCGCCATGCGTGCCCGTGGTGCCAAGTCCACCGACATCGCGATCCTGGTGGTCGCGGCCAACGACGGTGTCATGCCGCAGACGGTCGAGGCGCTGAACCACGCCAAGGCCGCCGGTGTGCCGATCGTGGTCGCCGTCAACAAGATCGACGTCGAGGGCGCCGACCCGACCAAGGTCCGCGGTCAGCTGACCGAGTTCGGTCTGGTGGCCGAGGAGTACGGCGGCGACACCATGTTCGTCGACATCTCCGCGCGCCAGGGTCTGCACATCGACCAGCTGCTGGAGGCCGTGGTCCTGACCGCGGACGCCTCGCTCGACCTGCGGGCCAACCCCGAGCAGGACGCGCAGGGCATCGCGATCGAGGCCCACCTCGACAAGGGCCGCGGCGCCATGGCGACCGTGCTCGTGCAGCGCGGTACCCTCCGCGTGGGTGACTCGATCGTGGTCGGCGACGCCTACGGCCGCGTCCGCGCGATGCTGGACGAGAACGGCAACAGCCTCGCCGAGGCCGGCCCGTCCCGCCCGGTGCTGCTGCTCGGTCTGACCTCGGTGCCCCGCGCCGGCGACAGCTTCATCGTCGTCGACGAGGACCGCACCGCCCGCCAGATCGCCGAGAAGCGCTCGGCCCGCGACCGCAACGCCGCCTTCGCGCAGCGTCGCGTCCGGGTGTCCCTGGAGGACCTGGACAAGGCCATCGCCGCCGGCTCCATCGAGCAGCTCAACCTCATCATCAAGGGTGACGTCTCCGGTTCGGTCGAGGCCCTTGAGGACGCCCTCGTCAAGCTGGACGTGGGTGAGGAGGTCGAGCTCCGGGTCCTGCACCGCGGTGTGGGTGCCATCACCGAGTCCGACGTGGACCTGGCGATGGGCTCGGACGCCATCATCATCGGCTTCAACGTGCGCGCCGAGGGTCGTGCGCGCGCCGCGGCCGAGAAGGAAGGCGTGGACGTCCGGTACTACTCGGTCATCTACCAGGCGATCGAGGAGATCGAGAACGCCCTCAAGGGCATGCTCAAGCCGGAGTACGAGGAGGTGCGCCTCGGCGCCGCGGAGATCCGCGAGGTCTTCCGCTCCTCCAAGTTCGGCAACATCGCCGGTGTCCTGGTCCGCGACGGCATCATCCGCCGCAACGCCAAGGCCCGCCTGCTGCGCGACGGCAAGGTCGTGGCGGAGAACCTCTCCATCGAGGGTCTGCGCCGCTTCAAGGACGACGCGACCGAGGTCCGCGAGGGCTTCGAGGCCGGTGTGACCCTGGGCTCGTTCAACGACATCAAGGTCGAGGACATCATCGAGACCTACGAGATGCGCGAGAAGCCGCGCGCGTAAGCGGGTGGCTGCCGGGGCCGGTCGACGGGTGGAATTTCCGTCGACCGGCCCCGGTCCTGCTGTGTAGGGTCCGGGGAGCGGTCCGGTTCGGGACCGCTCCCCGAGGCCTTCAGGTCGGCGAGACCTGTCACACATGTTCGTGGGAACACTCACCTTCGACCTGCTCCTGGGCGACGTCCGGTCGCTCAAGGAGAAGCGGTCGATCGTGCGGCCCATCGTGGCCGAACTGCAGCGCAAGTACAGCGTGTGCGCTGCCGAGACCGGGAACCAGGACCTGCACCGGCGGGCCGAGATCGGCCTGGCGGTGGTGGCCGGCGAGGCCGGGTACGTCACCGAGGTCCTGGACAGCTGTGAGCGGTTGGTCGCCGGCCGCCCCGAGGTTCAGCTGCTCTCCGCCAGGAGGCGCTACCACAACGACGACGACGAATGAGAGCCGTGGAGCGGCGGCGCGAGTCGCCGTTCTCACACGGATCAGGACCGAGAGCGCCCACAAGGCTGGGCGCGGGCCGGTACTTTGGGGCAGGGGCCCCGACGGGTGCGCAGCACGCCCGGGTACCAGGCCCACTGCACGAGGAGGCAACGTGACCGACACCGCAAGGGCGCGCAAGCTCGCCGACCGCATCCAGGTGGTCGTCGCCCAGACCCTGGAGCGCCGGATCAAGGACCCGCGGCTCGGGTTCGTGACCATCACCGACGCGCGGGTGACCGGCGATCTGCGCGAGGCCACCGTCTTCTACACCGTCTTCGGTGACGACACCGAGCGCGAGGCCACGGCCGCCGCGCTGGAGAGCGCCAAGGGCGTGCTCCGCTCGGAGGTCGGCAAGCAGACCGGGGTGCGCTTCACCCCGACGCTGACCTTCGTCGCGGACGCGCTGCCGGAGAACGCCCGGAACATCGACGACCTGCTCGACCGGGCCCGGGCCATCGACGCCGCGGTGCGCACCACCGCCGCGGGCGCGACCTACGCCGGCGACGCGGACCCGTACAAGGTTCCGGCGTCCGAGCGTGACGACGAGGACGAGTAGTCATGGCGGGTGAGCCGGCGGCGGCCGGTTCCGCGGCCGGTACCGGTTCGACCACGGGGGCGTCCTCCACCGACACGGTGGAGGACGCCCTCGCGGTGCTTCCCGGACCCCGCGCCGAGGAGAGCGGGTTCGAGCTGGTCTGGCAGCAGGTGGTCGCGGAGATCGGGCGGGCCCGTTCGGTCGACCTGATCTGCCACATCTGCCCGGACGGCGACGCGCTCGGCTCCGCGCTGGCGGCCGGGCTGGCCCTGCGCGGGCTCGGCAAGGAGGTCCGGGTCTCCTTCGGCGACGACCCGCAGATCGTCCCCGAGTCGCTGGCCTTCCTGCCCGGCCAGGAGCTGATCGTGCCGGCCGAGGCGGTGCCCGACACCCCCGAGCTGGTGCTCTGCTTCGACGTCGCGGCGCGGAGCCGGCTCGGCCTGCTGCACGACAAGGCCTTCGCCGCGCCGGTGCTGGCCGTCCTGGACCACCACGCCTCCAACCCCGGCTTCGGCACCCACCAGTTGATCGACCCGAGCGCCCCGGCCACCGCCGTCCTGGTGGACGAGCTGCTGCGCCGGCTCGGCGTCGAGCTGGACCAGGACCTGGCCACCTGCCTCTACACCGGTGTCGCCACCGACACCGGTTCGTTCAAGTACCGGGCCACCACCCCGGCGACCCACGAGCTCGCCGCGCGGCTGCTCGCCACCGGCATCCGGCACGACCTCATCGCCCGGCAGCTGTGGGACACCTCCTCCTTCGGCTACCTCAAGGTGCTGGCCGGCGCGCTCGACCGGGCCGTCTACGAGCCGCGGGCGGCGGGCGGGCTGGGTCTGGTGTGGACCTGGGTGCCGTACCAGGACCTGGTGCTGTTCAGCGTGACCGTCGAGGAGATCGAGGGCCTGATCGACATCCTGCGCCGCCCGGCCGAGGCCGAGGTGGCGCTGGTGCTCAAGCAGGACCCGGACGGCACGCTGCGCGGCTCCTCGCGCTCCAAGGGCGCGGTGGACGTCGCGGCCGCCTGCGCCGAGCTGGGCGGTGGCGGGCACGTCTTCGCGGCCGGCTTCTCCGCCCGGGAGGACGTCACCGCGGTGGTGGACCGCTTCCGGGCCGCGCTGCGGGTTCGGTAGCCGCGCCCGGGTTCGGTAGTTTGGCGGTGCGGTTGATGTTTGCAGGGCTTTGACAGAGAGAACTTGATGAAGCGCAAAGGCACCGGCCCGGACGGCCTGGTCATCGTGGACAAGCCGGAGGGCATCACCTCGCACGGGGTGGTCGCCAAGCTGCGGTGGCTGGCCGGGACGCGGAAGGTCGGCCACGCCGGCACCCTCGACCCGATGGCCACCGGCGTGCTGGTCATCGGCGTCGAGCGGGCCACCCGGCTGCTCGGCCATCTGATGCTCACCGCCAAGACCTACGAGGCGACCATCCGGCTCGGCCAGACCACCGTCACCGACGACCGGGAGGGCGAGGTCACCTCCTCGGCCCCGGCCGACGCGGTGAGCCGGGAGGCGATCGACGCCGGGATCGCCGCGCTCACCGGCGAGATCATGCAGGTGCCGTCCAAGGTCAGCGCGATCAAGATCGACGGCAAGCGGTCATACGCGCGGGTGCGCGAGGGCGAGGACTTCGAGCTCGCCGCCCGGCCGACCACCATCCACGCGTTCACCGTGCACGAGCAGCGCGCGGCGGTGGCGGAGGACGGCACGCCGGTGATCGACCTCGACGTGACCGTGGAGTGCTCCTCCGGCACCTACATCCGGGCGCTCGCCCGGGACCTCGGCGCCGGGCTCGGCGTCGGCGGCCACCTCACGGCGCTGCGGCGCACCAAGGTCGGGCCGTACGGGGTGGAGTCGGCGCGCACCCTGGAGCAGCTGGAGGAGAAGCTGGAGGTGCTGCCGATCGCCGAGGCCGCGGCGGCCGCCTTCCCGCGCTGGGACCTCGACGCCGACCAGGCGAAGCAGCTCTCGCACGGCGCCCGGCTGAAGGCGCCCGGGCTGGGCGTGGACGGGCCGATCGCGGTGTTCGGGCCGGACGGCACCTTCCTGGCCCTGGTGGAGGAGAAGGGCGGCCAGGCCCGCCCGGTCGCCGTCTTCGTCGGCTGACCGGGGCCGGCGCGCCGTCCGTACCCTCAAGAAGCTTCACCCGTACGGGGGAGCGCGCGAGGTGAACCGAGGTCGTGAACGGCGCGGGCGCGGTCGGTCCGCGCTCGCGCCGGGCAGGCTCCCCGGCGGCGAGCAGGTCGCCGCGACGCGTCCACTCCCGGGCCGGCCGGCCCTGCGGGGAGGGCTGCGGGCATGCCGGGACTGCGGGGCTTCAGGGGCTTTCCGGGGGAGGACGACGCCGGCGCGGCGGGCGACGCGGGCCGCTCGCTGCTGCGGATCCGCGACCGGGACGGGCGGTTGCGCGGGCTCGGCTTCGTCGTGGACCGGCAGGGCACCGTCCTCACCGCCCACGAGGCCGTCGCGGGCCTCGACGGGGTGGTGCTGCACCTCCACGGCGGACAGACCCGGGTGGTGGGCCCGGAGCACGTCCGGCCGCTGCCCGGGCACGGGCTCGCCCTGCTGAGCACCGGCCCGGCCGGCGGGCTGCCCGTCCCGCCGCTGCCCCTCGCGGCGCCGCCGCGGGCCGACGGCGGCGAGGTACTGCTGGTACCCGTCCCGGTGCGGGGCGAGGGGCGTGCGGACGGGCGGACGGTGCTGCTGCGCTGCGGCGCCGCCGCGACCACCGGGGCGGTGTACCCGCAGGCCGACCGCTTCCACCTGATCGGCGGCGTGCTGCTGCTCGACGTGCCCTCGGCGGCGGACGCGGCGGCCGTCCCGGCCGGGGCGCCGGTGCTGGACGCGGGCAGCGGCGCGGTGGTCGCCGTGGTCGCGCCCGGCCTGCGGGCCCCCGGACGGCCGGGGCCGCCGACCGCCGTCCCGGTCCGGGGCGCCGGGGCGGACGATCCGGCGCTCGCCGAGGCGCTGGCACGCAACGCGGCCGAGGTGCCCGGGTACGGAAGCGCCCTCAACCCGGCCGGGGTGCTGCGGCTCACCGCCGCCCAGCTCACGGCGGCGGGCGCGGGCCCCGGCCGGGTGGCCGCCCTGGCCGCCGACCGGGTGGACCGCCCCGACGGCCTGGCCGAGTGGGCCGATCTCCTGGTGGCGGGGAGCACGGACAGTTGCGGGCCGCAGGCCGGGGTGGTGGCGCTGGTGGGAGCGGCCGGGTCGGGGCGCAGCACCGAGGCGGCGGCCGTGGCGGTACGGCGCGGCACCGGGGAGCGGCCGCAGCCCACGCTCTGGTTGCGCGGGGCCGACCTGCCGGCCGGTGACCTCTCGCTCGCGGGCGCGGTGGAACGCGCGCTCGCCTCGGCGGCGGCCGGACTGGAGGTGCCGCTGCCCGGGGCGGCGGCGGTGGCGGCGCTCTGCGCGGCGGCCGGGCGGCCGCTGCTGGTGGTGCTGGACGGCCCGGAGGAGGCGCCGGTGCCGCTCGACGCGGACTGGCTGCGGACCTCGGCGGGCTGGCTGGCGGCGGCCGGGGCGCGGCTGCTGGCCGTCTGCGGGGAGGAGGGCTGGGAAGCGCTGGCACCGGGCGGGACGGCGGGCGACTTCCTGGTGCCGGTCGCCGGCGCGCGGCAGCGGGCGGGGGCGGTGCGGGTGGTGGTCCGCCGGCTCGGTCCGCTGCCCGCCGAGGCGGCCGACCGGGTGCGCCGGCGCTACGGCCTGCCGCCGGGCACACCGGCGGGGGAGGACGCCCGGCACCCGCTGGCGCTCCGGCTGGCGGGGGAGCTGTGGGCGCAGGGGCTGCGCGGTGCGCCGGTGCGCCGCGGCGAGCTGTTCGCGGCCCACCTCGACCTGTGCTGCCTGCGGGTGGCCCAGCGGCTCGCCGGGGACGGCCGCACCCGGCGGCCGGGGGCCCACCGGCGGGGCGCCGTCCGGCCGGCCGGGGAGGACACCGGGCGGGTGCGGCGCACGGCGGCGGCGGTGGCCGGGCGGGTGCACGAGGCGGCGCGGCGGATGCTCGGCGCCGGGGAGGGGGGCCTGGACCGGGCCGCGTTCGAGGAGCTGTTCCCGGCGGCCGGCGGCTGGGCGACGGCGGTGCTGGCGGAGGGGCTGTTCGTCCCGGCCGGGCCGGGCCACCGCTTCGCGCACGGGGAGTTCGCGGACTGGCTGCAGGGTCTGCACCTGGACCTGGACGCGGCGCTGCGGCTGCTGCTCGGCGAGGCCGAGGACACGCCGCCGGTGCCCGCCGGGGCCGCCGGCGGGTGGGCGGGGAGCAGGACGCCCGGCCCGGGCGTCCTGGTGCCGCGGCACCGGATCGGACCGGTGGCCGCCGCGCTCCGGCGGATCGGCGAGACCTGGGGCGCGCCGGCGCTGGATCCGTGGCTGCACCGGCTCTGGCGGGCCGTGGACCTGCGCCCCCCGGGCAGCGAACCCGGCTGGTGGGCCGGCGCGCTGCTCACCGCGGGGCTGGTGGCCAGCCCCGGCATCGGCGAACACCGCGCGCTGCTGGAGCAGTTGGCCGACCGGATCGTCGAGCGGGCGGCCGCCGCGGGTGGGTTCGAGCGGCTGCCGGTGCCGGGGCTGGGCGGGTTCGGTCCGGCGTTCTGGGCCGGGCTCGGCCTGCCGGCGGAGCAGGAACTCGCCCTGTACCGGAGGCTGGTGGCCGCCGACGGGCCGGACCGGCCGTTCCTCGCCGCGGTGGCCGCCCGGCTGCGCGCCGACCCGCCGGGCGTGCTGCCGTCGCTGTGCGCCTGGTTCGACGATCCGCGCGGTCTGCCCGGCCGCCCCGGGGTCACCGTCGCCGATCTCGCGCACGACCTGCTGTTCGCCCACCGGGCGCTGGCCCTGGACGAGTTGACCGAGGCGCTGGCCGGGGCCGCGCACCCGCGGGCGGACGCCCTGCTGGCCGTGCTCGCCGTCGAGGAGCCCTCGGCGCTCTGCCGCGCGGTCGACCGCTGGAGCCACGACCCCCGGCCCGAACGGCACGTCGCCGCCGCGGTGCACGCGCTGCGCACCGCCCCGTACGCGCGCGGCGCCGGGCCGGAACTGCTGCGGTTCACCGCGCTGGCCCTGCTGGACCGGGAGGACGAGCCGGCCCTGCACGGCGCCGCGCTCGCCCTGCTGCTGCGGGACGGGCGCAGCCGGGCCGGGCACCTGCCGGCGGCGCTGGCCGTCTACCGGCGCGGCGAGGACCCGTTCCTGACCGCGCGGGCGCTGGCCCCGGCGCTGGAGAGCCACCCGGAGCAGGTCCTCGCGGCGCTGGCGGACCGGCTGGGCGGTCCGGCCGCCGCGGACCCGGCCGGCGCGCCGGTGGCCGGGACGCTGCGGGTGCTGGCCGACGCCCGGGCGCCGCTGGCCGTGCGCTGCGCCGCGGAGCTGGCGGCCCGGCTGCTGCGCGAACGGCCGGGGCTGGCCGGTCCGGTCGCCGTCGACTACCTGGGCCGCCGGCTGGCGCACGGGACGGTGGAGGGGGCGGTGGCCCGGCTGGAGCTGCGGGTGCTGCTGAACAGCGCCCTAGCGGCCCGCGCGGTGGCCGTGCGCCGGCCGTTCGCCGAGGTGCTGTCCCGTCCGGTGCCCGACCCGGTGGCGGACGCCCTGCGCTGCGAGCTGCTGGACACCCTGCTGGCCACCGAGGGAGATCCGGAGGTGCTGGCCGCCGCCGTCGCCGGGCTGGCCGAGCACTGCGCGGCCGAGCGGCCGGCACGGGCCCGCGCGGTGCTGGTGCGGGCGGCGGCCGGGCTGCCGGACGCCGACGGGCTGCTGGTGCGCTGCGCGGGGCGGTCGGCGGCCTTCGCCGCGCTGCTGGCGCGCTGGCCGGGGGACGAACGCCCGGCGCGCCCGGTGGGGCCGCGGCTGGACCGGCTGCGCGCCCTGGTGGCGGCCGGGCGGGACCCGCAGTACGCGGCGGCGGAGGCCGAGCGCGCGGGCGGTTCCGGGGCGCCGCGGACGCCCGCGACCGGGCCCCGGAACCCGACGGAGCGCTCAACCTGCCTTCCGGTGCCGAACTCCGGACAGGCGCATGGCACGCTATAGGGGTTCGGGTTTTGAGCGTTTGAGCGTACGGACGGTACGCGCCGTAGGGAACAAGGAGCGGTCAGGTGCAGCGCTGGCGTGGCCTGGAGGAGATCCCCGATGACTGGGGACGCAGCGTCGTCACCATCGGCTCGTTCGACGGGGTCCACCGCGGACACCAGCTGATCATCAACCGGGTGGTCGAGCGCGCCCGCGAGCGGGGCGTCCGCTCGGTGGTCGTCACGTTCGACCCGCACCCGAGCGAGGTGGTCCGCCCGGGCACCCACCCGCCGCTGCTCGCCCCGCAGCCGCGCCGGGCGGAGCTCATCGAGGAGCTGGGCGTGGACGCGGTGCTGGTGCTGCCGTTCACCACCGAGTTCTCCAAGGAGTCGCCGGAGGAGTTCTTCCGGCAGGTGCTGGTGGACGCGCTGCACGCCTGCCTGGTCGTCGAGGGGCCGAACTTCCGTTTCGGTCACCGGGCGGCGGGCGACGTCACGCTGCTGGCCGAGCTGGGCCGGGCCGCGGACTGCGGCGTCGAGGTGGTCGACCTCCAGGTGCGCGGCGCGGCGGGCGACGGCGAGCCGTTCTCCTCGACGCTGACCCGCCGGCTGGTCGGCTCCGGCGACGTGGCCGGCGCGGCCGAGGTGCTGGGCCGCCCGCACCGGGTGGAGGGCGTGGTGGTGCGCGGCGCGCAGCGCGGCCGCGAGCTGGGCTACCCGACCGCCAACGTCGAGACCGTGCCGCACAGCGCGATCCCGGCCGACGGCGTGTACGCGGGCTGGCTGACGGCCGACGGCGAGCGGATGCCGGCCGCGATCTCGGTGGGCACCAACCCCACCTTCGACGGCACCACGCGCACCGTCGAGGCGTACGCCATCGACCGGGTCGGCCTGGACCTGTACGGGCTGCACGTGGCGGTGGACTTCCTGGTCTACCTGCGCGGGATGGAGAAGTTCGACTCCATCGAGGCGCTGCTGGACCGGATGGCCGACGACGTGAAGCGCGCCCGCGAACTGACCGAGGCCGGCTGACCGCCGCCGGACACCACGAGGGCCCGCCGGCCGGGAGGTCGGCGGGCCCTCGGCGTGCGCTGCTACTGCTGTTGCGGCGGGGCGGGCGGCGGGTAGCCGTAGCCGGGCGGCGGCTGCTGCTGGTTGTCGTCGGGCAGGCCGTAGCCGTAGCCGGGCGGCGGCGGGGTGGCCGGCTGCTGCCACTCCGGCGCGGGCGCCGGTGCCGGGGACGCGGAGGCGGGCGGCGCGGGGTGCTGCGGCGGGTACCCGTAGCCGGGCGGGGGCGGCGGGGCCTGGCCGGGCTGCGGGGCCCACGGCGCCCCCGGCGCGGGCTGGACGCCCGGCTGGCCGGGCTGCTGCGGGTAGCCGTACGGGTACGGCTGGCCGTAGGGCGGCTGGGCCTGCGGACCGGGCTGCGGCTGCGGGTAGCCCGGCGCCGGGGGCTGCGGCTGGGCCGCCTGCTGCTGGGGCTGCTGCCAGCTCGCCTGCTGGGCGGCGGCCTGCTGGGCCCGGATGATGTCCTCGCCGACCAGGGTGGCCAGGTCGAAGTACGCCTCGCGGACCTTGGGCCGCATCATGTCGAGGTTGACCTCGGCGCCGGCCGCCAGGCTCTCGTCGAACGGGACCACGACCACGCCCCGGCAGCGGGTCTGGAAGTGCGCGACGATGTCCTCGACCTTGATCATCTTGGCCGTCTCGCGGACTCCGGAGACCACGGTGATGGACCGCTGCACCAGGTCGGCGTAGCCGTGCGCGGAGAGCCAGTCCAGGGTGGTGGAGGCGGACGAGGCGCCGTCCACGCTGGGCGTGGAGACGATGATCAGCTGGTCGGCGAGGTCGAGCACCCCGCGCATCGCGCTGTACAGCAGACCGGTGCCGGAGTCGGTCAGGATGATCGGGTACTGGCGGCCCAGCACGTCGATGACCTGGCGGTAGTCCGAGTCGTTGAAGGTGGTCGACACGGCCGGGTCGACGTCGTTCGCCAGGATCTCCAGGCCCGAGTGCAGGTCCTGCGAGGTGAACTGACGGATGTCCATGTAGCTGCGCAGGTGCGGGATGGCCGTCACCAGGTCGCGGATGGTGGCGCCGGTCTGGCGCTTGACCCGGCGGCCGAGGGTGCCGGCGTCCGGGTTGGCGTCGATCGCGATCACCTTGTCCTGGCGCTCGCTGGCCAGCGTCGCGCCGAGGGCGGTGGTGGTCGTGGTCTTGCCGACGCCGCCCTTGAGGCTGATCACCGCGATCCGGTAGCAGCTGAGCACCGGGGTGCGGATGATCTCCAGCTTGCGGGCCTTCTCCGCGGCCGCCGCCTTGCCGCCGAACTGGAAGCGCGGCTGCTGGCGCTGCTGCTTCGGCTGGCTGCGCAGCAGCCGGTCCGAGGACAGCTCGACGGCGGCGGTGTAGCCGAGCGGCGCGCCGTGCGCGGTCTGCTGCGGGGCGCCGGACTGCTGGAACGCGACCGGCGCGGAATGCGGCTGTTGCCACTGCGGGGCGCCGGGCTGGGGCTGCGCCGGCTGCTGGTAGGCGTTGGTCTGCGGCCAGCCGCCGGCCCGCGGGTCGGCGGTGGGGGCCTGCCCAGGCTGCGGCGCCTGCTGGCCCGGCTGCGGCGTCTGTTGGGCCTGCTGGGCTTGCTGGGCCTGTTGGGCGGCCGCCCAGGCGGCCGGGTCCTGCGGGTAGGGCTGCGGCTGGCCCGGAGCAGCGGGGTAGGGCTGCGGCTGGGCGGGGCCCGGGTACGGCTGGGGCACCGGGACGGCGGCCTGCGGCTGGGCGGGGCCGGGCTGCGCGGGAGCCGACGGGTCGGCCAGCGGCCAGCCCTGGCCGACCGGCGGCGCGGGTGCCGGAGCGGGCTCCGGCACCGGCACGGGGACGGCATGCGCGGCCGGCCCGGCAGGCGCGTGCGGCGCCTGCCCGGCGACGCCCGGGACGGCCGCGGGGGTGGGGGTGGGAACGGGAGCCGGGGCGGGCGCGGCGGCCTCGGCCGGCTGCGGCTGGACCGGCGGCTGCGGCACGGTCTGGGCGGGAGCCGGGACCTCGACCTGCGGCTGAACCGGAACGGTCGGCGGCGCGACGGCCGGCGGCCCCGCGGCAGGCCCCGCCGCGGGGCCGGGCCCGGCCGCCGCCGGAGCGGCCGCATCGCCCGGAGGGGGCGTCACCTGGGCACTCGCGGCGGTCGCGCCCGGAGCCGGCGCCGGAGCGCCCGCGGCGTCCGTCTGCACGTACCAGGACGGGGGAGTGTAGTCGGGCGCGTCGGACCAGTCGTCGTCGTCCTCCGCCGCGTTGTCGCCGACGTAGACGCCGTCCCGATCGCTGCTCACCTAGGCTCCCTCGTGTTCGCCGCCGCACGTTCGCGGTGCCGTTGCCGTCTCACAGCCTAGGCCGTGGGCCACCCCCGGCTGAAGGCGGTGCCGCATCTCCGGAAGGGCCGCGGAAGGGCCGCCGAGGGGCCGCGCGGGTCAGTCGAGGCGCCGCGGACCGCCCAGGACCTGCTGTTCCGCCTGGCCCGCCACGATCCGGACGTACTGACGGTTCATCCGCGTCGTCCACAGCGTCAGGTCGTCCGGCAGCGACGGCAGCGCGGCCACCTCGCCCGGGCCGAGCGAGAGCACCCGCCCGATCAGCTCGGCCTCCTCCGGCATCACCCGCTGCACCCCGACCAGGTCGGCCGAGTTGAGCACCCGGACGGCGTTCGGCCCCAGGTGCGGAACCAGCGTCAGCACGGTCTGCCAGGGCGTGGCGGAGAGCCGGCTGCGCGGCGGGCGGGCGCCGAGGTCGCGCACCACGAGCACCGGCGAACCGACCGAGGCGCCCTGCGGGCCGAGCCGGCCGGGCTGGTGGACCGTCACGCACGGCTGCCCGCCGCCCGCGGCCTGCGCCATCGGGCCCCAGAGGTGGGCGCGGGCGGTCTCGACGGCGATCCGCGCGCCGGTGGCGGCCGCCCGCAGCGCGATGACCTGTGCCGTCCACAGACCGCCGACCAGCACCAGCTCGTGGGCGCTGGGCCGGAACAGGCCGAGGACGGCGGGGCGCGCCTGGTGCACGTCCTCCCCGATCAGCACGCCGTCGTCGCCGACCGGGAAGGACATCGCCTCCAGCTCCGCGAGGGCCAGTACGTGCTTCTCCCGGCGCGGGCCGCGCAGCCCGAAGCCGGGCAGCAGCCGGGGCCGGACCCGGGGCTGCGGCTCGGCGCCGCTCTGCGGGGCGACGGGGTGGGTCCGGTACGCCATCAGGAAGCACCTCCCAGGGGCAGGGTGGCGAGGACGCCGGGGGCCTGCTCCAGGTCGAGCCGGGTCAGGCCGAGCCCGGTGCTCTGGGCCCGCGCCTCCACCTGGCGGCCGAGTTCGACGGCCTCGCTCTCGCTGCGCCCGGTCACCCGGAGGTGGCCGCTGAGCGCCACCGAGCCGCCGGTGCCGTGACCGGCCGTCAGGCTGAAGGTGCTGGCCAGCGCGGGCGCCCCGGTGACCAGGTTGACCAGGTCGGGGACGGCGATCCGGCCGGGGGCGCCGCCGGGGCGGCCGAGCTGCGGCCAGCGGGAGATCCAGTAGGTGCTGTGCCAGCGGTCGTCGACCCGCCAGAACCGGTTGGTCTCCTGGGTGCGCCGACCGCTGCCGCCGCCGCTGCCGCTGCCCTGGCGCCCGGCGGTGGCCAGCGGGTTGACGCAGCTGGAGATGGCCAGGGCGGCGATCAGCTCGCGCTCGTCGAGCACGGTGACGTTGAAGCCGGCGCTGTTCAGCCGCCCGGCGAGCTGGTCGGTGACCCGCTGGAGCGCCTTGCGGGCGCCCTGCTCGCCGCCGCCGCGGGCGCGCACCGCGCCGGCGGCCCGTTCCGGGTCGAGCTTGAGCGCCACCCAGGTGAGCCGCAGCGCGGGGGTCGCGGTGCCGTCCGCGAGCTCGCGGTAGGCGCGGGCGGCCAGCGACTGCTCGGGCAGGTGCGGCGCGGGCGCCGGCTGGGTGTGCTGGACCAGCTGGACCGACTCCAGGGCGATGTCGTCGACCCGCAGCGCGGAGCAGAGCACGTCCAGCGGCAGCGGCCGGGCGGTGCGGGCCGGACGCAGCGGCAGGTCCTTGGCCTGGACGAGCAGGACCGCGCTGAGGAAGGTGCCGTCGCCGACCATGCCGGTCTCCCGGCGCACCGGCCGGCCGCCGAAGTCGGCCTCGGTGGCGTGGGTGCAGGTGCGCAGGGCGGGTTCGAGTTCCAGGGCGGGGGCGAGCGCCGGGTCGGTGCCGGGCGGCGGGACGTGCGCGCGGGCCCGCTTGCGGCGGGCCTTGAGCGCGGAACGCACCCGCAGCGCCTCCGGGACGGTGCGTCCGCGCAGCGGCACGATCGCGAGCAGGACCAGGACGAGCGCGACGGCACCGAAGCCGCCGGCGACCGGCCGGCTGATCGTCCAGCCGACCGCGACCAGCGCCACCGCCACCTCGACCAGCACGAGCTGCTGGAGCCTCAGCCGCCCGCCGAGCAGTCCGGGCCGCGGATGGACGCGCACCGGGACGGGGCCGTCGCCGCCGCCGGAACGGGCCGGGCGGGCGCCGTGGTCCGGTGCGGGGGAGCCGTCGGTGTCGGCCCGGCCGCGTCGTGCGGAGCGGCGCGCACCGCTGCCCCGTGCCGTGCTCCGGCGCCCTGGAGCGGTCTGGCTTGGCATCCCCCGAGTGCCCCTCTCTGGTTCGGTTGTCGCGGCCCGGCTGGCCGGTGCGTGAACCGTACCCGTACCGTACTCACCGTCTGCTGCCGCATCGTAGAGGGTTCGAGCGTGTTCTCGCCCGGGGGGTGCGGGGCACGGGGCAGGACGGTCCGACAGGGGAGACGACGAGGATGGCATCGCGCCGCGACGAGCTGAACGCCTACACCTTCGCCCGCAAGCGCACGGTCGCGGCCTTTCTGCTGCCCGGTGGCGGGGGGAGCGACGAGGACGCGCCCCGGCCGGTCAAGGCGGTGCTGCCGAGCGTGATAGTCGGCGCCCTGGTGGTGGGCGGCTTCGGTCTCTGGGGGGTGTTCAAGCCCAGCGCGCCGGTGGGCTGGGACGAGGGCAAGTACATCGTCCAGGGCAAGCAGAGCACCACCCGGTACGTGGTGCTGACCGACCCGGACGGTAGGACCAAGCGGCTGCACCAGGTGCTGAACATGGCCTCGGCGCGGCTGGTGCTGCCGGTGGACTCCAAGGTCGTGGTGGTCGACGACGGCGTGCTGGACCGCTACCCCAACCACGGTCCGACGATCGGCATCCCGTACGCGCCGGACAAGCTGCCGAGCAAGGAGAACGCGAGCCGGCCGATGAAGTGGTCGGTCTGCGACCGCCCGGGCGACGAGCAGGGCGGCACCGTCGACCAGGCGGTGTTCGTGGCGGGCGGCGCCGACGCGGAGGCGCTCGGCGCCAAGGACCGGAAGCTGGACGTCGGCCAGACGCTGCTGGTGCAGCAGGCGGACGACCCGCAGGTGACCGCCTCCGGCCAGGGAGCGGGCCAGGGCAAGCAGCGGCTGTTCCTGGTGGACGACAAGGGCCGCAAGCACGCGATCGGCGGCCCGGAGGACTCGGACACCACCCGCTCCCAGCTGATGTGGGCGATCTTCGGGGCGACCGCCACCCCGCAGAAGGTGAAGAAGGACTGGCTGGAGACCCTCGTGCCGGGCAACGACATCGTCTTCCCGAAGATCGACGGGCTGGTCCCGGACACCAGGACCGCCAACTCCACGGTGCCGCTGCAGAACCCGGCGGACCGCAAGGTCGGCCGGCTGGTGCGGTTCGGCGAGAAGCACTACGTCGTGGGCAAGAACCAGCTGCTGCTGGTCACCCCGTTCCAGGCCGAACTCATCCGGCAGAACCCGGCGTTGCAGCCGCTGTACAACCAGGACGCCGACAAGAGCCCGCGGATCGACCCGCTGACCCCGGCCGAGCACGCCGCCGTCAACAGCGATGTGCCGCTGATGGCCTCGGGCGCCGCCGACTGGCCCGTCAGCACGGGCGCGCCGGCCAACAACTGGAAGGCGCCGAAGGACGCCCGCCCGGTGGTCTGCAGCACCTTCGACGGGGTGGCGGAGGACGGCCGGACGCCCCGGCGCAGCGTCTGGGCCGGCCCGGACTACCCGGTGCGCTACAGCAACGGCGCGTCCACCGCGCACGTGACGCCCGGTCACGGTCTGTTCTACCGCGCCCTGGACAACTCCGCGGAGGGCTCCGGCACCGACTTCCTGATCACCGAGACCGGGCTGCGCTACGCGGTGCCGGCCAGCAGCGAGGGCGGCAAGGGCGGTCAGACCACCGCACCGGCCCAGCCGGGTCAGCCGGCCGGCCAGGGCGGGGCGCCGAAGACCCCGTCGGCCCAGCCGGCGACGCCCTCCGGCCCGCCGCAGCCCGAGGAGGCGGGCGGCAACCAGGCCCGGCTGGGCTACCAGGGCCTGCAGCCGGCGCTGGTGCCGCAGCAGTGGTCGAACCTGGTCCCGGCCGGGCCGGCGCTCAACGCGAAGAGCGCGGCGCAGCAGCAGAACGCCTGAGGAGCCTGGGGCTGGGCGGTGCAAAGGAATTGGTCGCGATGTCATGGCTTGGTAACCGACCGTCGCCCAGTGTTGGGTGAGCTGCGTGTGCCGACTACAGTGCTGCACGACATCACACCGGTGATGCCCGGGGGCCGGAGACGCCCCCCGGTCACGAGGTCTGTCTCATGGGGGACGGTAGAGCATGGCTCAGTTCAGGACGACCGCTCAGGAGATGCTGGCGTTCGCCAAGCACATGGACGAGGTCATCAACCAGATCAACACCGAGATCAACGGCCTGAACAACCTGGTGGGTTCGATCACCGGCGGCTGGCAGGGCCAGGCCGCGCAGGCGTACACCAACCTCCAGGGCCAGTTCAACACGGACGCCCAGGAGCTCAACAAGTCGCTGCGCGCGATCAAGGACGCGATCGAGCTCACGACCCAGAAGTACTCCCAGGCCGACGCCGACCAGCAGGCGATCTTCGGGTCCGCCGCCTCCGGCGCCTGATCCCCGGCTCCGTCCGTTCACCCCGCGACGCGCACCCGGGCTGACCGGGTGCCCCGCAGCCTCGACTAGGAGACATCGTGGCCGACCACATTCTCGTCAACTTCGAGTCCATCAAGAACGCCAGCTCGGAGGTCCGCCGCACCGCGGGCACCATCAAGCACCAGCTCGAGGAGCTGAAGGCCGGCGTCACCAAGATCGCCGCGAGCTGGGAGGGCGCCGCCCAGCAGGGCTACCGGGCCCACCAGACCAAGTGGGACGAGCGCGCCAACCACCTGCAGCAGGTGCTGGAGCAGATCGCCAAGTCGCTGGACAACGCGGCCGAGAGCTACCGGAGCACCGAGAACCGCAACGCCTCCCTCTGGACCGGCTGACGCTTCACGGCCCGAACGCCGCGCGCCGAAGGGCGGGTGCCCCGAGCGGGCGCCCGCCTTCGGCGCGCGGGCGTGCAACCAGGTGGACGACATGAGGGGTGGCAGGGTGCCGGTGGTCAGGTACCGGACGGTCGCCGCGGCGGCGGTCGCGCTCGGGCTGCTCGGCGGCCCGCTGACGGTGCCGGCGGCGGCGGACGGGCCGGGCATCTCGGCCGCGGGGGAGTGCGGCAAGAACGCCCAGAACGTGCAGGCCGTCCCGTGGTCGCTCCAGCGGATGGTGCTGGACGAGCTCTGGCAGGGCGGCACGGTCACCGGTGCCGGGGTGCTGGTCGCGGTCATCGACACCGGGGTGGACGACCAGAACCCCCAGCTCGCCAACAAGGTCCTCGACGGCGGCTCGCTGCTCAAGGACAAGGAGGGCAAGCCGGTCGAGGGCGGCGGCAAGGACGACCGGGTCGGCCACGGCACCAAGGTGGCCGGCATCATCGCGGCCTCCCGCAGCGAGCAGACCGGCTTCGTCGGCATCGCCCCGGGCGCCGTGATCCTGTCGATCCGGCAGAACGACGCCGAGGGCAACGGTGACGTGCACTCGCTGGTCGCGGCCGTCAACTCGGCCGTCCAGCAGGGCGCCAAGGTCATCAACATCTCGCAGGACGTGCGCGGCGCGGGCGACACCCGGTTCGTCGGCTACGACGAGCTGAAGGCCGCGATCGACAACGCGGAGGACAAGGGCGTCGTGGTGGTCGCCTCCTCCGGCAACGACGGCAAGAAGGGCGACACCTATCCGGCGGCGTTCCGCACGGTGCTCGCCGTCGGCGCCTCCGACCGCAACAACGAGCGCACCTACTTCTCCCAGTACGGCGACTTCGTGGACGTCGCGGCCCCCGGGGTCGACATGCTCTCCACCGTCCCGCGCGGCGGGCAGTGCGTGGACAACGGCACCAGCTTCGCCGCGCCGTACGTGGCCGGCCTGGCGGCGCTGCTGGTCGGCGCGCACAAGGACTGGAAGCCCAGCCAGGTGCGGGCCTGGATCGAGCAGACCGCGCAGCGCACCGACCACAAGGCGAACGAGTACATCGGCTGGGGCGTGGTCGACCCGGTGAAGGCGGTGACCACGGCGCCCGCCGCGCCCGCCGACCGCCCGGTGGCGGACCCGCCGGTCGAGCTGGCCTCCGCCCCGATCGTGCCGCGCCCGCTCGGCCTCGGCGAGACCCAGGCCGACCGCGACGGCCGCACCGCGACCTACGTCCTGGGCATCGGCGCCCTGCTGGTCGCGCTGCTGATCGGCGGCGGCGTGGTGCTCCGCGACCACCGTCGACGAACCTGACGGCCGCCTCCCGCGTCCGGCGGGGTCGTCCCGAGCCCGGCGAGCCGGTGACGCTCAGGAGGGGGCCCGCGGACGCGGCAGTGCCCCGGGCCAGGGGGAGCCCGGGGCACTGCCGTGTGGGGGAGGGTGGGGGTTCGGGGGAAGGGGTCAGCCCTGCTGGTCCTCGGGGAGGCTGATCACCCAGTGGGTCTCCTGGCGGGGGCGCAGGTAGAGCAGCCAGTAGAGGGTGGCGGCGGCGGTGATGCCGCCGGTCCACAGCAGCGGCACCACGTCCAGCTGGGTGATGACGTAGCCCAGGACCACGATCAGCACGACCGGGACGGCGGGCCACAGCGGCATCCGCCAGGCGGCGGCGTGCTTGTGGTGCTTGCGGCGGGAGAGCAGCGCGGCGATCGCGACCAGCAGGTACATCCCGGTGACGGCGACGCCGGTGATCTCGCTGAGCAGCTCGCCCTTGACGTAGCAGAGCGCGGCGCCCGGCAGGCCGACGGCCAGGGTGGCGATCCACGGGGAGCCGAACCGGCCCAGGGTGCCGAAGGCCTTGTTGACCGGGCCGGGCCAGGCCTTGTCGCGGGCCGAGGCGAACAGCACCCGGGAGTTCTGGATGACCATGACGATGCCGGCGTTGATGATGGCCAGCGCGACGCAGAGGCTGATGAAGGTGCCGACCGCGGAGTTGCTCCAGGCGGTGACCATGCCGGAGATGTCGCCGGAGCTCAGCGTCGCCAGGTCGGGGGCGCCCATGGTGATGGCGGCGACCGGGACGAGGAGGATCGCGGCGGAGATGCCCAGCGTCCACAGCACGGTGCGCGAGACGTTGCGGCGCGGGTTCTCCAGCTCCTCGGAGAGGTAGACGGCGGTGGAGAAGCCCTGGGTGATGAAGAGCGCGATGCCGAGGGCGCCGATGATCGCGCCGACGCTCACCGTGGTGGTGACGCCGTCCTCGCCGGTGACCACGCCGTGCAGCATGCTGGGCGCGCCGCTGTTGGCGTGGGCGAAGCCGAGCACCGACACGACGCCGGCCGCGACGACCTCCAGGACCAGGAAGATGCCGGTGATCCAGGCGTTGGCGCGCAGGTCCAGCAGGCCGGCCAGGGTGGCGGCGAGCATCACCGCGGCGCCGGCCAGCGGCTTGTCGACGTGCAGCACGGGGGCGAGGTAGTCGGCGGTGCCGAGGGCGATGACCGAGGGGACGATCATCACCACGATCAGCGAGAGCACGAAGACCAGCCAGCCGGCCAGGCGCCCGGCCAGGGTGCCGACCATCGCGTACTCGCCGCCGGCGCTGGGGATCAGGGTGCCGAGCTCGGAGTAGCAGAAGGCGACCGCGATGCAGAGCACCGAGCCGATCGCGATGGCCAGCGCGGTGGCGCTGCCGATGCTGGAGAACAGCTCCGGGACGATCACGAAGAGCGTGGAGGCCGGGGTGACGCAGGACAGCGTGAGCAGTGTGCCGCCGACGACGCCGATCGAGCGCTTGAGCGTCTGCTGCTGGGTGTCGGGCGCGCCTGCGGCGGCCGCGGCGGGGGCCGCGGTGGCGGGCGGGCGAAGCGTGTCGGTCATGTGGCATCCGATCGGCTCTGTGCTGGTCCTGGAGAGGGAGCGGTATCGCCTCCGCTGGCTGCTGGCTCGGTTTATGGTCCTGTCGCTCCCGGGCCGCCATGGAACCTTGGCCGTATCGATCGCGTCAATGCCGGAATCGCTTCGGAATCCGTTGCTGTACGGCGTATAAACATGCGATCTGATGATCACTAACTGTCATCACTATGCATGTCCGACTTGTTACTTTCGCCACATCGCGCTTGAATCCAAGGTGAACGCCAGGTTGCATGCACCTATTCAAAGGCGCTTCCGGAATGCGGGGGCAGGTCGGCCGGACACCCCGGCGCCGCCCGCCGGGCACCGGGCCGGGTACGGGAACCGCAGCCCCCGGGCGGAAAGATCTAGGTAACGTTTCGGCACGTGGGACGACGGAAGGGGCCGGATCCGAGGACCCGACCCCTTCGAACACGCTCCGTGACGAGAACCGGCGGCTACGGCGCCGGCAGCCAGCCCGTCTGCACCATCTGCCCGCTGGTCACCCGGCGCGAGACGTACACGCCCCGGCCCGGCGGCAGCGCCTGCGGCTTGACGGTGCCCAGCAGCGGGCCCTCGTCCCGGTTGCCCGAGAGCAGCACGCCCTGGCCGCCCAGCTCGCGCATCCGCTGCATGAACGGCTCGTACAGCGAGCGCCCGGCGCCGCCCGCGCTGCGCGCGACGATCACCCGCAGGCCGATGTCCCGCGCGAACGGCAGGAACTCCGCGAGCACCGCCAGCGGGTTGCCCGAGGAGGTCGCCACCAGCTCGTAGTCGTCGACGACCACGAACATGTCCTTGCCGCTGTACCAGCTGCGGTTGCGCAGCTGCTCGGCGGTCACGTCCGGCCCGGGCAGCCGCCGCGCGCAGGCCCCGCGCAGCATCTCGACCACGGACGTCATGGCCGGCTGCGCGGCCGCGTACTCCACCAGGTACTCCGGCGGGACGACGCCGAGCAGCGCGCGCCGGTAGTCGCCGACCACGATGCCGGCCTGGTCCGGGGTGTACCGCTCGGTGATCTGCTTGACCAGCATCCGCAGCAGCGCGGACTTCCCGGACTCGGTGTCGCCGAAGACGATGAACAGCGGGTCGGTCTCGAAGTTGACGAAGGCCGGCGCCAGCTCCGCCTCGTCCACGCCGAACGCGACGCCCCGCTCCGGGTGCTCGAAGCCCTTCGGCAGCGAGTGCCCATCCAGCACCGCCGGCAGCATCCGCACCTGCGGCGCGCGCGGGCCGGTCCACGCCCCGGCGACCGCCGAGACCAGCCCGGTCACGCCGTTCTGCAGGTCCTCCACGGAGCCGGAGCCGTCCAGCCGGGGCAGACCGGTGAGGAAGTGCAGCCGGTCCGCGGTGACACCGCGCCCCGGCACGGCCGGCACGTTCTGCGCCACCCGGCGGTCCACCTCGGACTCCATGGAGTCGCCGAGCTTCAGCTCGGTCCGGTTCTGCAGCAGGTCCTTGAGCGCCGGGCGGACCTCCGCGTACCGGGCCGCGGTGATGATCAGATGGACGCCGTAGCCCAGGCCCCGCTGGGCGATGTCGCCGATCACCGGCTCCAGCGCCTCGAACTCCTGCTTGAAGGTGTTCCAGCCGTCGATCACCAGGAAGACGTCGCCGAACTGCTCGTCCGGCAGCGCGCCGGAGGCCCGGCGGGCCCGGTAGGTGACGATCGAGTCGAGCCCGGTCGCGCGGAACAGCTCCTCGCGCCGGTTCAGCACGCCGTGCACCTCGGAGACCATCCGGCGCACCTTCTCGGCGTCCAGCCGCCCGGCCACCCCGCCGACCTGCGGCAGCTCCTGGAGCGACTGGAAGCCGCCGCCGCCGAAGTCCAGCAGGTAGAACTGCACCTCCAGCGGGGTGTGGGTGAGCGCGAACGAGGCCACCGTGGTGCGGATCATGGTCGACTTGCCGGAGCGCGGACCGCCGACCACCAGACCGTGGCCGGCCGCCCCCGCGTAGTCGTGGTCGAGGATGTCGCGCTTCTGGTCGCGCGGCTTGTCGACGATGCCGACCGGCACCCGCAGCCGGCCCAGCGCCCCGTACTGCGGCGCGGTCAGCCCTCGCTCGGCGGTCGCCTGCAGCGGCGGCAGCAGCTGGTCCACGCTCGGCGGGGCGTCCAGCGGCGGCAGCCACACCTGGTGCGCGGCCGGTCCCTGGCCCGCCATCCGCTGCACGAACACGTCCAGCACGGTGTCCGCCAGGGCGTCGTCCGGCTCCTCGACGATCGGCTCGACCTCCTGCACCAGCGGCTCGGTCACCGGCACCTCGGCCGCGGTGAACCGCACCGGCCGCGCGGTCACCAGCCGGCCACCGGTCGACCGCTGCTGCCCCGGCGCCCGGTAGGGCCCGGAGACGTACGCCGCCTTGAACCGCTCCATCACGTCGGTGCCGAACTTCAGGTAGCCGACGCCCGGCACCGGCGGCAGGTGGTACGCGTCCGGGACGCCGATCGCCGCCCGCGACTCGGCCGCCGAGAAGGTGCGCAGACCGATCCGGTAGGAGAGGTAGGTGTCCAGACCGCGCAGCTTGCCCTCCTCCAGGCGCTGCGAGGCCAGCAGCAGGTGCACCCCGAGGGACCGGCCGATCCGGCCGATCTGGATGAACATGTCGATGAAGTCGGGCTTGGCGGTGAGGAGTTCGGAGAACTCGTCGATGATCAGCACCAGTGACGGCAGCGGGTCCAGCGCCGCGCCGGCCGCCCGGGCCCGCTCGTACTCGTGGATGTTCGCGTAGTTGCCGGCCCGGTGCAGCAGCTCCTGGCGCCGGTTGAGCTCGCCCTCGATGGCGTCCCGCATGCGGTCCACCAGGGTGAGCTGGCCCTCCAGGTTGGTGATCACTGCGGAGGTGTGCGGCATGTCCGCCATGCCCGCGAAGGTCGCGCCGCCCTTGAAGTCGGCGAGCACGAAGTTCAGCGTCTCCGAGGAGTGCGTCATCGCCAGGCCCAGCACCAGGGTGCGCAGCAGCTCGGACTTGCCGGAGCCGGTCGCGCCGACGCACAGGCCGTGCGGGCCCATGCCCTCCAGCGCGGCCTCCTTGATGTCCAGGTACACGTGCTCGCCGCCGGCCCCGACGCCGATCGGCACCCGCAGCCGCTCGTGCTGCGCCCGCTGCCGCCAGCTGCGGGTCACGTCGAAGGAGCCCGGGTCGCCGGAGTTCATCAGGTCGGTGAAGTCCAGGTTGGACAGCAGCGGTTCGTCGTCGCCGCCGGCCGAGGCCCGGTACGGCGCCAGCTGCCGGGCCAGCGCCTCGGACTGCCAGGCGGAGAGGGTGTCCGGGGCGCCGGAGTAGGTGGCGCCGGAGGCCGAGCGCAGCACCAGCTCGTCCGGCGAGACCGTGACGACCAGGTGCCCGGTCGGCTCGTCGAGGTCGCCCGGGACCACCTCGACGATGGTCACCCCGTGCACGCCCTCGGCGCCGGCCAGCAGCGAGTCGTGCGGTACCGACGCGCCGTCCATCACCACGACGATGTGCGGCTGGTCGGGCGCCGGCGCGGCGTCCCGGACGAACCGCTGGCGGCCGGCGAGTTCGTCCTGGAGCAGCAGCTCCAGCTCGCCCAGGCCGGTGGCGATCAGCCGGCGCGAACCGGCGCCGTCGTTCTCCTTGCGGTGCTGGTTGTGCGGGAGCCACTTGGTCCACTCCCACTCGTCCACCGCGCCGGGCGCCGCGGCCACCGTGACCAGCAGGTCGTCCGGCGAGTGCAGGGTGGTCAACTGGGCGATCATCGCCCGGACGTTGCCGTAGACGGTGTCCGGGTCGCCGCAGACCGTGATGTGGTAGAAGGCGCGCAGCGAGATCGCCAACGGCAGGTCCTGCAGGGTGCCGTGCGCCTTCAGGAAGGTCTGCATCGCGGCCGCCGACAGCGGCTCCAGCTCGTCCATCGGCGCGGTCTGCGGCGCGACCAGCGGGGTGGACAGCTGCACCGGTCCGCGGCCGACCCGGATCTGCGCGAAGTCGGCGTCCCCGGCGCGCCGTTCCCACAGCCGGCGGCCGTCCGCGACGATCGACCAGAGCTGGTCCGGCTCGGGGTTCAGGAACAGTTGCGCGCCGCGCTGGCGCTCGGCGGTCCGGCGCACCTGGCGGCGCATCTGCTGGAGGTACTTGAGGTAGTCGCGCCGCTCGTCCGCAGTGGCCGAGGAGCCGCCCTTGCGGGCCCGGACGATCTGCGCGAGCGCCATGCCGACCGTGGAGACGATCATCAGACCGCCCATGATCTTCATCGGGGCCTGGGCACCCGGCGAGAAGAAGAACACCGCCGATCCGCCCATGCCGAGCATCGGCAGGATGCTCATCACCCAGTCCTCGCCGCCCGACCGGGGCAGCTCGGGCGGGGCGACCAGCTCCACCGGCTCGTCCGCCACCGCGGGCGGATAGGCCCGGGGCGGCCGCTTGACGGTGATCACACCCATGCGCGCCCCACCCTCCGACCACCAACGCTTCGCTCGATCACCACGGCATCAGCCCTCACGCCACTGGATACGTACGGGCGAGGGCGCCCCGTGTGACGCCGCCCCCGCTCCGCCGGCCGCAGGCACCGGAGGAGGCGCGCGCCGCCCCCGCCGCCTTGCGCAGGGGGCCGATCCTACTGGGGACCCGCCCCGGCGGACCCGCCCGCCCTCCACGGGGCCGGACACGAACCGAGCGGGTAGGGTAACGCCGCGCCAACTCGTGGCCCCGCCGGGCCGGTTCCGCCCGGCCGGCGCCCGCGCGACAGCCAGACCGACCAGCCGCGGGTACCGCGGCACCGTCACCAAGGGGGAGCGCCCAGTGCGTCGAGCGAACGAGGTGCGGGCATGACGACGCCCGCCACCACCGGCTTCTGCCGGGTCACCGTCGTCGCCCCGGACAGCCGGATCGACGTCGCCCTGCCCGAGGACGTCCCGCTCGCGGACGTCTACCCCGAGGTGCTGCGGCTCTCCGGCCAGACCCAGCCCGACGGCGTCCCCACCGGGTTCCACCTGGTCCGCCGCGACGGCACGGTGCTCGACGGCAGCCGCTCGCTGGGCGCCCAGCAGGTGCGCGACGGCGACCTGCTCAGCCTGCGCCCGTTCGCCGAGTCGCTGCCGCCCGCCGTCTACGACGACGTCGCCGACGCGATCGCCACCGCAGGCGAGAGCGACCGCCGGTTCTGGAGCCCCGAGCTGATGCGCGCCTTCGGCCTCATCGGCACCGGCGTGCTGCTCACCCTGCTCGGCTTCGCCCTCTGGTTCGCCGACCTGCGCCACGACATGCACGGCCTGCCCGGGGTGCTCTCCGGCGTCGTCGCCGTGGTGCTCACCGCCTTCGCCGGCGTCCGCGCCCGGGTCTACCGGGACGCCTGGGCCGCGCTCGCCCTCGGGCTCGGCGCCCTGCCGCACGCCCTGATCGCCGGCAGCGGCGTCCTCGCGCCCACCGGCGGCCCGCTGGCCGGCCCCGGCCGGCTGCAGTTCCTCACCGGCTGCGTCGCCGTCCTGGTGGTCGCCGTCCTGCTGGTCGGCCTGCTGCCCGAGCGGGACTCGCTGTTCGTCGCCGCCGCCTTCCTGGCCGCGGCCGGCGCGCTCGCCACCTTCGCGGCCGTGCTGCTGCCCGACACCCCGGTCGACCACATCGCCGCCGTCGCCGGCGTCGCCGCCGTCGCCGCGATCGGCTTCCTGCCGGGCCTGTCCGCCCGCTTCGCCCGGCTGCCCGTCGGCTACAGCGCCCCCGGCCAGACCCGTGCCCGCGGCCGCGACCACGACGAGGAGGCCGCCCGCGCCGAACTCGTCCAGTACGAGCGGATCGCCCACCAGGCGCGCCGCGGCCACGAGGTACTGGTCGGCCTGGTCGGCGGCTGCGCCGCGGTGATCGTCGGCGCCTGCGCGGTGCTCGGCTTCACCGACGAGACCTTCCCCCAGTTGCTCGCGCTCCTCCTCGGCCTCGCCACCATGCTCCGCGCCCGCCTGTTCCGCTACAGCGCCCAGGTCTTCAGCCTCACCATCGCCGGACTGCTCGGCCTGTCGCTGCTGATCGTCGGCCTCTCCCTGCACACCCCGCAGTTCGTGCTGCGGGCCGGCATCGGCTCCACCGGCGCCGACCTGCGCACCGTCTGGCTGGCCGCCTCGATCGCCTTCGGCGCCGCGGTGCTCACCGCGATCGCCCTGGTGGTGCCCCGGCTCGGCGTCTCCCCGTTCTGGGGGCGCATCCTGGACCTGGTCGACAGCCTCACCCTGATGTCGCTGGTCCCGCTGGTGCTCGCCGTTCTCGACGTCTACCGGCTGGTGCGCGGCGCCACCGGCTGACCGGCGGACGGGCGTACCGGGGCCGCCGGCCGGCCGTGTCGGCGGCACTGGTACGCTTGGCCTTCGAGCGCAGCCGTGTGTCCGCCCCCGGGTGGGGCGAGGACCGGCGGCCGCGCCCGTCACGACACCGAGTTCTCCCAGAGTCCTGTGCCGTAGACCAGGACCGCTCGGTATCACCTCGAAGGAGTTGCAGTGGCTCTCGCCTCTGACGTCAAGAAGCAGATCATCGCCGAGTTCGGCCAGAAGGAGGGCGACACCGGCTCCCCCGAGGTCCAGGTGGCCATGCTCTCCCGCCGCATCTCGGACCTGACCGAGCACCTCAAGTCGCACAAGCACGACCACCACTCGCGCCGCGGCCTGCTGATCCTGGTCGGCCAGCGCCGCCGTCTGCTGCAGTACCTGGCCAAGAAGGACATCGAGCGCTTCCGTACGCTCGTCGACCGCCTGGGCATCCGCCGCGGTGCCGCCGGCGGCGCCCGCTGAGAACGCCGCTCGGGGCGGCTCCCCACACCGGGGAGCCGCCCCTCGCGCGTATGCCGCGGCCGTGTGACCGGGGCGCCCACCGGGGCGTCCGAACGTAACAACCGGGCATAACAACTCGCGCGCACCTCCCCAGGTGGCCGAGGATTGCACCGTAGGGTTGTGGGCATGCCGGGTGATGGCGCCGCAAGCGCGCCACTCAGGCAGCAGAACCCGACCCCCCGCGGGACGAAGGCTTCAAACGGAAGCCGCCCGCATCCGAGAGAGCGTCCAGACGCGGACCGCCCGTCCGGACCCGGTCGGCCGAGAGGCGCCGGTCCTCGGTAGTGGCCGCCGGAGGCCCCGCCCACCGAAGCGGGGTGCACCGGAGGCTTCGATCGAAGACCGGCCCGACCGTCCAGGGTCAACACGCAGGCGATGCGCGGGGACGCTCTCCCGGAGACGTACGAAAGAGGAGATCTTCCAGGTGGAAGAGAACGTGTTCTACGCCGAAGCCGTGATCGACAACGGTTCCTTCGGCACCCGTACCATCCGCTTCGAGACCGGCCGTCTGGCCCGTCAGGCGGCCGGCTCCGCCGTCGCCTACCTGGACGACGACACCATGGTGCTGTCGGCCACCAGCGCGTCCAAGCAGCCGAAGGAGCACTTCGACTTCTTCCCGCTGACCGTGGACGTCGAGGAGCGGATGTACGCCGCCGGCCGCATCCCCGGCTCGTTCTTCCGTCGCGAGGGCCGGCCCTCCGAGGACGCGATCCTCACCTGCCGCCTGATCGACCGCCCGCTGCGCCCGTCCTTCGTCAAGGGCCTGCGCAACGAGGTCCAGGTCGTCGTCACCGTGATGGCGCTCAACCCGGACCACCTGTACGACGTGGTGGCCATCAACGCCGCCTCCGCCTCCACCCAGCTGGCCGGCCTGCCGTTCTCCGGCCCGATCGGCGGCGTGCGCGTCGCCCTGATCCAGGGCCAGTGGGTCGCCTTCCCGACCCACAGCGAGCTGGAGTCGGCCGTCTTCGACATGGTCGTGGCCGGCCGCGTCCTGCCGGACGGCGACGTCGCGATCATGATGGTCGAGGCCGAGGCCACCGACAAGACCATCAAGCTGGTCGAGGGCGGCGCCGAGGCGCCGACCGAGGAGATCGTCGCCGCCGGTCTCGACGCCGCCAAGCCGTTCATCAAGGTGCTGTGCGCCGCCCAGGCCCAGCTGGCCGCCCAGGCCGCCAAGCCGACCGGCGAGTTCCCGGTCTTCCTGGACTACCAGGACGACGTGCTGGCCGCGCTGACCTCCGCCGTCAAGGACGAGCTGGCCCAGGCCCTCACCATCGCGGGCAAGCAGGAGCGCAACAACGAGCTGGACCGCGTCAAGGCGCTGGCCGCCGAGAAGCTGCTGCCCGAGTTCGAGGGCCGCGAGAAGGAGATCAGCGCCGCCTACAACGCGCTGACCAAGAAGATCGTCCGCGAGCGCGTCATCAAGGACAAGGTCCGCATCGACGGCCGCGGCGTCACCGACATCCGCACCCTGGCCGCCGAGGTCGAGGCCATCCCGCGGGTGCACGGCTCGGCCCTGTTCGAGCGCGGCGAGACCCAGATCCTGGGTGTCACCACGCTGAACATGCTCCGCATGGAGCAGCAGCTGGACACGCTCTCCCCGGAGACCCGCCGCCGCTACATGCACAACTACAACTTCCCGCCGTACTCGGTCGGCGAGACCGGCCGCGTCGGTTCGCCGAAGCGCCGCGAGATCGGCCACGGCGCGCTGGCCGAGCGGGCCATCCTGCCGGTCCTGCCGACCCGCGAGGAGTTCCCGTACGCCATCCGTCAGGTCTCCGAGGCGCTCGGCTCCAACGGCTCCACCTCGATGGGCTCGGTCTGCGCCTCCACCATGTCGCTGCTGAACGCCGGTGTGCCGCTGAAGGCCGCCGTCGCCGGCATCGCCATGGGCCTGATCTCCCAGGAGATCGACGGTGAGACCCACTACGTGACCCTCACCGACATCCTCGGCGCCGAGGACGCGTACGGCGACATGGACTTCAAGGTCGCCGGTACCCGCAACTTCATCACCGCCCTGCAGCTGGACACCAAGCTCAACGGCATCCCGGCGTCGGTGCTCGCCGCCGCCCTGAAGCAGGCCCGCGACGCCCGCCTGCACATCCTCGACGTGATGAACGAGGCCATCGACTCCCCGGACGAGATGTCCCCGAACGCGCCGCGCATCATCACCATCAAGATCCCGGTGGACAAGATCGGTGAGGTCATCGGCCCCAAGGGCAAGATGATCAACCAGATCCAGGAGGACACCGGCGCCGAGATCACGATCGAGGACGACGGCACCATCTACATCGGTGCCGCCGACGGCCCGGCCGCCGAGGCCGCCCGCACCACGATCAACCAGATCGCCAACCCGACCATGCCGGAGGTCGGCGAGCGCTACCTGGGCACCGTGGTCAAGACCACGACCTTCGGTGCCTTCGTCTCGCTCATGCCGGGCAAGGACGGTCTGCTGCACATCTCGCAGATCCGCAAGCTGGCCGGCGGCAAGCGCGTGGAGAACGTCGAGGACGTCCTCGGCGTCGGCGCCAAGGTGCAGGTCGAGATCGCCGAGATCGACCCGCGCGGCAAGCTCTCGCTGATCCCGGTCATCGAGGGCGAGGAGAACGGCGAGGCCGCTTCCGAGTGAAGCGCCGCTAGCTGACCCCAGCGGCCCGCACGCCCCCAACGGCGTGCGGGCCGCACCCTGTTGTTCCCCACGCCCTCTCTCGACGGACCGCTTTCTACGGAGGTACCCCCGTGGCCCAGGCCTCGGCGGCGAAGCAGCGCCCCGGCACGACCCGGACCCTGCTCAAGGGCGCGGACGGCGCCGGAACCGTGCGCCGCACCGTCCTGCCCGGCGGCCTGCGCGTCGTCACCGAGACCCTGCCGACGGTGCGCTCCGCGACCTTCGGCATCTGGGTCGGCGTCGGCTCGCGGGACGAGACCCCGCAGCTCAACGGCGCGACCCACTACCTGGAGCACCTGCTCTTCAAGGGCACCGAGCGGCGCAGCGCGCTGGACATCTCGGCCGCCCTGGACGCGGTCGGCGGCGAGATGAACGCCTTCACCGCGAAGGAGAACACCTGCTACTACGCGCGGGTGCTCGACACCGACCTGCCGCTGGCCATCGACGTGGTCTGCGACATGCTCACCGGCTCGCTGATCCGCCCCGAGGACGTCGAGGCCGAGCGCGGCGTCATCTTGGAGGAGATGGCGATGGCCGAGGACGACCCGGGTGACGTCGTCCACGACCTCTTCGCCAAGGTGATCTTCGGCAGCGGCCCGCTCGGCCGCCCGATCCTCGGCACCCAGGAGACGATCCGCTCGCTCACCCGCGACCAGATCGCGAACTTCTTCCACCGCCGGTACAAGCCCGAGCACCTGGTCGTCGCCGCGGCCGGCAACCTGGACCACCGCAAGGTCGTCCGGCAGGTCGAGCAGGCCTTCGCGCCGCTGCTCGCCAAGTCCGACGCCGCCCCCGCCGAGGCCCGGCGCGGCGTCAAGGCGCTGCGCACCGCGGGCAGGGTCGAGGTGCTCAACCGGTCCACCGAGCAGGCGCACCTGGTGCTGGGCGTGCCCGGCGTGCCCCGGCACGACGAGCGCCGCTGGGCGATGGGCGTGCTCAACGCGGCCCTCGGCGGCGGCATGAGCTCCCGGCTGTTCCAGGAGGTCCGGGAGAAGCGCGGCCTGGCGTACTCGGTGTACTCCTACTCCTCCTCGTACGCGGACAGCGGCCTGTTCGGCATCTACGCCGGCTGCCAGCCCAAGCGGGTCGAGGAGGTGCTGCGGATCTGCCGCGACGAGCTCGCCAAGGTGGTCGCCGAGGGCATCACCGAGGAGGAGCTGCAGCGCGCGATCGGCCAGATCTCCGGTTCCACCGTGCTCGGCATGGAGGACACCGGCTCGCTGATGAACCGCATCGGCAAGGCCGAGCTGAGCTACGGCCACCACCTGTCGGTCGACGACATGCTGGAGCGGATAGCGGCGGTGACCCTGGACGACGTCCACGAGGTCGCCCGTGATGTGCTGGGTGCGTACCGGCCGTCGCTGGCGCTGATCGGCCCGATCAACGACAAGCGGGCCGCGAAGCTCGCCGACCTGCTGGCCTGAAGGGACTTCACACCATGACGCTGCGTGTCGCCGTGATCGGCGCCCGGGGCCGGATCGGCTCCGAGGCCGTCAAGGCCGTCGAGGCCGCCCCGGACCTGGAACTGGTCGCCGCCCTCGGCCGGGAGTCGAAGCTCTCCGAGCTGACCGACGCCGGGGTGCAGGCCGTCGTCGAGCTGACCCACCCCGACTCGGTGATGGGCAACCTCGACTTCTGCCTCCACCACGGCATCCACGTGGTCACCGGCACCACCGGCTGGACCGACGAGCGGCTCGCCACCGTCCGCGGCTGGCTCGACGCGGCGCCGGAGCTCGGCCTGCTGATCGCGCCGAACTTCTCCATCGGCGCCGTGCTCGGCATGAAGTTCGCCCAGACCGCCGCCAGGTACTTCGAGTCGGTCGAGGTCGTCGAGCTGCACCACGACGGCAAGGCGGACGCCCCCAGCGGCACCGCCACCCGCACCGCGCAGCTGATCGCCGCCGCCCGCGCGGAGGCCGGCCGCCCGCCGCAGCAGGACCCGACCACCCACGCCCTGCCCGGCGCCCGCGGCGCCGACGTCGACGGGGTGCCGGTGCACGCGGTGCGGCTGCGCGGCCTGCTCGCCCACCAGCAGGTCATGTTCGGCGACACCGGCGAGACCCTCACCATCCGGCACGACTCGCTGCACCACAGCAGCTTCATGCCGGGCATCCTGCTCGGCGTGCGCAAGGTCGTCGAGACGCCCGGGCTCACCCTGGGCCTCGAGCACTTCCTGGACCTGTGAGCCCGGCATGACCTCCCGCACCGGCTTCTTCGTGCTCTCCGGCGTCCTGGCCCTGGTCGCGCTGATCTGCGTCGGCGAGGGCGTCCAGCTCGTCGCCACCGGCAAGCCGCTCGGCGTCGGCCTGGGCCTGTGCGCCTTCGTCGTCCCGGTCATCGGCCTCTGGTTCCTGCGCCAGACGGTCCGCTTCGGCCGGGACAGCGAGCGGCTCGCCCGTGAGCTGGAGGCTGAGGGCGGTCTGCCGGTCGACGAGCTGAAGCGCACCGGCGGCGGGCGGATCGACCGCGCCTCGGCCGACGCGGTGTTCGCCCGCCGCAAGGCCGAGGCCGAGGCCGCCCCCGGCGACTGGCGGGTCTTCTTCCGCCTGGCGGTCGCGTACGCCGACGCCGGCGACGTGCCGCGCGCCCGCAAGACCATGCAGCACGCGATCCGGCTGCACCGCACCACCGGCGCCGGCGCCACCGCCCCGGGTGGCACCGGCTCCACCGAACCCGCAAGGAGTAACGCGTGAGCGACGACACGACGGCCCCCCAGTTCCGCGGCGACGTCACCGTGGAACTGGTCCGCAGCGCCGCCGCCGACTCGGACGTCATCTGGGCGGCCCGGGTCTCGACGGCGGGGGAGCAGTCCCTGGAGGCGCTCCAGCAGGACCCGGAGAAGTCCAAGGGCCTGATCAACTTCCTGATGCGGGACCGGCACGGCACGCCGTTCGAGCACAACTCGATGACCTTCTTCATCAGCGCGCCGATCTTCGTCTTCCGCGAGTTCCACCGCCACCGCAGCGGCTGGTCCTACAACGAGGAGTCCGGCCGCTACCGCGAGCTGCAGCCGGTCTTCTACGTGCCGGACGCGGAGCGCAAGCTGGTCCAGCAGGGGCGTCCGGGCCGCTACGAGTTCGTCGAGGGCACCGCCGGGCAGCACGCGACGGTCACCGCCTCGATGGAGGCCGCCTACCGCGAGGCGTACGGGCGCTACCAGGAGATGCTGGAGGCCGGCGTCGCCCGCGAGGTCGCCCGCGCGGTGCTGCCGGTCGGGCTCTACTCGTCGATGTACGCGACCTGCAACGCCCGCTCGCTGATGCACTTCCTGTCGCTGCGCACCAAGCGGGAGAACTCGGCGGTGCCGTCGTTCCCGCAGCGCGAGATCGAGATGGTCGCCGAGCGGATGGAGGAGCAGTGGGCCAAGCTCATGCCGCTCACCCGTGCGGCCTTCGAGACGCACGGCCGGGTCGCCCCCTGACCTGCGGCGACGGGCATCCGGGGAGGGTGTCTGGCATGTCTGGATTGCGGCATTTCTGACCGCTCCCTACGCTCGTGAACACGGATTCCGGTGCTGCTTGAACCCCCGAGCACGCAGCACCGGAATCCCATGTCACCGCCGCTGGAACCGCTTCCGCCGGGGCGGTGCGCGACCGGTCCCCGGGTGCCCCGGAGCCGGCTCGCCGCCGGTTCGCGTCCGTGGCCGTCCGATCCGTGGACCGGCCTGGGTGCCGCCCCACCGCCTACGAGTAGTTTTGGACGCATGGCTCCGACCTCCACCCCCCAGACGCCCTTCGGGCGGGTTCTGACCGCGATGGTGACACCGTTCACCGCCGACGGCGGCCTCGACCTCGACGGCGCCCAGCGCCTCGCCGCGCACCTCGTCGACTCCGGCAACGACGGCCTGGTCGTCAACGGCACCACCGGTGAGTCCCCGACCACCAGCGACGCCGAGAAGGCCCAGCTCGTCCGCGCCGTGGTGGAGGCGGTCGGCGACCGGGCCCACGTGGTGGCCGGGGTCGGCACCAACGACACGCACCACAGCGTCGAGCTGGCCCGCGCGGCCGAGGCGGCCGGCGCGCACGGCCTGCTGGTGGTCACGCCGTACTACAGCAAGCCGCCGCAGGAGGGCCTGTACCGGCACACCGTGCGGATCGCGGACGCCACCGGGCTGCCGGTCATGCTCTACGACATCCCCGGCCGCAGCGGCGTCGCGCTGAGCCACGAGACGCTGGTCCGGCTCGGCGAGCACCCGCGGATCGTCGCTAACAAGGACGCGAAGGGCGACCTCGGCGCCGCCGCGTGGGCGATCGCCCGCTCCGACCTCGCCTGGTACTCCGGCGACGACATCCTCAACCTGCCGCTGCTGTCGGTCGGAGCCGTCGGTGTCGTCAGCGTGGTCGGCCATGTGGTCGCCGGCGAGCTGCGGACCATGGTCGAGGCCTTCCTGGCCGGCGATGTGGCCAAGGCCACGGCCGTCCACCAGCGCCTGCTGCCGGTCTTCACCGGTATCTTCCGCACCCAGGGCGTGATCCTCACCAAGGCCGCGCTGGACCTCCAGGGCCTGCCCGCCGGCCCGCTGCGGCTGCCCCTGGTGGGTGCGACTCCCGAGGAGATCGCGCAACTGAAGAGGGATCTCGCCGACGGCGGGGTAGACCTGTAACAGACACAGACGTGCGCGCCCCGGCTCGCCGGACCCTCACGGGCCCGTCGCTGGACCGGACCGAAGGCGCGAGAGCACAGACCTGGTAGGAAACGACACTGAGAACGCACGCCATATGTCTCGCGGGGGAGGACCCCGGACATATGGCGTGCGTCGTGAGGAGAGTCTTTTGAGCCACCCGCATCCCGAACTCGGCGCACCGCCGGCGCTCAAGGCAGGCGCCCTGCGCATCACCCCGCTCGGCGGTCTCGGCGAGATCGGCCGCAACATGACGGTCTTCGAGTACGGGGACCGCATTCTGATCGTCGACTGCGGCGTCCTCTTCCCCGAGGACGAGCAGCCCGGCGTCGACCTGATCCTCCCGGACTTCAGCTACATCCGGGACCGCCTCGACAAGGTCGACGGCATCGTCCTCACGCACGGCCACGAGGACCACATCGGCGCCGTCCCGTACCTGCTCCGGGAGAACCCGGACATCCCGCTGATCGGGTCGAAGCTCACCCTCGCGCTGATCGAGGCCAAGCTCGCCGAGCACCGCATCCGCCCGTACGTGCTGGAGGTCGCCGAGGGCGACCGCGAGCGGATCGGCCCCTTCGACTGCCAGTTCATCGCGGTCAACCACTCCATCCCGGACGCGCTGGCCGTCGCCGTGCGCACGCCCGCCGGCATGGTCGTCGCCACCGGTGACTTCAAGATGGACCAGCTGCCGCTCGACGGCCGCCTGACCGACCTGCCGACCTTCGCCAAGCTGGCGGAGGAGGGCATGGACCTGCTGCTGGTGGACTCCACCAATGCCGAGGTCCCCGGTTTCATCCCGCACGAGCGGGACATCTCCGCCGCGCTGCGAAACGTTTTCGCGAACGCGGAGAAGCGCATCATCGTCGCCTCCTTCGCCAGCCACGTGCACCGCATCCAGCAGGTGCTGGACGCCGCGCACGAGTACAAGCGCAAGGTCGCCTTCGTCGGCCGCTCGATGGTCCGCAACATGGGCATCGCCCGCGACCTGGGCTACCTGAAGGTCCCGGGCAACATGGTCGTCGACGTCAAGCAGCTGGACGACCTGCCGGACAAGGAGGTCGTGCTGATCTGTACCGGCTCGCAGGGCGAGCCGATGGCCGCGCTGTCCCGGATGGCCAACCGCGACCACCAGATCCGCATCGTCGAGGGCGACACCGTCGTCCTGGCGTCCTCGCTCATCCCGGGCAACGAGAACGCCGTGTACCGGGTCATCAACGGCCTGACCCGCTGGGGCGCCAAGGTCGTGCACAAGGGCAACGCCAAGGTGCACGTCTCCGGCCACGCCTCGGCCGGCGAGCTGCTGTACTTCTTCAACATCTGCAAGCCGCGCAACCTCATGCCGGTGCACGGTGAGTGGCGCCACCTGCGGGCGGCGGCCGACCTGGGCATCGCCACCGGCGTCCCGCGCAACCGCGTGGTCATCGCCGAGGACGGCGTCTGCGTCGACCTGGAGGGCGGCGTCGCCCGCATCGTCGGCAAGGTGCAGGCCGGCTACGTCTACGTCGACGGCTCCTCGGTCGGTGACATCACCGAGGCCTCGCTCAAGGACCGCAGGATCCTCGGCGAGGAGGGCTTCATCTCCTGCTTCGTGGTGGTCGACTCCACCAACGGCAAGATCGTGGGCGGCCCGAGCATCCAGGCCCGCGGCTCCGGCATCGACGACGCCGCGTTCGTCCCGGTCGCGGCCAGGCTCCAGGAGGCGCTCGACCGTTCGGCGAGCGACGGCGTCCTGGAGATCCGCCAGGTCCAGCAGCTCGTCCGCCGGACCCTCGGCAAGTGGGTGGCCGACAACTACCGCCGCCGCCCGATGATCCTTCCGGTCGTCGTCGAGGTGTGAGCCGGCCCGGCTTGATTTGACGTGGGGCAGCCCGGTGCGTAATGTTCTCCGGGTTGCCCCACGGGACGGCCCCCAGTCGAAGTGCTCGAACTGAATTCGAGAACGGAGCGGGAAAACGGCCCGAGAAACTCTGATAGAGTTCGGGAGCGCCGAAAGGCCGAAGCAAATCGGATGAATGAAACTCCGGAAAACGGAGCGGAAAACGTCTGATAAGCTGGAAACACGAAAGAACGAAGCGCCCGGAGGGCCGGTGTGAAAGCCGCCT
>NZ_JBEPAM010000065.1:0-38266 GCF_040298605.1 Kitasatospora sp. NPDC001527 | reverse complement strand
CAAGTCGCTGGCCCGCGACGTCTTCGCGCGCACCGTCCAGCCGCTGTACTCGATGGTCCCGGCCGGCGTCACCGGCCACAACACGGCCTTCTTCGCCCCCGGACCGGGGCCGGCGTCAGCTCTTGGCGAAGCCGGTCGGGCTGAGCGAGTCGAAGCCCAGCCGGACGGCGGTGACCGTGCCCAGGTCGGCGTTGGTGGTGTGCACCGCGACCAGCTCCTGGTCGGTCAGCGCCCGGCGGTGGATCCGGAACTCGTCGAACGCGCCGGTGAAGCGGTTGGTGCCGTCGGGCTTCGCGCCGAGCTCGAAGCCGTTCACCGCGAAGGCGTCGGTGACGGTCACCGAGCCCGGCGGGACCGCCGAGGAGCCGACCACCGCGCCGTCCACCAGCAGCTGCAGCGTGCCGCCCGAGCGGCGCAGCGCCACCTGGTGCCATTGCCCGTCGCCGAAGGCGGTGGTCGCCGAGGTGTCCACCGCGGTCACCATGGTGGTCGCGGTGTCCGTCTCGAAGGCCGCGTAGAGCCGGTCCTGCGAGGGCTGGACGCGCAGCCAGATCTGCCGCTCCGAGGCGCCCGTGCCGTACGCCCAGAGCAGCACCTGGTCCGGGTCGGCCGGCTTCGCCTGGTAGCGCACCTCGCTGCTGATCGTGAAGTCGCCGGCGCCCAGCGCCACCGCGGAGCGGTAGGGCAGCCGGACGTCGTCGTCGGTGCCGTCCAGGGTGAGCGCCGCGCCGAACGCGCCGGCCGGGGTGAGCCCGGCCCCGCCGTCGACGCGGGCGTTGACGCAGTGGACGGAGCCGTCCGGGGTGGACGGCCCCTCGTCCAGGCGCACCGTGTCGTGCTGCTGGGTCCACTGGCTCTCGAAGCTCCACCAGAGCGCGGGCAGGTCGCCCGGGTAGTAGCCGCTGCTGCCGACCGGCGAGCCGGCCACCGTCGCCAGCTCGGCCGTGCTCAGCGCCCGGTGGTAGAGCCGGACGTCGTCCAGCGAGCCGGTCAGCACGTCGGTGCCGGTGGGCTTGGCGCCCACCCGCAGGCCCTCGATGCCCTGCTCCGGCCCGGCCGTCAGAGAGCCGGTGAGGCCGGTGACGGACGCGCCCGCGCCGCCGTCCACGCTGAGCCGCACCGTGCCGCCGGTCCGGGTGAGCGCCATCAGGTGCCAGGCGTCGTTGCCGAAGGCGGTGGCCGCGGAGGTGTCCGGCAGGGCCACCGAGACGGTGGCGGTGGCGGTCTGCACCCAGGCGAACAGCCGGTCCTGGGAGGGCTGGGCCCGCACCCACAGCGAGCGCTGGCCGGAGGTGGAGCCGTAGGCCCAGAGCAGGGCCTGGTCGCCGGTGCCGGCCTGGTACTTGAACCAGACGGTGTAGGTGAAGTCGCCCGCGCCGACGTCGAGGGTCGGCGTGTAGGGCACCTGGACGCCGGGGCGGTCGCCGCCGACGTCGATGCCGGTCGCCCCGACCCGGCCGGTCACCAGCGAGGGCTTGCCGCCCAGCAGGGTGCCGTCGGCGCAGTGGCCGGAGACGTCCTCCTCGATCGCGACCGGGGTGCGGGTGGGCACGGTCGCCCCGTCCAGGACCTGGAAGGGCAGCCGCACGCCGAGCGCCGCGTCGACGTCGGGCGCCAGCGCGGCCGCGTTGGTGTCCCGCAGCGCGGTGACCTGGGCGGGCGTCAGCGCGGTGCGGTACAGGCGGAACTCGTCCAGGGCGCCGGTGAAGCGGTCGTCCGCGGCGGCGTTGGGCTTGGCGCCCAGGCGCAGCCCGGTGGTCCGGTCGCCCGGGCCGGGGGTGACGGCGCCGGTGACGCCGGTGGCGGTGGCCGGGGTCCCGCCATCGACCGCGAGGGCGACGGTGCCGCCGGTGCGCGAGAGCGTCACCAGGTGCCAGGCGCCGTCACCGAAGGCGGTCGCCGCCGACGGGTCGGACAGCGCGACGGGGGTGCCGGCGTCGGAACCCTGCACCCAGCCGTAGAGCCGGTCCTGGCCGGGCTGCGCGCGCAGCCACACCTGGGGGACGGCGCCCACGCCGTAGCCCCAGAACAGGACCTGCTGGGCGGTGGCGGCGGTGGCCTGGTACTTGAACCAGAGGGTGTAGGTGAAGTCGCCCGCGCCGGGGTCGATCGGGCGCGACCAGGGCAGCTCCGCGTACTGCGCGGTGGCCGCGGCGCCGTCCAGCACCAGGCCCTGGTTGTACCGGCCGGGGCCGAGCGTGGCGCCGCCGCGCGGGTAGGCGTCGCCGTGCTCCGGGCCCGCGTCGGGGGTGGTGACCGCGGCGGGGACCTGCTGCTGGTCGGAGCCGGTGCCGTGGAAGCCGCCGGGCAGGCCGAGCGCGGCCGGGGTGAGGGTGCGGAAGTGGATCTGGTCCGCCGAGAACGTCGTGCCGGTCTCGTAGAGCAGCCCGATCTCGCCGGTCACGGCCTCGACCAGGTCGGAGTAGCCCGACGCGTTGCCGGTGATCAGGCCGTTCGCGGGGGTCTTCCAGGTGGTGCCGTTGTCCAGGGAGTACCGCACGGTCATGTTCTTGCGGCTGCTGGGGTCGGCCGGGCCGGAGAACAGCAGGGTGTCGCCCGACACGCTCTGCCAGGTCTGCCGCAGGGCCAGCACGGAGCCCTGGACGTCCGGGGTGACCAGCGAGGGGACCACGGTGGCGGCGGGCGTCGTCGTCCCGCCGTCGCTGCTCACCGCGCGGGTGCGGTGGTTGGCGCTGCCGCCGATCTGGTTGCGGGCCATGGCGTAGACGCTGCCGCCGCGCAGCTCGGTGACGGAGACCTCGCCGGGGTTGACCAGCGCCTGGCCGGGGTCGGCCGGGTCCGCCACGTAGGAGTTGGGGGTCGACCCGGCCTGCCAGGTGGCGCCGTGGTCGTCGCTGTACAGCACGCCCGCGTACACCACGCCCTTGGACGGGACCTGGTGCGCGCCGACGACCAGCCGCCCGGCGTGCGCGCCCTGGGTGAGCTGGACGCCGTGTCCGGGGCCGGTGGCGAACCAGCCGTCGGTGGCGCCGGAGAACGTCGAGGTCAGCTGCTCGGCGGCGGACCAGGTCCGGCCGTCGTCGTCGCTGTGCTGGATCCAGGGCAGCCGCTTGCCGGTCGGCGTCGCGGGGTTGGAGGTGGAGAGCAGGAAGACCCGGCCGGTGGCGGTGTCCACCACGGGGGCGGCGTTGCCGCGGGTGTAGGGCTGGCCGGCGTCGCCGGGGCCGCCGGAGAGCACCACCTCGACGGGGCCCCAGGTGCGGCCGTCGTTGGTCGAGCGGCGCACCACGATGTCGATGTCCTGGCGGTCGGCGCAGGTGGGCGACTTGCGGGCCTCGGCGAAGGCGAGCAGGGTGCCGGCCGCGGTGCGGGTCAGGGCCGGGATGCGGTAGCAGCCGTAGCCGCCGGTGCCGCCCGCGAAGAGCACCTGGTCGCTGGTGCCGCTGACCCCGCCGGCCTGGGCCGGCCCGGCGGGCGGGCCGGCCAGGGTGAGCACGACGGCGGTGCAGAGCGCCGCCACCCAGGCCGGCCACGCGAGGCGCGGGGCGCCGTGCCGCAGCCGCGTCCGGCGTGCGTCCCGGCGTGAACATGATCGATTCATGACGGCGGACTGTAGGCCGGTCGCGTGTACGGCGGATGTCCGGCGTGTGCACACCCCGTGGGCCGCCCCGGGCCGGCTGACCTCCCGTCACTCCGCCCAGGGGGAGCCCTTGATGACCTCGACGAAGTCGCCGCGCTCGAAACCGGGCAGGTAGTGGGCCAGGACGTCGGCCTTGACGTTGCCGAAGGTGGTGCCGGGCCGGTCCCTGATGCCCTCGGTGAAGGCGGCGAGGATGCGGTTCTTGAAGTCGGGCCGCGGGTGGGCGGCGGTGACGGCGGCGCGCTGCCCGTCGGTCACGGCGTGGTAGCCGATGCCCAGGACGTCCAGTTCCACGCCCCGGGTGACCAGCGCGATCTCGGGGGCCATGTGCAGCGGGATCTCCGGGGTGGTGTGCAGGGCGATCGCGGTCCACACCCGGTCGGCCGGCTCGCCCGTGATGCCGTGGGCGTGCAGGAAGCGGCGGGCCTCGTCGGCGCCGTCGATCTCGAAGCGCTGGTCGGTGCGGGCGAAGCGCCCGGTGAGTCCGAGGTCGTGGAACATCGCCCCGACGTAGAGCAGCTCCGGGTCGAAGTCCAGCCCCTGCTCGGCGCCGCGCAGCGCCCCGAACAGGAAGACCCGGCGGGAGTGGTCGAACAGCAGCGGGGAGGCGGCCTCCCGCACCAGCGCGGTGGCCTCCGCGGCCAGGGCGCTGTCCGGGATCCGCACGCCCGCGATCGTCTCGCTCATCACGATGTCCTTCCGCTGGGGAACACTCGGTGGCCGACTCCACCCTGGCCCGTCGCCGCGGCCCGGCGCCAGACCCGTTCGCCTGTTCGTCCCAGCGGGCGGCTCAGCCGGCGGGCCAGTTGCGCAGCAGGGCGTCGAGGGCGTCGACGATGCGCGGCCAGCTCTGCTCGGAGGTGCGCGGGGTGTGCTGGAAGCCGCCGGCCCGTTCGAGGGCGATGTAGCCGTGGAAGGTGCTGCCGAGCAGGCGGACGGCGTCGGTCTCGTCGGGTTCGGCGAGGTCGTAGCCGCGCAGGACGGCCCGGGCCAGCTGGGAGTGGCGCCCGGCCGCGCTGTCGCGCGCGGTCTGCGGGTCGAGTTCGAGCCGGGCGGCGGCGTAGCGGCCGGGATGCTCGCGGGCGTAGTCGCGGTAGGCGTCGGCGAAGGCGGCGAGCGCGTCCTTGCCCGCGCGTCCGGCGAGCGCGGCGGCCGCGCGGTCGGCCAGCTCCTCCAGGGAGAGCAGGGCGATCCGGGTCTTGAGGTCCTGGGAACTCCTGACGTGCGAGTAGAGGCTGGCGTCCTTGACGCCGAACCGCCGGGCGAGCGCGGAGACGGTCACCCTGTCGAAGCCGACCTCGTCGGCGAGTTCCGCTCCCGCCCGGGTGAGGCGTTCCGTGTTGAGCCCCGCGCGTGCCATGTCCGTCCTCCCGTTCGCCTGGGGCCATTGTACATTTGCCTAGGAGGCCTAGGTAATTTACTTTGTCTCCTATGAAGCCGTTGACCGAACCCGAGATCCGCGCCGCCTTCGTGAACTGCACCAAGGGCGAGGCCGCCCGCCTGAACGTCCCCCGCGATCTGGCCGAACGGCCGTGGGAGGATCTCGACTTCCTGGGTTGGCGCGACCCACGGGCCCCCGACCGCGGATGTCTCGTGACGGTGCTGGACGGCGGCCCGGTCGGGGTGGTGCTGCGCGCGCCCGGTACCGCCTCCTGGCAGCTGCGCCGCAGCCTCTGCTCGCTCTGCGTGACCAGTCACACCGGGGGAGTCTCCCTGCTGGTCGCCCCCAGGGCCGGCCGGGCCGGCAAGCAGGGCAACTCGGTGGGCGCCTACATGTGCGCGGACCTCGCCTGCTCGCTCTACGTGCGCGGCATGAAGGACACCGGTACCCGGATCCACGAGTCGCTCACGGTGGAGGAGAGGATCCACCGGACGGTGGCCAACCTCGCGGCCTTCCTCGCCAGGGTCACCGCGTAGCCGGCGGAGGGCTGCTTCCCCGTGAGCGGTCGGCGGTCGGGCCGCTCCGATCGGGCGGCCGGCTCGTTGAAGGGGGTATGGCGGACGAAGCGGGTGACGGCGGATCGGTGCCGATGGTCTGGGCGCTGGCGGTGCGCGCGGGGGCGGCGGGGCCGCCCTTCGCGGAGCTGATCGTGGAGATCGGGCCGCGCCTGTACGGGGAGTTCGTCGAGAGCGCGGTGGACAGCGGCTTCGTGCTGGCGGCGGGGGAGCCGCCCGCCACCACCGCCGTGGTGGGGCTGCACGGGAACGTGCTGAGCCGGCTCGTGCTGGTGGGCGGCCGGCAGCTCTGGGAACCGGCTTCCGAGGTGCGCGCCTCGCCCGGCTGGATGGCGGCCGCCGAGGGGCGGGCCGCGGTGGTCGTCCTCGTCGTCCCGCCGGGGACCTGGCCGCCCGATCTCATGGACCTCGCCCCGGAGCAGGGCGCGGAGGTGCTCGGCCGGAGCCTGGAGACGGCCCGCACCGCCGGGGTGGTCCTGCACGGCATGGCCGGCTACGCGCGGCTCGACGCCTGACCGCGCCCGGCCGGGGCGGGCCGCCGTGGTGGCCGACGGGCGGACGTGGCCCCTGGGGTCGGACTCGTGCGAACGAATCATTCCGATGGGGCCTTCGATAGGTCAAGGGAAAACAAATTTACCGGCCGCTTGAAATACTGCCGAAATAGAACAGTGAAAGCGAAAAACGTCCAACTGTTCGGTTCTTTCGGAACGGGACGGGCCGGTTCGGGGTGGCCCTCGGGCGGCCCGCCCCGGTGGCGCGCCGGGCGTGCGCCGGACTCGTTCCCGGTCGCCCCGCCCGTCCGCGGACGCCCGTATCACCGCAGTTCAAGGACACGCCCGGTCGGCCGTGAACGCCGTCCGGCGTTCCGGTGCCCGCGCGCTCCCGGGTGGCGTCGCGGCCGGCGGAAGGCCGTGGACGGCGCGCGGCCCCGCGCCCCGCGCGCGCAGCGGCGCGATGCGCGGGCAGGGTGCGCGGCGGTGGCCGGACGGCCGGAACGCGCGCCGTTGCGGCGAGGTCGAGGCGGCCCCAATATTCGGATGGCCTGATCGCCATACCGGATTTCCGCTCCGGGGAATCGCCGGCCGGCGCCGTCCCGTTCCGCGCCGCTCCGCCTCCCCGTCCCCACCCTCGCCCAGAGCTTCGCGCTTCCCGTTCGCGCTTCCCGCTCTCCGCTGTGCGTCGTCCCGCCCACGCCGACCCCTGCCACGAGGAGGGTTCCGTTGGACAACCGCTACGAGGCCTACGCCTACGCCGACCCGCTCTTCTACGACTCGCCCCGGCGCTGGGGAGCGCACGAGGAGTTCTCCGCCGTGACCCGCCCCCTGCCCGAGGGCTGGGAGCGCGGGGACCTGGAGATGTGGGCGGTGGTGCGCCCGGTCGGCGTGCGGATCCCGGACCAGGGCTGGAAGATCCACGTCTCCTCGTGCGCCGAGACCGCCGAGGAGGTGCTGGAGACCGTCTTCGCCTACTGCCTGCGCGAACGGGTGACCTTCAAGTTCCTGCGCGGCCTGCCGATCCTCCAGGTGCAGAACTCCAAGTACGCGCCACGCGGCTCCAGCGGCAAGTTCTGCACCCTCTACCCGGTGGACGACGCCGAGCTGGAGCGATGTCTGGACGGCCTCGGCGCGCTGCTCGACGGTCGCAAGGGCCCCTACGTCCTCAGCGACCTGCGCTGGAAGGACGGCCCGCTGTACCTGCGGTACGGCGGCTTCGCCGAACGCCACTGCCGCAACGAGGCGGGCGAACGGGTGCTGGCCCTGGCCGGGCCGGACGGACGGCTCGTGCCCGACGTGCGCGGCGCGGCCTTCTCCGTCCCCCCGTGGGCACCGGTGCCGCGGTGCATAGCGCCGGCCGTCGCCGAGCGCGCGGTCCAGCGCGACACCGGACTGCCCTACACCGTGGAGCGGGTGCTGCACTTCTCCAACGCGGGCGGCGTCTACCTGGCCCGCGACGGTCAGGACGGCCCGCCGGTGGTGCTGAAGGAGGCCCGCCCGTTCGCCGGGCTGGACCAGCGCGGCGTGGACGCGGTGACCCGGCTGCGCAACGAGCACGCCGTCCTCGCCCGGCTGGCCGGCGTCCCCGGAGTCCCCGCCGAGCACGGACTGCTGACGGCCTGGGAGCACGAGTTCCTGGTCCAGGAGTACGTCGCCGGGCAGTCGCTGAGCGAGTGGCTGACGGCCCGCTACCCGCTGATCCACCCCGACGCCGACGAGCACGCCGTCGCGGAGTACACCCGGGACGCCCTGGCCGTCGTCGACCAGGCCGAACGGGCCCTGGAGCGGATCCACGCCCGTGGCGTGGTCTTCGGCGACCTCCACCCCCGGAACCTGATCATCAGGCCGGACGGCGAGCTGTGCTTCATCGACTTCGAACTCGCCAGCACCGTCGAGGACTTCCTGCGCCCGGCGCTGGGCGCGGCCGGCTTCACCGCCCCGCTCGGCCGCACCGGGACGGACATCGACCGGTACGGGCTGGCGGCACTGCGGCTCTGGCTGTTCTTCCCGCTGGTCCAGCTCACCGCCCTGGACCCGGACGCGGCCGGCCGGCTCGCCGACGCGATCGAGCGGCGCTTCCCGGTGCCGTCCGGCTACACCGACGAGATCCGCCGTCACCTCGCCCGCTCGCCCGGGGACGGCCGCACGCCCCGCCCCGAACTGGGCGCGGGCCGCGCCGGGACCCGCGCGCTGCTGGAGGCCCCGGTCGCCGACTGGCCCGCGATCCGGGACTCGCTGGCCGCCGGCATCGCCGCGGCGGCCACCCCCGAGCGCACCGACCGGCTCTTCCCGGGCGACATCGCCCAGTTCACCCAGGGCGCGCTCGGCCTGGCTTACGGCGCGGCCGGGGTGCTCTACGCCCTGCACGCGACCGGGGCCGCCGTCGACCCCGCACACGTGCGGTGGCTGGCCGACGCCGCCCGCGACCGCGCCCTGCCGGCCGGGCTGTACCACGGCGGCCACGGCGTCGCCTACGTCCTGGACCTGCTGGGCGAGCACGAGCGGGCGTCCGAACTCCTCGGCCGCCTCGGCCGGGCCGCGGCCGCCGACGGCGAGGCGGCCCCGGGACTGGCCTCCGGCGGCCCCGGCATCGCGCTCACCCTGCTCCACTTCGCCCGCGCCACCGGGGACGACCGGCTGCTGGAGGAGGCGCTGGCCGCCACCAGGAGCGCCGCGATGACCTGGGAGAAGACCGGCCGCGCCGACGCCGGACGCCGGGCCGGGCTGCTGGCCGGCGCCTCGGGCGCCGCCCTCGCCCTGCTCCGCCTCCACGAGCACACCGGCGACCGCACCCTGCTGGACCAGGCCGAGACCCTGCTGGAACTGGACCTCGACCGCTGCGTCACGGTGGCCGACGGCACGCTCCAGGTGGTCGACCGGCGCCGGGTCCTGCCCTACATCGAGACCGGCAGCGCCGGGATCGGCCTCGCCCTCGCCGGCCTCCTCGCCCACCGGCCCGACAGCGCCCTGGCCGGGCGGCAGACGCTGATCCGGAAGGCGGCGGAACCGGAGTTCGTGATCCAGCCGGGCCTGTTCAACGGCCGGGCCGGACTCCTCGGCTACCTCGCGCTGACCGGAACCGCGGACGCGGGGGAGCGCACCGCGGCCCTGCTCGACCGCCACCGCGCGCTGCTGGCGCTGCACCAGGTGCCCTACCACGGCCACCTCGCCTTCCCGGGCGACCAGCTGCTGCGCCTGTCGACGGACCTGGCGACGGGCTCGGCCGGGGTGCTGCTGGCCCTCGGCACCGCCTTCGCGGGCACCCCGTTCCTCCCGTTCACCGTGCCGGCGACCGCGCCCCGGTGACCCACCGACCCCACCACCGCTGACGGGCCCACCGCCCGCCGGCCCCGGGCGCGAACCGCGCGCCCCCACCTGCTCCCGGCCGCCCGGCCGGGTGATCCACCGCGCACCGAAGGAGAACGTCATGGCGATCCTCGACCTCCAGACCCTGGAGCTGCCCGAGACCGAGGCGGCCCCGATCGACGACACCCTCGCCAGCACCAGCTCGCTGAGCGTCCTCAACTGCGGCACCAGCACCGTCAGCACGCTGCTCTGCCTCTGACCCGACCGGCCGCCCGCAGGGGCGGCCCGTGACGGTCGACCCGGCCGGATGGTCCACGGACCGCCCGGCCGGGTCCCGCGCCGCCACCCGGCGCCCCGCCCCTCACGAACCCGTCCGATGCCCGCCGTCCGCCGCCCGCCGTCCGCCGCCCGCCGTCCGACGCCCGACGGCCCCGCCCCGGGAGCCCCGCCCAGAGAGAGGTGTTCCGTGGCCGTCCAGCCCGTCGCCGACCGGCCCGCGCCCGCCACCGCCGACGCCCCCACCGGGGCCGCGGCCCCCGCCCCGCCGCAGGTCCGGCTGCGCCGCGAACTCGCCGCCCAGCCGCTCCGCCTCGCCGCCGCCCTGCTCCTCGCCGTGCTGGCCACCGCCGCGGCCCTCGCGCTCCCGCTGCTGGTCCGCCGGATCGTCGGCGACTTCTCCGCCCACCGCTCGCTCGCCCCCGGCCTGCTGATGATGGCCGCCGCCGCCCTCACCGGCGCGGCCGCCCAGGCCCTCTCCGGCTTCCAGCTGGCACAGGTCGGCGAGGCGATGACCTACCGCCTGCGGACCACCCTGATGACCCACGCGCTGCGGCTTCCGCTGCCCGTCGTGCGCGCCCGGGGCACCGGCGAACTCGCCGCCCGGGTCACCTCCGACGCCCAACTGCTGGGCCAGGTGGTGGAGGTGGCGATGCAGCTGCCGCTCGCCGCGCTCAGCGTGCTGGCGACCCTCGCGGTCATGCTGTGGATCGACTGGGTGCTCACCGCGGTCACCGTGGCCGCCCTCGCCCTCCTCACCGCCCTGGTGCTGCTGATCACCCGCCGGATGCGGGCCAACGTCACCGGACAGCAGGACGCGGTCGGCCGGATCGCCCAGCGCTTCACCGCCGACCTGGAGGCCCTCACCACCATCAAGGCCTACCGGGCCGAACCGCTGGCCGACCGCGTGCTGGCCGAGGACGCCGAGCACCTGCGCGCCGTCTCGCTGACCGGAGCCCGGCTGGGCGCCCTGGTCCCGGCCGTGCTGACCCTCGGCAACCAGTTCGCGATGATCGCGGTCATCCTCACCGGCGGCGCCCGGCTGGCGGCCGGCGCCCTGCAGGTGGCGGCCTTCGCCGCGTTCCTGCTCTACCTGCTGCAGACCGTCCCGTCCGTGAACACGCTGGCCACCGGGTACGGGCGCCTCCAGGCCGGGCTCGCCGCCCGCGACCGCTGCAACGACCTGCTCGCCCTGCCCCCGGAGGCCGACCCGGACGACGCCGACCGGACCGCGCCCACCCCGGCACCCGACGCCCCGGCGGTGGTCTTCCGCGCCGTCTCCTACACCCACAGCGGAGCCCGGCGCGCCGCCCTGCGCTCCGCCTCCTTCAGCATCCCGCGCACCGGACTGACCGCCGTCGTCGGCCCGTCGGGCGCCGGCAAGAGCACCGCCCTCGCCCTGGTCGGCCGCTTCGTGAGGCCCGGCGCCGGATCGGTCAGCGTCCTCGGCCACGACATCCGGGCCTGGCCGCTGGGCGCGCTGCGCGCCCGGATGGCCTACGTGGACCAGGAGTTCACACTCCTGGAGGCCAGCGCCCGGGAGAACCTCCAGCTCGGGCGGGCCGGCGCCGCCGCCGAGCACGAGCTGGCCCGGGCCCTGGCCACCGTCGGGCTGGCCGAGGACGTCGAACGCCTGCCGCACGGCCTGGACACCGTCCTGGGCCGCGAGTTCGACCTCTCCGGGGGCCAGCGCCAGCGGATGGCCCTGGCCCGCGCCCTGCTCGCCGACGCCGACATCGTCCTGCTCGACGAGCCCACCAGCCAGCTGGACGGCCTCAACGAACTGCGCTTGCGCGAGGTCGTGGACCAACTGGCCCGCCGCAGCGCCGTCGTGGTCGTCGCCCACCGGCTCTCCACCGTCCGGCACGCCGACCACGTGATCATGATGGACGGCGGCGCCGTCGTCGACGCCGCCGACCACCCCACCCTGCTCGCCCGCTGCGCCCCCTACCGGGAGCTGGTCACCAGCCAGGCGGGGCCGTCACCACGCGCCTGAGGCCGCCCGGCCCCGAGGGTCAGTCCTGGTCGGAACCCGGTTGGACCAGGTCCGGCCCGCCGGTGTGCGGCACGGGGACGTAGCCCTCGGCGGGGGCCGGCAGGGCGTCGACGCACTCCGCCGAGCAGGCGTTGACCAGCAGCGGCAGTACGTCGGCCCCCGACGTCCGGCGCGAGATCCAGACCTGGCGCAGGGTCGCGCCGTCCACGGGCCCGTCGCAGACGCTGCAGGTCCGGATCGCCGTCGCCCCCCACACCCCGGGGTCGAGGTCCGTGAGGTCCAGGCCCGCGGCGGCGCCCGGCGCGGCGGCCAGGCCGGGGAACCGGGCCCGGTACTTCTCGTTCCCGTACAGGGCGCGCGTGCTCACCGTGCTGCGCCGCAGGCCGGGGCACCGGGTGAGCTCGTAGGGGAACCAGTGCAGCCGGTACGAGGTGTAGGGGGTGAACTCCTCCAGACTCGTCATCGCGCCGATCTCCGGCGGGACGCGCACCAGGTTGCTGCCGTACAGCACCAGGTGCTTCACCGCGGTGAGCCCGGCGACGGTCGGCGGCAGGGTGACGACCTGGCGCCGCTCCCGCGCGGTGAGTTCCACCAGCGGCGAGAACACCTCCCGCCCGTCCGCAGCCGCCTCCTGGACCAGTTCGAGCAGCCTCAGCCACCCGGGCGCCGCGGTGTCCTGCCGCTCCGGGTGGAACCCGGTCGCCCGCCCCCGCGCGGCCGCCCCCCGGGGCAGGCAGTCGCACCGCTCACGGGGCGCCTCCCCGCCCTCCGCCCCACCGGCGCCGGCCCATCGGTTGGAGAACACCTGCGGCTGCTCGCTCATCTGATCATGCTATCGATGTGCTCGATGGCGGGAGCCCGGGTGTGCCACGGGCGTCCCCTCCAGGAGACGTCCCTGGCACACCGCCACCTCTGTGGGTGGAGCCCATGGCCCGTCGGCGGTTCCGGCGCGGCTCGCATCCGCGCCCCGACCGGCGGACGAAGCGGCGGTCTGCCATGATCGCGCGGTGAGCGCTGCGAGGACGCCGGCCGTCGAGGCCGTCGAGTCACATGTCCGGGCCTTCTTCGAGGGGCATTGCGTGAAGGCCGTCGAAGCCGACCCGGGGCCGGAAGCGGGGCCGGCCGGCCTGCGCGTGCTCGTCGTGGGGCCCGGCCCGCGCGGTGACGGCTGGGCGTATGTGACGGCAGGTTGCTCGGCCGCGACGGCTTCGCAGGCCGGGAACGGCGTCGGGCTCGAGTTCGTCATGACCGCCCACGTCCGCGACCGGCGCTTCGTCGACGTCGTGGCCGCGATCGCCCGCTACCACCGCGCCGGGCACCGGCTCGGCCCGGAGCACAGCCTGCCGATCGGCGAGCCGTGGGTGCCGGGTTCGGCGTGCGATCACGTGCTGATCAGCCTGCCCTACCTCCACGGCCCCGGCCTCGAGCACTGCCCGGTGCCGGGTGGGCACGCCCGGATCCTGTGGGCCCTGCCGGTCACGGCGGCGGAGATCGGGTTCCGCCGGCGGTTCGGCCACGACGCGCTGGAGCGGCGCTTCGACGAGGCGGCGATCGTCCCCACCGACCCCTTCCGGGCCTCGGTGGTCTGAGGAACTGTCCGCGCGGCCGGCCGTCGGCGGCGTCGGGCAGGCCACTCTCGGTGGATTGGACCGGGACGGCGGGCGGGGCGGCGGCTACCGTCGACGGTACAGCCGACCGACCGGAGAGAACCGTCATGCACCCCGAACTCGCCGCCGACCTCGACCAGTTGCCCGCTCTGCTGGAGGAGACCCGCAGCCGGGCGGCCGCCTTCCTGGATTCCCTGGACGAGCGGCCGGTGGTCCCGAGGGCGGACCCGCCCGCCCGGATGCCGCTGGGCGAGCGGGGCGGCGGGCTGCGGGCGGCGCTGGCCGAGTTCGGCGAGCGCTGGGAGCCGAGGCTCTCGGGCGGTGCCGGGCCGCGCTACTTCGGGTTCGTCACCGGGGGAGCGACCCCGGCGGCGCTGGCCGGCGACTGGCTCACCGCCGCCGCCGACCAGAACTCCAACTCCTCCCTCGACGGCGCAGGCCAGCAACTGGAGCGGGAGACCGTCGGCTGGCTGCGCGAGCTGTTCGGGCTGTCCGCCGCGCACGGCGGCACCTTCGTCAGCGGCGCGACCATGTCCAACACGGTCGGCCTGGCGATCGCCCGGCAGTGGCTGGGCGAGCGCCTCGGCGTGGACGTGGCCGAGGACGGCGCCGGGGCGCTCGGCCGGGTACGGGTGTTCTCGGGCAGCGCGCACTCCAGCGTGGCCAAGGCGCTCGCGGTGCTCGGCCTGGGCCGCGGCGCGCTGACCCCGGTGCCCGTGCTGCCCGGGCGGGAGGCGGTCGACGTGGCGGCCCTCGGACGGGCGCTGGCCGACCACGACGGCCCCTGCGTGCTGGTGGCCAACGCGGGCACCGTCAACACGGCCGACTTCGACGACCTGCGGGCGCTCGCCGACCTGCGCGACCGCCACGGCTGCTGGCTGCACGTGGACGCCGCGTTCGGCGCCTTCGCCGCCCTGGTCCCCGAGCACGCCCACCTGGTGGCCGGCCTCGACCTCGCCGACTCCGTCTGCGTCGACCTGCACAAGTGGCTCAACGTGCCCTACGACAGCGCCGTCCAGTTCACCCGGCGCCCCGACCTCCAGGCCGAGGTCTTCCGCAACGCCGCCGCCTACCTCGGCCCGCTCGGCGCGGACCCCGACCTGGTGCACCTCACCCCGGAGAACTCCCACCGGCTGCGCGCCCTCGCCGCCTGGTTCACCCTGCGCGCCTACGGGCGGTCCGGCCACCGGGAGATCGTCGAAGGCTGCGTGGCGGGTGCCCGCGCCCTGGGGGAGGCGGTGGAGGGGACCGACGGGCTGCGGCTGCTGGCCCCGGTCCGGCTGAACGTCGTCTGTTTCACCCTGGCCGAGCGCCCCACCGCCGAACGCCTCGCCGCCCTCGCCGACCGGGTCGCCGACGAGGCCTTCCTCACACCGACCCACTACGACGGCGTGCCCGCCCTGCGGGCCGCCTTCAGCAACTGGCGGACCACCGGGTCCGACGTCCGCCGCGCCGCGGCGGCCCTGGCGAAGGCGGTGCGGGAGCTCGGCGGCTGAGGCCCGTCGCGGCTCAGGGCAGCAGTGCCCCGATGAGCGCGGCCACCGCGGCCTGCCCGGCGGCGTTGGGGTGCATCGCGTTGGTGTCCGGGGCCGGGTCGAAACCCTCGACCCAGCGGACTCCCCGCGGTTGGCAGGCATCGTGTCCGAGGACGTCGCCGGGGTTTCCGAAGATCGCCCGGTGGCCGGCGGCGGCCTCGCCGAGCACCGCGTTCATCCGTTTCTGGAGGCCGTGCACGTAGGGGACGTCTCCCCGGGCGATCGGCACGTCCGGCCAGCAGCCGGTGGTGGGCGGCAGCGCGGACAGGTAGCCGACGAGGACGACGGTCGCGTGCGGGGAGCGCGCGTGGACGCCGTCGAGGACGCCCTCGATCCTCGGGCGCGCCGCGTCGATCGCCGCGGCCGCCAGGTCGGTCCCGCTCGCCGTGTAGGTCCGCTCGCAGGGGTTGCCCTGCGGGTCGGTGCCGGCGAGCACGGCGCAGCTCCGCAGGATGTCGTTGGGCCCGTCCATGTTGCCGATGGTGACCGTGACCAGACCGGTGTCGGGCCTGAGCGCGTCGAACTGGGGCGGGTTCACCCCACCCGGTACCGCTTCCGGGACGGTCATGCTCAGGGTCGTGGCAGCGCCGCAGGTGACGTCGACGAAGCTCGCCACGCCCAGCGAGGCGGCGAGGTCGTTCGGATAGTTGTCCCTCGCGCGGCCGCATCCGGCGGGCGTGCCGTAGTTCTTCGAGACGCTCCCGTAGGCCGCGTACGAGTCGCCCAGCGCGACGTAGCCGGCGTAGCCGCCCTCCCGCGCCCGGGCCGGGCCGGCCGCCACCGGCGCGCCCGCCGCCATGACCGCCGTGGTCAGCGCGGCCACGAGCCGCCGGGTGCCGCGCGATGCGACGCTCGCCTGATCCCGCATGGTGACTCCCTGTTGTCGTTCGCTCACGAAACCGCCGCCGACGGCCATGGTGACGCGCGGCGCGGGCAGGCGCCGCCCGGGAGCCGCCGCCTGGCCTGCATGACCGGCGGCTTCCGGGGCACGCGGGGGGTCGTCAAGCGTTCGTCCGATGAGAGGAGACCACGTGCTCGCCCTGATCCTGGTCCTGCTGCTCGCCCTGCTGCTGTTCGGCCTCGGTTTCGCGGTCAAGGTCCTCTGGTGGGCCGCCGTCGCCGTCCTCGTGATCTGGCTGCTCGGCTTCGTCGCCCGCGGCACCGGTTCCACGGGCACCCGCGGCCGGTGGTACCGCTGGTAGCGCCGCCGGCCCGGGCTCCCGGGCGGTGTTGCCGCCCGCCCGGGATCACCCGCCCGGGGTGGTGCGCGCGCGGCCGTGGTCGGTGACCGTGGGTCGCGAGGGGGGACGGGCGGCGGCGCCGCCCGGCGCGGTTCGGCTACTTCCCCCGGAGGCGGGCGATGGACGACTATCCGCTGTTGAACATCTTCCTCACGACCATGTGGATCTTCCTCTGGATCCTCTGGTTCATGCTCCTGTTCCGGGTCTTCGGTGACCTGTTCCGGGACGACACGGTGAACGGCTGGGGCAAGGCGGGCTGGTGCGTCTTCCTGATCCTGCTGCCGTTCGTGGGGGTGTTCGTCTACCTGATCGCCCGCGGCAAGGGCATGGGGATGCGCGAGATGGCACGGGCGAAGGAGGCGGAGGCGGAGTTCCGCACCTATGTGCGGGACGCGGCCGGGGCGGCGGAGGCGAAGCCGGCCAGTGCCGCCGAGGAACTGGCCCGCCTGGCGGAGCTCCGGCGCGACGGATCCATCACGGAGGAGGAGTACCAGCGGGCCAAGGCGCTCGTTCTGGCCTGAAGCCCGTGACCCGAAGCCCGTGACCCGAAGCCCATGACCCGAAGCCCGAGGCCGGCCGGTCAGCGGCCCGCGTCCCCCGCGGACCCGCCGGCCGGCGCGGGCGTGCCCGGGGCGGCGCCGCCCCCGCCGGGGGCGACCGGGTGGGCGGGGGCGAGGAACTCGCGGATCGCGAAGGCCGCCAGCACGACCACGGCGAACCAGAACACCACCATCCCGGTCGGGTGGTCCCAGAGCGCGAAGAGCACGGCGGCCACCAGCAGGATCAGCACCCCCAGCCAGCGCTTCCAGCGGCGGACGAAGCGCTCCACCGGTCCGGCCCGGAAGCCCGCCGAGTCGGCGGACGCGCGCAGCGCCGCGACCCCGTGCCCGGCCACCGACCGGACCGTCACGGCGGCGCGCGAGGGCCCGATGAAGAACGCGCCGAGGGCGACCACCACGGCCAGGAAGCCGATCATCCGCACCGCGGTGCGCAGGTAGTCGACGATGGCGTCGTAGACGGCGGCTGCGGCGGGCTGCGAGGCGTCGGCCGGCAGGTGGTCGAGGAAGTAGGAGCGGAAGACGGCCAGGGCGATGCCGAGCAGCAGCATGGCCAGCCCGATGCCGACGGCGGCGCCCACCAGCGCGCGGCGGCGGTCGAAGGCGGTGAACACACCGGCCGCCGCGACCAGGACCGTGATCACCGGCAGCCACCAGCCGAGGATCTCCAGCAGCCGGAACCAGCCCTTGATCTTGGCGAGGTCGGGGGAGGAGAACACCACGAATTCGGTGTGCACCTGCGGGATCCTGGCCGCGGGCGTGAAGCCGGCGTCGACCAGCGCCGTCTTGACCCGCTCCACCATCGGCCCGATGTCGATCACGACCTCGTCGTTCTTCAGCTCCACCGCGCCGCCGCCCTGGCCGGTGAGGGCCTTGACCATGGTGCCGTGCGCGGCCCGCACGGCCTCCTCCCACACCGTGGCGAAGGCCTCGCTGGTGACCACCCGCTCGGCCGCGCCGTGGACCAGGTTGGTCAGCGCCCCCTCCAGGGGGCCGGTCAGCCCGCCCAGCAACTGGGCGATCCGGGGCGGCACGCCCTGCTCGGCGGCGGCCTGGGAGAGCTCGTTGACCAGCGACTTGACGTCGATCTGCTCCGTCGCGGCGTCGGTGACGCGGTTGGCGAGCGCGTTCTGCACATCGGGATCGTGCGCCAGCGGGGCCATCGTGGCGACGAACCGGTCGGTGTCGGTGATCTCGTCGTGGGCCCAGACGGCGATGACCGCGAGCAGCGACAGCAGGGAGGCCACGATCACCAGGACGGTCGCCCCGGTGGTGCGCAGCCGGTGGTGCCGCGGCCGGCGCCCGGCCTCGGCCTCCAGCTGGGCGACCCGGTGGTGGAGCGCCTCCAGCTCGTCCTTCGACGGGCGGCCGGGCTCGGGGCGGCCGGGCTCCGGACGGTCGGGCTGCGGCGTGCTGGGCTCGGCCGGTGGCATGCGGGCAGCTCCTCGTTCTGGGCGGTCCGGGGCGGAACGGCGGAGCCCGGGGGGACGGGGCGCCGTCCACACCAGCCAAGGGCCAGGCCGCGCGGACGGCGAGCAGAGTTGCCCCAGAGGGGTGAGGAACGTCCCCGGAACGCCCCCCGGAGCGTCGCCCGGGAGCGCTGCCCGCGAAAGCGGCCCGGACCGCCCGGGTCACCCCGAACAGGTGAGCCGGAGGGCGGGTCCGCCGGGTTAGCGTCGCCGAGGGTCGGCCTCACGACAGCGTCCGTGGCCGGCTCCCGGCCGACGCCGTCGGCCGGCCCTCCTCTCCCCGCAGGAGCCGACGTGAGCAGCGAACCCGACACCCGCGGCGAACTCGACGAGCCGGGCCCCATCGACTACCTGGTCATCGCGTTCCCCGGAAGCCACCTCACCGGCGAGGGGCTACCCCTGCTCGTCGACCTCGTCGACCGCGACATCATCCGGATCCTCGACCTGACCTTCGTCCGCAAGGACCAGGACGGCACGGTGACGGCCGTCGAGCTGGCCGACGTGACCGGTGACGGCCGCCTCGACCTGACCGTCTTCGAGGGCGCCTCCTCGGGCGTGCTCGGCGAGCCCGACGTCGCCGAGGCCGGCGCGCTCCTGGAACCGGGCGACTCCGCCGCCGTCCTCCTCTACGAGAACCGCTGGGCGGCGCCGCTGGCCAACGCGCTGCGCCGGGAGGACGCCCGCATCGTCGCCGGCGGGCGCGTCCCGCTGGAGGACCTCCTGGAGGTGCTGGACTCGCTCGAACGGCTCGACGCCCCGGGCTGACCCCGCGCCCGGCCCGCACCGCGAGCCCCTCACCCCCTCAGCCCTTCACCCCCGAACCCCCGAACCCCAAGGCAGGAAGCCATGCCCGGACTGCTTCGCGGCGTCGCCCGTACCGCGGTCGTCGCCGGAACCGCCACCGCCGTCTCCAACCGCGTCTCACGCCGCCAGGCCGGCCGCTGGGCGCAGCAGGAGGCCCAGCAGACCGTCTACGCCGAGCCCGCGCCCCCGCCGCCGGCTCCGGCGCAGCCCGCCGCCGCGACCATGGAGGAGAAGCTCGACCAGCTCAAGGACCTCGCCTCGCTCAAGGAGCAGGGCGTCCTTACCGAGGAGGAGTTCGCCGCGCAGAAGGCGCGGATCCTCGGCAGCTGACCGGGAACCGGGGACGGTGCCGTCCACGGCCGACGAGCGGGAGGTGCGGTGAATCGCTGGAAGCCCTTGGTCGTGCTCGGGACGGCCCAGTTCCTCATGGTGCTCGACGCCTCGGTGATGAACGTGTCGATCAGCCAGCTGGTGGAGGACTTCGACACCGAGGTCACCGCCATCCAGGCCGTCATCACCCTCTACACCCTGGTGATGGCCGCGTTCATGCTGACCGGCGGCCGGATCGGCGACATGTACGGACGCCGCCGCGTCTTCGTGATCGGGCTGATGGTGTACGCGGTCGGCTCGGGGCTGACCGCGGTGGCGCCGACCGTGGCCGTGCTCGCCCTCGGCTGGTCGGTCATCGAGGGCCTCGGCGCCGCCCTGGTCCTGCCCGCCCTGGCCGCGCTGGTGGCCGGCTCGTACCACGGACGCGACCGGGCGGTGGCCTACGGCGTGATCGGCGGCCTCGCGGGCGCGGGCATCGCGGTCGGACCGCTGCTCGGCGGCTGGGTCACCACCTACCTCACCTGGCGGCTGGTGTTCGCCGGCGAGGTGGTCCTGGTCGTGCTGATCCTCCTCCTGATGGGCTGGGTGCCGGGGCAGCCGCCGCCGGCCCGGCGGCCGAGGCTCGACCTGGCGGGCGTCGCGCTGTCGGCCTCGGGCCTGGCCGTGATCGTGCTGGCCGTGCTGCAGAGCGGCACCTGGGGCTGGGTGAAGCCGCGCAACCCGCCGTTCACCGTGCTCGGGTTCGCCCCGACGCTGTTCGCCGTGGCCCTCGGCGGCGCGCTGGTCTACGCGTTCTGCGTCCACACGCGCCGACGGGAGGACAAGGGCCTGGACCCGCTGGTCCCGCTCGCGCTGTTCGACAACCGGACGCTGCGCGCGGGGCTGGTGACCCTGTTCAACCAGAACACCGTCCTGCTGGGCCTGTTCTTCGTCATCCCGCTCTACCTGCAGGTCGTCCAGGGCCTGGACGCCTTCGAGACCGGCCTGCGGCTGCTGCCGGTGTCCGTCACCATGCTCGCGGCCTCGATGTCCGGCTCCCTGCTGCTGCGCGTCGCCTCGCCCCGCACGATCGCCCGGACCGGGCTGCTGGTCCTGGTGGCCGCCACGCTGTGGCTGATCGCGGCGATCGGACCGGAGCTGCGCGGCGCCTCGTTCGCTGGGGCGATGGCGCTGCTCGGCGTCGGCATGGGGATGCTCGCCTCCCAACTGGGCAACACGGTGCAGTCCGCCGTGCGCCAGGAGGAGCGCAGCGAGGCCGGCGGCCTGCAGTACACCGCCCAGAACCTCGGCTCCTCGCTCGGGACGGCGCTGATCGGCGCGATCCTGATCGGCGCCCTCGCGAGTTCCGTCACCACCAGGATCGAGAGCGACCCGCGGGTCTCGGCCGCCGTCGCCGAGCAGGCCGGCGTCCGGGTGGAGGCGGGCGTGTCCTTCGTGCCCGCCGACGACGTGGCGACGGCACTGGCCGCGCAGCCCGCGGTGCCGCCGGAGGAGGCCTCGGCCCTGGTGGAGAGCTACCGGGACGCCCAGATCGCCGGGCTCAAGGTCGCGGTCCTGGCGTGCACGGGCATCACCGCCGGTGCCCTGCTGTTCACCCGCCGGCTCCCCTCCGCGCGCCCGCCCGCCGAGCGGCGCGGCGGGCCGGGCGCCGCGGAGTAGGCCCGCTCAGTCCCTGCGGTGGTCCAGCGCCAGATGGGTGCCGAGCCCGAACAGCAGGCCCCAGAACGCCGAGCCGATGCCGAACAGGGTCATCCCCGACGCGCTCGCCAGGAAGGTCACCACCGCCGCGTCCCGCCCGCGCTCCTCGGCGACCGCCGCCGCCAGGCTGCCCTGCAGCGAGGCCAGCAGCGCCACCCCGGCGATCACCGCGACCAGTTCCTTCGGCAGCCCGGTGAACAGGCTCACCAGCACCCCGCCGAAGCTGCCCACCAGCACGTACAGCAGGCCCGAGGACATCCCCGCCACGTACCGGCGGCGCGGGTCCGGATGGGCCTCCGGGCCCGAGCAGATCGCCGCCGTGATCGCCGCCAGGTTCACCCCGGGCGAGCCGAACGGCGCCACCAGCACCGACACCGCCCCCGTCGTCCCGATCAGCAGCCGGTCGTCCGCCGGATAGCCGAAGGCCCGCAGCACCCCGAGGCCGGGCGCGTTCTGCGAGGCCAGTGTGACGATCGCGAGCGGCAGCGCCAGTCCCACCAGGGCGGACCAGGAGAACGCCGGCGCCGTCAGCACGGGCACGGTCGGCCCGCCGGCCCCGAGGCGCAGCGGCAGCCCGACGGAGAGAGCGGCCAGCACGCCGCCGACCAGCAGCGCCAGCAGCACGGCGTACCGGGGCGCGAACCGCTTGGCCAGCAGGAAGGCCGCGAAGCTGCCCACCACCAGCAGCGGCGCGCCGTGCACGGCGCCGAAGATCCCGGCGCCGAAGGAGAACAGGATGCCCGCCAGCATCGCGTTCACGATGCCGACCGGCACCGCCGCGATCAGCCGGCCGAACCAGCCGGTCACCCCGAACAGCGTCACCGCCGCCGCGCTCACCAGGAACGCCCCGACCGCCTCCCGGTAGGGGTAGTCGCCGAGGCTGGTGACCAGCAGCGCGGCCCCCGGGGTCGACCAGGCGGTGACCACCGGGGTGCGCGTCCACCAGCTCAGCGCGAAGCCGCTGACCCCGCTGCCGATCGCCACCGCCCAGATCCAGGAGGCGGTGTGCGCCGGGTCCAGCCGCCCCGCGGCGGCCGCCGCGAGCACCACCACCAGCGGTCCCGAGAAGGACACCGCGACGCACACCAGCCCCGCCAGGAGCGCCGGCGCCGACACGTCGCGCCGCAGGGTCCGACGCTCCCCGTCCCCGACCGGCGCCGTGCGCGGTCCGACCGTCAGTTCATCTGTCATCCGGGCAGTATCCCGAAGTACGCCGGCGGCCCAACCCGCCGCCCGTGGCGGACCTAGCCGGGCCGGTGGGCGACGGCGGCGAACATGGTCACCGACAGGTGGAAGGCGCCCCGTTCGGCGGCGGCCGCCAGGTCCTCGTAGAGCTCGTCCCGCCGGGCGTCGGTGAGCAGGCCCTGTGCCACGGCGGTCGCGCCGAGATGCCGGATCAGGGGCCAGGTGACGGACCGGCGGTCGTGCAGCAGGACGTCCGAGCCGACCGCGTCGACCTCCAGACCGGCCGACACCAGCCAGTCGGCGAGGCGGCGCCCGGCGTCCGGGGCGGCGGCGGCCGCCTGGGTGACCGTGGCCAGCGCGGTCCGGGCCCCGGGGGAGGCCGGGTGGAGGAGGAAGGTGGCCCAGTCGGTGTCCAGCAGGGCGACGCGGCCGCCCGGGCGCAGCACCCGGGCGATCTCGGCGACGGCCCGCGCGGGGTCGGTCAGGTGCTGCAGGACGCGCTCGCAGCGGACCGCGTCCAGCTCCGCGTCCGGGAACGGCAGCGCGAGCGCGTCGCCGTCCCGGAACCGGGCCGGGCTGCCGGCGCCGGCCGCGCGCCGCTCGGCGAGGGCGCGCAGCCCCGGGTGCGGTTCGAGGCCGATCGCGGTGCCGTGCGGGCCGACCGCGGCGGCGAGCACCTGGGTCTCCGAGCCGGTGCCGCACCCGACGTCGAGGGCCCGCTCGCCGGGGGCCGCGGCCAGCCGCTCGTGCGCCCACGCCCGCAGCCGCCGCACGCCGGGGGCGGCGGCCTGGGCGTCCAGCGCGGCGACCAGGCGGTCGGTGAGCGCGGGGTCGGCGTTGGCGGCGTGGAAGGCGGAGGTCGGGCGGGGACCGGTCATGGCGTCCACTCTAGGGAGGTCACCCGCCTCCGCCCCGGCGGCGCCGCGGCCGCGTCGCGCGTCCGTCGCCGTCCCAACCCGCCTGGTACGAACCGTTCTTGTCGTGCCGATCATTCCATCCCTTCCTATCGTCCTGGAGGCCGGTCGTCCGTATGATCTGGGCAGCCCGCCGTCGGGAACGCCTGTGGGGACGGGGCCGTGTGGTGCCCGTGGGCCGTCCGCCGGCCGCGTTCGGCCGGGGAAGCGAGGCCCGGGGAAGTCGTTGCGGGGGGAGTCGTTCCCAGGGAGGGGCAGCACGGTGCGGTTCGCGGGTGTGGAAGTGACGCGTGAGGGCTACCGGATCGCCGGGCCGGGCGGCGTCGAGGTGCTCGAACGCTGCGACTGGGGACGACCGGTGGCCCGGCTGGCCGAACTCGCGGACCGGACCCCCGAGGGCCTCACCGTGGTCGTGGACAGCGCCAACGGCCTCCTGGACGCGCCCCTCGCGGCCGCCGGGATCCCGGTGCTCCGCGCCGATCCGCCGGTCCTGGCCGACGGCGGAGCCACCGCGGAGGCGCTCGCCGACCTCGGCCGCTCCCGCCCCGGGGCCCTGGCCGCCCTGCCCTCCGGGGGGTGGACGATGAGCGGGCGCGAGGAGGAGATCGCGGCGGCGGACCGGGCGAGCGCCCCGGTGGAGCGGCAACTCGTGTGCGCGGGACGGATGCTGGCGGGCGGTGACGGCGCCGGGCCGCTGGTGGCGCTGACCTTCGACGACGGCCCGCATCCGGAGTTCACCCCGCAGGTGCTGGACGTGCTGGAGCGCCACGACGCCCCGGCCGCGTTCTTCTGCATCGGCCTGAACGCCCTGGCCCACCCCGGCGTGGTGCGCCGGATCGCGCGGGCGGGCCGGACCCTCGGCAACCACACCTGGTCCCACGCCTACCTGCCCGACCTGGGCCCGAACGGACTCGCCCTGCAGCTCGGCCGCACCCGCGAGGTGCTCGCCGAGGCCTGCGGCGACGACCGCCAGGTCCGCTGGCTGCGCCCCCCGTACGGCGGGCGCAGCCCGCAACTCCTGCGCACGGTCGACGCCCTGGGGCTCATCACGGTGCTCTGGGACGTCGACGCCAAGGACTGGTCGCGGCCCGGTCCGGCGGCCATCGCCGAGCGCGTCCTGGGCCGGGTCCGCCCCGGCTCGGTGATCCTGCTGCACGACGGCGGCGGCGACCGCTCCCAGACCGTCGCCGCGCTGCCCGCCGTCATCACGGGCCTGCGCGACCGCGGCTACCGGATCGTGGACCTCGACACCCTCCTGGCCGCCACCGGTCGCCCCGGACCGGGCTGAGGATCCTTCAAGACTTCCCCGTGGGCGCGCCATGACGTGTTCACGGCCGGCCGCGAAACTAGCATGGCGGAAGCTCCTGTTCGCACCCTGTTCGTCCGACGGAGAGGAAGAGTCATGCGCAAGCCCCTGATGGTGCTGGCCGCGGCCGCGACGGCGGCCATCGGTTTCGCCGCGCCGGCGCAGGCCACCGTGAACGACGTGGACATGCCCTTCGGCATGGCCTACGGCAACAGCACGACCTCGGGAACGATCCACTTCACCGACGGCTACACCGCCTCCGTGACCGGGGCCGTCCACGCGGCGAGCGGCGCCCGCCGGGTCTGCGTCGTGGGGGTGAACGGCGGCGCGGAGTCGGCCACCGTCTGCAGCCCGTGGGCGTACGCGGGCGGGGCGAACCAGCCCCTCAGCGCCTCGCTGCGGATCGCGGTCGCCGGCGGCGTCCAGCGGGTCTACGTCGCGATGTACGACGAGAACAACGCCCTGCTGCCCAGGAGTTCTGTACCCGCAGCGGCTGTACCCGGCAGGTCTGAGCCGGCGGCCTCACCCGCCGGCCGCCGCGGCGGCCTCCTCGACGCGCTCGCCCGCCCAGGCCAGGAACGCCCGTACCTCGGCGGCGGGCAGCGCGTCGGCGGCCGAGCGCGGCCGCTCGAAGCTGCGCAGCGCGGCCTCCAGCAGCGGCCGGAAGCCGGGCTCGGCGGCGGCGGTCTCCCGGGCCGCCGCCCGCTTGGCCCGCCACCGGCCGGTGCGGCAGAAGACCACCGCCCGGCAGCCGTTGAGCACCCGGTTGTCCGCCAGGTGGCCCGCCCCGTCGGCGTGCTCGCGCACGGCGGCCCGCAGCGCGGCGAACACCCCGGCGGGCGCGGGCTCCGCGATCGCCCGCCGCGCCGGTGCGCCCCACAGGGTGACCCCGGCGCGGTGGGCGATCGAGCGGTCGATGACGAACCAGAAGGCCGCCGCCCCGGTGGGGTTCCGGTCCGCCCGCTCCGCCAGCAGCGGGCCGGTGTTGAGGTTCAGCAGGAACCCCGCACCGCCCGAGGTGCTCGCGGCGACGTCCGCGCCGTACACCACCAGCTCCAGCCCGGCCGCCGGACACGGCAGGCGGGGGTGGGCGAGTTCCCGGGCCAGCTCCGTCAGCGCCGAGCCCGGCAGGTCCGGTTCAAGGACCACCACCACGTCCACGTCGCTGCGGCCGTGCCGGTAGTCCCCGAGCGCCACCGATCCGACGGTCACCACGCTCACCACGCGTGCCCCGCACACCGCCCGCACCCGGCGGACGAGCTCCTCCAGGTATCCGCGCAGCTCGGCGGGAACCCGCCGCCGCTCCTCGTCGCCGTCGATGTCATCGTCGTTCACGGGCCCAGTCTGCCCGCCGCGCCGGGCGGCCGGGCCGCGACGGCTCCGGCGTAGGGGCCGACTGGACGAGCGGTGGACGCGGCGGACCGGTCGCGCCGGAGCGGCCCCCGCGCCCCTCGGAGGGACTGGTAGAAGGACGGTCGTGCGCCGAAGTGCGGCGCCGAGCTGGAGGAGTGAGACGATGACCGCTTCCCGTTCCGCCGACCGTGCCCGTTCCGTCCGCGCCGCCGCCGGTGCCGTGCTGGCGGCCTCCGCCGCCCTGGTGCCGGCGCTCGCCGCCGCCCCGGAGGCCGCCGCCACCGTGACCGGTCTGGACAACACCTGGTCCTGTTCCGTGCCGGCCGGCTACGTCTACGACCAGATCGTCTCCTCCTCCTCGTGCGGCACCACGCCCCTGTACCACCTGCGGACCCCGGTCGACGGACTGGTCTCCTGCGTCAGGGCGAGCGGCTTCGTCTACGAAAGCACCACCATGAGCGGCAACTGCAGCATGGCGCCGGGCAGTTCGTCGGCCTCCTACCGGCTGCGGGTGCCGGCCGACGGGCTGGTCTCCTGCGTCACGGCGAGCGGCTTCGTCCATGACCTCGTCACCAACCTCTCCCAGTGCAGCCTCGCCCCGGGCACGACCAGGCCCGCCTACCGCCTGCGCACCCCGGTCGACGGCCTGTGGGCGTGCTCGGTGCCGAACGGCTGGAGCTCCTACGGCACCGCCCTGAGCCACGACTGCAGCTACGGCACGAGCCCGAGCGACAAGGCCACGATGTACCGCCTCAAGGCGGCCTGAGCCGGTGGCGGCCCGGGCCGACCGCCGGCCCGGACATCGGTGACACGTCGGCCGCCACCGCCCCCAACCGCGTCAAAAGCACCATGGCGGGCACTATCGGACTGATCATCAAACCGGTGTGACAAGCATCCGGATGGATCTATGATTTGTGCGTTCACAGACTCTTCGCACAGAGCAGGTTCTGCCGGATGAAGCTTCCCCGGGTGTCCGCCGTCGTCGCGGCCGCGGTCCTCACCCCTGCCGTTCTCTTCCCGTCGACGGCCCTCGCCGCGGACGCCCCCCAGCCCGCCGGGGTCTCCGGGTCCGACACCGTCTCCGAGGGCGAGCCGACCCAGGAGGAGCTCGACCGCGCGGAGGTCCAGAAGATCCTCGCGGACAAGGAGAGCGGCGTGTCCGTGCGCGAGGCCGCCGAGAAGGCCCTCGCCGGAACGGCCGCCGACCTGCGGCACTTCCTGGAGGTCGGTCTCCACGACGCCCGGTACATCGACTGCCGTGTCGAGGTCACCAAGTTCCTCGCCACCGGTGGCGAGGCCGTGAAGGAGGCCGCCAAGGCGGCCCTGCGCGGCGGCTCCTACGAGGGCCTGGTCGCGTTCCTCAAGGAAGGCCGCTACCAGGCCCAGGCCACCGACGACCGCCTGGAGCTGGTGCGGCTCCTCGGCCGGCCGCAGACCGGCCGGGGCGTGAAGGAGGCCGGCGAGAAGGCCCTGCGGATCAACACGCCCGCGGCACTGCGCCACTTCTTCGAGGTCGAACTCCCCAAGGTGCGGGCCGACGACGACCGCGTCGAGGTCACCCGGATGCTCGGGACGGCCGGTCCGGCCCTGCAGCGGGCCGCGAGCGCCGCGCTCTCCGGCACCTACGCGGACATCGTCAAGTTCCTCAAGGAGGGCCAGTACGCGGCCCGCGCCGAGGACGACCGGGCCGAGATCGAGCGCGTCCTCGCCGACCCGCAGACCGGCCCGCACGCCCGCAGCGCCGCCCAGAAGGCGCTCGAGGGCGACGCCGCCGGCCGGCGCCGCTTCCTGGAGTCCGGGCTGGCGGCGGCGCGCGTGAGCGACAACCGGGTGAAGGTGTCGCAGATCGCCGAGAACGGCGGACCGGCCGTCAGGAAGGCCGCGCTCGCCGCTCTGGAGGGCGACGACCAGGCCGTGCTGGCCTTCCTGGAGCAGGGCTGGGCCGCCGCCCGCGCCGTCGACGCGGCCGCCCCGAAGCCCACCGGGCAGCCCACCGAGCGGCCCACCGACCGCCCGACCGAGCAGCCGCGGACCACCCCGGCGCCGCAGCCCACCGCCACCGCCCCGGCCGCCCCGGCGGCGGTCCAGGCCGCGGACCGCACCACGACCACCGGTGGCACCACCGCCCGGGCGGCCACCACGGGCACCACCGCCGACACCGTCGCCCGCTCCGGCCAGCTCGCCGCCACCGGCGCCGACGGCCTGGGCTGGGAGGCCGGCGCCGCCGCCGCGGCCGTCGCCGCCGGCGCGGCGCTCGTCGTGGTCTCGCGCCGCCGCCCCGCCGGGGACTGATCCACCCGCACCTGATCCACCCGCACATGTGTCACCCGGTCGCCTCCCCGGCGGCCGGGTGACACGCGTGCCCGGACTTGTCGCGGGTCGGTTGCGGGGCGTCAGGGCAGCAGCAGGGCGGCGAGCTCGTCGAGGAGTTCGGTGACCCGGCGGGCCCGGTCCGGATCCGGGACGGCCTTGGCGATGACCGGCTCCGCGGGCCGGGCGACGTGCTCGCGAATGGTCTGCCGGGCCCAGTCGGAGACGGTCAGCAGGGTGCGCCGCCCGTCCTGCGGGTCGTCGGCGGCGTCCAGCAGTCCGCGCTCGCGCAGCCGGCCGACGGAGACCGAGACATGGCTCTGCGCGAAGCCGGTCCGGGCCTGGATCTCCCGGGCGGAGGTCGCCGGATGGCGGTACACGTCGGCGACCACGGCGATCTCGCCGGGGGTGAGGTGCGCCGAGGCCGGGTCGATGATCATGTCGCGGCCGAGATCGGTCAACCGCTTGCCGAGTCTGAGGAGTTGCACGCCGTCCATGCCGGTAGAATACATCTTCACAGATGCATCGGTGGCGATGTATGTTGCCGGCCATGACGACCCCCGAACCGCTGAGCCCGGTCTCCCGCACCGCCCTGTCCGTCGCCCTGGTGCGGGCCTACGAGAGCTCCCGCCCCGACCCGCTCTTCGTCGACCCGTACGCCGCCGCGTTCGCCGCCGCGGCCGACGTGCCGCTGCCCGCCTCCGGCCCGGACAGCGGCCTCGCCAGGACCCTGGTCGCGCACGGCGTCCTGCGCACCCGCTTCTACGACGACCGTCTGCTGGCCGCCGGCGCCGACCAGATCGTGCTGCTCGCGGCCGGCCTCGACACCCGCGCCCACCGGCTCGACTGGCCGGTCGGCACCCGCGTGTTCGAACTCGACCTGGGCCCGGTGCTGGCCTTCAAGGAGCAGGTCCTCGCGGCCCTCGCCGCCGAGCCGAGGAGCCGGCGCACCGTCCTGCCCGCCGACCTGCTGGAGCCGCACTGGCCCGACCGCCTGGTCGACGCCGGGTTCGACCCCGCACGTCCCTCGGCCTGGCTGGCCGAGGGGCTGCTGGTCTACCTCGCGCCCGAGGATGCGGCCGGACTGCTCACCGCGGTCGCCGCCCTCGCCGCGCCGGGCAGCCGCCTGCTGCTGGAGCAGGGCCGGGACGTGACCGCCACGCCGTACGAGCCCTCGCTCGCCCACCTCACTGACCTGTGGCGCGGCGGCCTCGGCCCCGGCACCCGGGAGTGGCTCGACGGACACGGCTGGACCACGGAGCCGACCGCCCTGGACACGCTCGCCCGGCGGTACGCCCGCCCCCTGCCGAGCCCCTCGACCGCGGGCTTCCTCGAAGCGGTCCGGCGCACCCGGGGCCGGGGCTGAGCGCCCGGCGCCGTCCCGCTCAGGCCGCGACCGCCTCCACCACCGACAGCACGGCCGGCGCCGGGATCACCCGGGACAGCCGCAGGCCGGCCCGCGCGAAGAGCTCCGCGAAGTCGGCCTCGGTGCGCTCGCGGCCGGTCAGCGACGCCATCATCATCAGATCCAGGTCCTTGGACTGGTGGGGCGCGTTGCCCGGGGGGACCACGGCGTCCAGCACCAGCACCCGGCCGCCCGGGCGCAGCGCCCGGGCACAGTGGCCGAGCAGGGTCACGCACGCCTCGTCGTCCCAGTCGTGCGTGATCCGCTTGAGCATCAGGACGTCGCCGGCGGGCACGGCGGTGAAGAAGTCGCCCTCCCGCGCCGTCCAGCGGCCCGCGATCTCCGGGTGCGCGCCCAGCCGGTTCCCGGCGAGGACGTGGGAGCGGTCGTACAGGACGCCCTCCAGGCCCGGGTTGCGGCGCAGCACCTCCAGCAGCAGGCCGCCGTGGCCGCCGCCGATGTCCACCACCGTGCCGTCCGGCGGGAACCCGTAGGCGGCGGCGATGGGCGCGTTCTCCTGGTCGGACATCGCCGCCATGCCGACGTGGAAGACGGCGGCGGTCCGCTCGTCCTTGGCGAAGTGGTCGAAGAACGGCATGCCGAAGATGTTCTCGAACGCGGTGGTGCCCTCGGTCAGACAGTGCGTCAGCTCCCCGGCCGGCCGCCACATGGTGCGGTCGGTGAGCATCTGGACGGCCGTGCGCACCGAGTACGGGACGTCGCCGCGCAGCGCCTGCCCGGCCTCGGTGAGCGTGAAGCGGCCCTGCTCGTCCTCCGCCACCACACCGCGGGTGGCGAGCAGCCGCAGTACCCGGTGGAGGTTGCGGGCGTCGGTGCCGGTCGCCGCGGCGAGTTCGGCGGGCGCGGCCGGGCCGTTCGCCAGGTGGTCGGCCACCCCGACGTCGGCGGCGGCCCGCAGGGCGGCGGGGAAGAGGAAACCGAGGGCCTCGTCGACGAGGAAGGCGGCCGATCGCCGCAGGGCGTCCTCCTCGCCGCCGCCCCCGGTACCCGCCGTCCGCACGCTCTCGTCCTGGCTCATCCCGTCCTCCTCCTCGCGGCCTGCGTCCGCCCGGGACCCTGCCCACCGCCGCCCGCCGCGAAGCCCGCCGCACCGGGGTCCCGTCCCTTCGCACACCGGACGCCGCGCTTCCGGGGCGGTGGGCCCGTGTTGCCGGAGTCGGCCCTCGCGGTGGCCGACCTCGCTCTCGAACATCTGGACGTCCATCGGGCATCCGAACGGCCGTCGAGCGTCCGGCCGGGTGTTCAGCCGCCGCCCATCCCGCCCTGGGCGGCGACCATGGTCAGGTTCAGCCCCGCCATCGCCCGCACCAGGCCCGGGGCCCGGTCGGCGAGCCGCGCCGCGAGCTCGTCGGTGAGCGCGGCGATCCGCTCGGACCGGGCCCTGCGGTCGTGCCGGGGGAGCACCAGGCGCAGGTGCCCGTGGGCGGCCAGGACCGCCAGCACCAGGTCGGCGAACGGCGCCCCGGCGGGCGGACCGTCACCGCGCACCAGCCCGGCCACCCGCGCCTGCAGGTCCAGCGCCTCGCGCGGGTCGTCCACCACCACCGGCCGTCGCGGCACCACCGCCCCGTAGGGGTCGCGGTCCGCCACCGTCAGCACGCCGAGCACCGCTAGCCGCTCCTCCACGGCCTCCAGGGTGTCCTCGCGGCCGCGCCTGATCCACGCCTTCCAACTGCGCGGCGCGCAGCCGACCTCGGCGAGCAGCGCGTCCAGCAGCGCGTCCCCGGTGGTCCCGGCCTCCACCACCCGCACCCGGCCCCGCCCGTCCTCGGCGACCGCGCCCCGTTCGGCGAGCTCGGCCAGCGCGGCGGCCCGCACCAGGAACCCGGCCCGGGCGCGGTCCTGCGGGTGCTGTGCCCGGGTGTCGAAAGCCAGCAGATAGGCGGCCTGCTGAAGTCCTCGGCTCATACCACCGACGATACGGCGCCCGGTGCCGCGCACCCGTCAACCCGCAGGACCACACCGCCTCCACCCACGGGACCACCCCGCCCGGGCCGGCCCGCCGCCGCACCGCGCCGGGCGGTGGGTCACGGGCCGCCCTCCTCGGCGGGCGCCGCGTGTTCGAGCAGCCCCAGGGCGTCCAGCAGCAGCCGGCAGTCCTCGGCGTCCCGGGCCCGCGCCGCCACCGCCCTCCGCGCCCGGGCCCGCACCTCGGGCGGCCCCGGCTCGCCCGGCGGCGCGAACAGTTCGCCCATCGTGTGCAGTTCACGGTTCGGCCGAGTCGTCGTCGCCACTGTCGCCTCCCGTCCGGAGTACACCGATCGTCCAGCGTACTGCGCCGACCGGGCGACCGGCGGAGCCCGCCGGCCCCGGCCACGGTCCTGATGCACGGTCCGGTGCATGGGTCCGGTGAACGGGGGTACCCGGCGGTCGTGGGCGGCCGGCGCACTGGTCCACCTCCCCCCGTGGGTTCCGCGCGCCGCCGCCCGCCGTATCCCGGCGAGTGGTGGCTCCGCCCGGGGTGTCCGGGGCCCTCGCGGTGGTGGGTCCCGGACACCGGCGGGCCGCCCGCGTGGTGGCAGCCGGGCACGAATCGGGCTGCCGGGCCGTGTCCCCCCCGGCCCGCCCCCCCGCTCCCGGTGCATCCGGCCCCGGACGTCCCGGCCCCGGACGTCCCGGCCCCGGACCTCCCGGTCCGGCCGCAACCGGCGGGCATCGCCCCGGTGAACCGGGGTAGACGGCGGAGCGGCCCGCCGACGACGGCGGGGCCGGACTCGACGACGGAGGGAAACCATGGGCCTGGGTGGCTGCATCATCCTGTTCGCGATCGGAGCGGTCCTCGCGTTCGGCGTGGACTGGCACGTCTCCGGCGTCAACCTGACCGTGGTCGGCGTCGTCCTCATGACGGCCGGCTTCATCGGGGTCGTGGTCTACGCGAAGGTGCTGGGCCGGCGGCGCCACCTCGGAGGGCGTGCGGTCGACGAGGTCATCGTCGAGGAGCGCCGCCGGGACATCCTTTGACCTCCGGTCATGGCCCTCGACGGCGAGTGTCGGACCGCGCGTCTACGGTGTCCGCATGATCGAGTCCCCCGACCTGGCCCACGCCGTCTCCGCTCTCCCCGTCGATCTGCCGTCCGGACGCCTGGTCGCCGGTGACGAGGGGGAGGGGCACCAGGCGCTGATGTGGGTGAGTGACGACCTCGCCCCGCCCGTGCTGTGGGGCCGGCTCCACCGTCTGCACCCGCAGAGCGGCCTGTGGCCGTTGCTGCTCAGCCCGTTGGACGACGGCCCCGAGGTCCGCCCGTGGCTGTCCGGCGAACTCTTCCCGGACGAGGCCTCCGAGCTCGCCGAGCACGACCCGGCCGCCCTGTTGAGCGGCTGGTGGGCGGAGTGCGCCGCCGACGAGGACGAGGCCGGCGGGTCCGACATCCTGGCGCCCTACGGCTCGGCCTGGCCCGGCCTCGCCCCGGCCACCGTGCTCGCCGGCGGCGCCGCCGACACCGAGGCCCGCGATCTCGCCGAGGTGCTGCAGATCGGACGCAACGTCCGCCTCGGCCTGGTCCGGGCGGGCAGCGGCGCCGAGGCCCTGGCGGCGTGCGGCTGGAGCGGCCCGGTCAACCACGAGAACGACAGCGCGAAGATCGCCGCCGTGCTCGCCGACTGGGAACGCCGCTTCGGCGCTCAGGTGGTCGAAGCGGGCTTCAGCACCCTGGAGCTGAGCGTCCCGGTGCCGCCCGCCACGCTCGACGAGGCACTCCCGATCGCCGCCGAGCACATGGCGCTCTGCCCCGACCAGGTCCTCCAGGGCGCCGAGACCCTCACCGCCTACGCCGAGCAGCTGATCGCCGCCCGGCGGTGGTCGTTCTGGTGGGACTGACCGGCCCGCCCACCACCGGCCGGATCAGGGCCGCCGCCGGGCCCCGGCGGCGGCCCTGACCTCGGCCGACGCCCGCTCGCGGTCGACCGCCGGCGGCCGGAACCGCCCACCGGCCGCCCGGACGTGCTCCTCCCAGCGGTCCTGCCAGAACACGACCGTCCACCCGGGCCACCGGCGAGGCGTCCCGTACGCCTCCGGCACAGCTCCGAGCGTCCACCACCCCACCTGGCGCCGCAGCGGATCGACATGGATCCCGGCCTCGGCCGCCACCCGGCACACCCCGTGCTCCGGGGCGGCCGCCAGCCGGTCGAGCAGCGCGACCCCTTCCCGGACCGGGTGGTCACCGGTGTTCGCCACCACGTGGCAGCGGTCCGGTCCGACCGTCGCCACCGCGACCATCGGCTCCGGGTCCGTGAACTCCTCGTCCTCGGGTGCCAGCAACGCCCCCGCCAGCGCCGCGCACCCACGGTCGCGGACGAACTCCGGGTCCAGCCCCAGGTGGGCCCGCAACTCCGCGTTGCCGTCGTACGCCCAGCGCACCTCCCAGCCCGCCCAGGCCCGCCGCAGCAGCTCCAGGGCCGCGGCGCGGTGGCGCAGCACGGTGCTCGGCCCCTCCAGGGCGAACAGCAGCAGGACCCTCCGGCGCAGGTCGACGAGTGCCGCCCCCTGGCAGAGCACGTCGTCCAGCCACCAGCCGTCCGCGCTCATGTGGCGGAGCGTCGAGAGCGTCCGTACCGGCCCGGCCAGCAGGTCGAGGTCGATCCCCACGGCACCGAACCGGGAGAGGTACAGCTCGTACGCGCCGTCCTCGCGGACCACGACAAAGTTCGCACGATCGGCCATGGGCCCACCCTGGCCGACCCCGGGCCGGGCCGCCACCGAATTCCGCTGCCCCTGGAACGTTCCGCCCCGCCGTTCCAGGCTCGCACGTTTCCACAGGTCGGAGGGGGTGAAATCGTTCCAGCGTGCCGGATCGGCCGGAGGGGGTGGCGGGTGGGACGGACGGCGGGTCAGAGTACTGCCCGGCGGGGCGCCCACCGCGGCGCAGACCGCCCTCTTCCAGCAGCCCTTCGCTCCTACGGGGATCCGTCATGTCCATTCGCCGTACCCTCTTCGTCCCGGCCGCGCTCGCCGGTGCCGCCCTAGCCCTGACCGCCTGCGGGCCCGACGGGCTGACCGGGGGCCCGCAGCCGGTGGAGCACACCTCGGCTTCCACGCCGGCGGCCGGCGCGCCCGCCCCGGCGGCCGGCGCGCCCGCCCCGGCGGCCGGCGCGCCCGCCCCGGCGGCCGGCGCCCCGACGACCGCTGCTCCCGCTGCCGCCGCTTCCCCGGGCGCCGCCGCCGCGAATCCGGCGGCGTCGAAGCCCGCCGCACCGGCGCCGGCCGCCGCCCAGCCGTCCGCGAGCACGCCGCCGACCGCCGCCGGGGGAGCGGGCGGCCCGGCCGACGGCGACGCCTACGCCTACGGCCACCCGTGCGAGAGCAAGGACCTGACGGTCCGGGTGACCACCCGCCCCGAGGCGGCGACCCAGCGGGTGATCGAGGTGCGCAACCAGGGCCCGCACGCCTGCGGCCTCGGCTACTACCCGCTGGTCAGCCTCGGCGACTCGCGCGCCACCGACCGTGGCAAGGACGTGAAGCCGCTGGTCCCCGGCGGGCTCGGCGGCGCCCCCGCCTACCCGGTCGGCGCCGGAAGGACCGCGTACGCGGTGATCGACCTCAACCCCGGTGGCGCGAGCACCGGCACCGTCCCCGGCATCGACCAGCTCAACGTCCTGGCCGACGGCGACCACATGCCCACCGCGGAGACCCGCAACGTCCCGCTCGGCTCCGGCGCGAAGGTGCTGGCGCCCAGGCTCGGCCTGTACCGGGCCACCGTCGCGGACGCCGCCGCCAGCGCGGCCACCGCGGACCAGCGGCCCTGAGCTCCGCGCGGTCCGCGGCCGGGCCCTTCCCGCGCGGCGGGCAGGGCCGGCGTCACAGCGCGGCGAGGACGTCCTGCCGCACCTCGTCGAGGACGAAGCCGTTGTCCCAGCGGACCCGGACCGTCACCTGCCGGCCCCGCTCCAGGTGCGCGGCCCACTGCGGTTCCAGCGCGGCGACCTCCGCCTCCAGCCGCTCACGGCTGGCCGCCGGCATGGTGTGGCCGTAGTCCTCGAAGAGCGCCTTGAGCCGCTGGTACTCGCCGACCTCGTGGCTCGGGGGGAGTTCGCCGTGCACCCGCTCCACGGTGCCCTCGATCCCGGCGCCGAGCGCGAGGAACCCGGCGGCGGCCCCGGACTCCCGGGTGAACGCCTCACCGATCCCGAGGTCCTCGACGAGACGGACGCGACCGCCTGCCTCCAGAGTCATCCGTACTCCGCCTCCCCTGTGTCGGTGCCGCCGGCCCGGCCTCCGTCGGCCGGGCACCTCACCGGCGCCGCAGGTCACGGTACCCGGCGCTCGCGCCCGCGCTCATTCGCCCCACGGGCAGGAGGCCGCCGCGCGCTCCAGTTCGGTCAGGCCCCCGGCCCGGCGTTCGCGCAGCAGCTCGCCGCCGAGGGAGTAGCGGGGAGCGGCGTCCTCCGAGCGCGCGGCCCGTTCCACGATCGCGTCGACGAGGGAGCGGACCATGGACAGCCGCGGATAGGCGGCGTGGATCCGCTTCTCCCACGGGGCGACGATCTCGGCGTTGCGCCCGAAGTCGGCGCCCACGCCCGAGCGGGTGAGGTAGCAGAGCAGGCCGCGCCGCTCGGCGATCCCGGGCGAGGTGTGCAGGGCGATCGCCTCCCACACGCGGTCGACGTCCGCCTCGGCGACGTCGTGCCGCCGCAGCAGGTCCGCCGCCAGGTCGGCGCCCTCGACCTCGAAGCGGGCCGCGCCCGGCGCCAGGTCGCCCGCGCCCAGGTCGTGCAGCACGGTCGCGGCGAACAGCAGGTCACGGTCGTACGCGGCGTCCTCCAGGCAGCCTTCGTGGGCGGCGATGAGCTGGGCGAACAGGAAGCTGCGCACGCTGTGATGGGCCACCGGCGGGGACTCGGAGGTCCGTGCGGCGCGGAGTACGGCTTCGGCCAGCGGGCCGGTCGGCAGGTCGAGTGAGAAGTCCATGGCCGCAGGCTACGAATCCCGCGTCCGCCCCCGACAGTGGCACGCAGGCCGGGTGCCGCTAGGATCGTGCCATGGCGACGACGGAACCGCACCGGATCGCGGTGCTGGCGCTCCCCGGGGTCCTCCCGCTCGACCTCGGCATACCAGTGCAGGCCTTCGGCCCGGACCCGCACTACCGGGTCACGGTCTGCGCCGACCCGGCGGCCGGGCCGGTCCACAGCGGCGGGTTCACCGTCACCGCACCCGCCGGGCTGGAGGCGGTGCTGGACGCGGACACCGTGGTCGTCCCCGGCTACGTGGACCCGCAGGCCCCGCCCCCCGCCGCCGCGCTGGCGGCGATCCGCTCGGCGCACGCCCGCGGGGCGCGGCTGGTGTCGATCTGCACCGGGGCGTTCGCGCTGGCGGCCACGGGGCTGCTGGACGGGCGCCCCGCGACGACCCACTGGCGGGACGCCGCCGCGCTGCAGCGCCTGCACCCCCGGATCGACGTCCGCCCGAACCAGCTCTTCGTCGACGACGGCGACATCCTCACCTCGGCGGGGGTGACCGCCGGCATCGACCTGTGCCTGCACGTCATCCGGCGCGACCACGGCGCCGCGGCCGCCAACGACCGGGCCCGGGCGCTCGTCGCCCCTCCCCAGCGCCCCGGCGGCCAGGCGCAGTTCATCGAGCGCCTCCGTCCGGCCGCGCACGGCGTGGAACTCGCCCCGGTCCGCGCCTGGATGCTCGACAACCTCGCGCAGCGCCACAGCGTGGACGACCTGGCCCGCCGCGCCCACATGTCCCGCCGGACCTTCATCCGGCGCTTCCAGCAGGAGACCGACACCTCGCCGATGGCCTGGCTGACCGCCGCCCGCATCGACTGGGCGCGCGAGCTGCTGGAGACCACCGCGGCGCCCGTCGAACAGATCGCCCGGCTCAGCGGCCTGGGCAGCCCCGCCGCCTTCCGGGCGGCCTTCCACCGCCACGTCGGCACCTCCCCGACGGACTACCGGAGCACCTTCCGCGCCTGACGCCGCCGCGCCCGCACCGCCCCGGCGGCCGGTGCCCGGTGTCCGCCGGCACCCTCGCGGCGAGCCCGGTGGCGAGCGGGGCGGCATCCCCCACCTTCGTCCGCAGCTACAGCTGACCAGCCTCAGCCCCACGGCCGACGGCACGTGCGTCGACGGCTTCCGGGGCCCGGGGCAGCAGGTCGTCCGGCTCCCGTGCGACAACAGCCTCTCCCCGGCCCGGAACGTGCCGGCGAGCGGCGGCCGCCAGCGCTTCAACAACGCCCGGTTCCCCAGCTCCTCCCCCTTGCCCGGCCTGACCGGCCAGTGCCTGGACGTCGACGACTGGGGCATCCACCCCGGCTCCGGAAACGGCCGTGCCGCGGTCCGTCCCCTCGACGGACCGCGGCACGGCGGGTTTCACCGGGCGTCAGGGTCTCCCGGTCACACGGCCTGCCAGAGCGCCGGGACGTTCGGCGGCTCCCAGCCGGTCAGGGCGGTGTGGCCCTGGAGGCAGCGGTAGCTGACCCCGTTGTAGGTCACGACGTCGCCCGCCTTGTAGGTGGTGCCGACGGCCCAGCTGCCGCCGCCGGGGTTGCCGGTGCCGACCGTCAGGCTGAACTGGCTGGTGTGGACGGTGGCGCCGGCGGTGCCGGTGACGGTGACCTGGTAGGTCCCGGTCGCGGCCGTGGAGGAGGCCGCCAGGGTCAGGGTCGCCGAGGAGCCGGCCTGGACCGACGACGGGCTGAAGCTCGCGGTGACGCCGGCCGGGAGGCCCGAGGCGGTCAGCGCGACGGTCTGCGCGGTGCCCGAGACGACGGCGGTGTTGACGGTCGCCGTGGTCGAGGCGCCGGGCTGGACCGAGCCGGACGACGGGGTCAGCGCCAGCGAGAAGTCGTCGCCGCCGTTGTTCGTGCAGGTCGGGTCGCCGGTCTGGGCGGGGACGCTGACGGCGTCCCAGGCGGCCTTGGTGCGGTTGAAGAGGTTGCAGGTGGGGTCGAGGTTCTTG